>CAIRTN010000353.1 GCA_903881515.1 uncultured Rhodospirillales bacterium | reverse complement strand
GTTGGCGAGCCAGGGGACGCGCGAGGCGAAGCGGCCGCAGAGGGCGTGCATCTGATCGAGGTTTTCCGGGGCCTCGATGAACAGGATGTCGGCGCCGGCTTCGAGATAGGCCTGGGCGCGGTCGAGGGCTGCGTCGAAGCCTTCGACGGCGATGGCGTCGGTGCGGGCCATGATCAGGGCGTTCTGTCGCGTGTCGCAGGCGGCGCGGATCTTGCCGGCCATTTCGGCGGAGCGGATCAGCTTTTTGTCGGCGAGATGGCCGCAGCGCTTGGGGAAGGTCTGGTCTTCGAGCTGGATCACGTCGGCGCCGGCGCGTTCGAACACCTTGACGGTGCGCTGGACATTGAGCGCGTTGCCGAAGCCGGTGTCGGCATCGACGATCAGGGGGATGGCGGTGCGTTCGCGGATGCGGGAGATGACGTTGGCGACTTCGGTCATCGAGACGATGCCGAGATCGGGGGCGCCGAGGCTGGTGTAGGCGATCTGGGCGCCGGAGAGGTAGGCGGCCTCGAAACCGGCTTCCTCGGCCATGGCGGCGGTGAGCGGATCATAGACGCCGGGGGCCAGAAGCGGGGTCGGGCCGGCGAGGCGGGTTTTGAGTGCGTGCATGATGTCCTACCCCAGTTGTTCTATGTGAAAGACAACCTTAGCGCTGGGCTGTCAATCCGGAGCTTGATGCGGGAGGGGGGAGCGGGCATGGAGGAGGCGGAACCTAGGAGTGCTGCGCGGATGGACGAGGCAGGCCTGCCGTTGCCGCTGTACCACCGGGTGTATCTGGTGCTGCGCCAGCAGGTGGAGGAAGGGCGGTTCGATCCGGCGGTAAAGATGCCGGGGGAGCACGAGTTTGCCGCCGATTTCCGGGTGAGCCGGATCACCGTGCGCCGGGCGCTGGAGATGCTGGAGCGGGACGGGCTGATCCGGCGCAAGCGGGGGGCGGGGACCTATGCGCGGGCGCCGGGGGCGGCGGCGCCACAGCGGGACAATCTGCGCGGGCTGCTGGAGAATTTGTTGACGATGGGGCTGCGCACCCAGGTGCGGCTGCTGGAGTTCGATTATGTGCCGGCGACGGCGGAGGTGGCGGGGTTGCTGGGGGTGGTGCCGGGGGCGAGCGTGCTGCGGGCGGTGCGGGTGCGCAGCACGGAGGGGGTGCCGTTCTCGCACCTGACGACCTGGGTGCCGGAGGATGTCGGGCGGCGGTTCGGGCGGGACGACATGGCGGAGAAGCCGCTGTTGGCCTTGCTGGAGCAGCATGAGCGGATCGCGCGGGCGGAGCAGACGATCTCGGCGATTCTGGCCGACGCGACGGTGGCGCCTCGGTTACAGGTGGAGATCGGGGCGGCGCTGCTGTGGGTGCGCCGACAGGTGTTCAATGCGGAGGGGCGGGTGATCGAGGCGATCGACAGCCTGTATCGGCCGGATCTGTATACGTACCAGATTGGGCTGGTGCGGGATGGCGGGCTTTGGAGCCCGCAGAGCGCGGATAGTTAGGCGGCGCGGGTCTCGGGGTTTTAAGCGGGGATTACGGAGGAGAGGGTCGGCGTGAGCAGAAGCCGCATTTCCCGAAGCCGGCGCGAGGCGCTATGAAGAAGCCCGCCGGGCGATGGAGACGCATGTTGGAGATCAAGCGCGAGCACCACATCAATTTCTGGTACATCATCGCCGCGGTGTTCGGCATCATGCTGGTGCAGGATTACTTTGTTGCCTCCAGCCAGACCAAGACCCTGCGCTACAGCGAGTTTGTCGAGTTGCTTGATCACGGCAAGCTTGATGACCTAGTTGTTGGCCCGACGCAGATTACCGGGACGCTGAAGGACGCCAAATCAGGCGAACCGGCGCGGTTTGCGACCGTCCGGGTGCCCGGCGACATCGCTGACAAGCTGAGCGGGCTTAAGGTGGCATTTGCGGGCGAACCGGCGCCGGGGCTGCTGGCCTCGGCCATCGGCTGGCTGTTGCCGTCGCTGGGGTTTCTGCTGATCTGGTTCGTGCTGATCCGCCCGATGGCGGGGCAGGGAGGCGTTGGCGGGCTGATGTCGATCGGCAAAAGCCGCGCCAAGGTGTTTGTTGAGAAGGATATCAAGGTGACGTTCGCGGACGTTGCCGGGGTTGACGAGGCGAAGGCCGAACTGGCCGAGGTTGTCTCGTTCCTGAAAGATCCTGCCGCGCATGGGCGGCTTGGCGCGCGGATGCCGAAGGGGGTGCTGTTGGTTGGGCCGCCCGGCACTGGCAAGACCTTGCTGGCCCGCGCGGTCGCCGGCGAGGCCGGGGTGCCGTTCTTTTCGATTTCCGGGTCTGAATTTGTCGAGATGTTTGTTGGTGTTGGTGCGGCGCGGGTGCGCGACCTGTTCGTGCAGGCGCGGCAGAGCGCGCCTTGCATTGTGTTTATCGACGAGTTGGACGCGCTGGGCCGGGCCCGTGGCAGTTCGGCGCTCGGTGGCGGGGGGCATGACGAGAAGGAGCAGACGCTCAACCAGTTGCTGAGCGAGATGGACGGGTTTGATACCGAATCTGGGGTGGTGCTGCTGGCGGCGACCAATCGGCCGGAGATTTTGGACCCTGCCTTGCTGCGGGCTGGCCGCTTCGATAGACAGGTGCTGGTTGACCGGCCGGACAAGTCCGGGCGCATCGACATTCTGCGGGTGCATGTTCGCAAGATCAGCATTGCCCCTGAGGTGGCGCTGGATGCGGTGGCAGCGCTGACGCCTGGGTTTTCCGGCGCCGATCTTGCGAATCTGGTTAATGAGGCTGCTTTGCTTGCCACTCGCCGGGGCGGCGAGAACGTGACGCTGGAGGACTTTACCCAGGCTGTTGAACGCATCGTCGCGGGATTGGAGAAGCGCAGCCGGGTGCTGAACGCGCATGAGCGTGGCATCGTTGCGCATCACGAGATGGGCCATGCGCTGGTGGCGATGGCGTTGCCGGGGTCGGACCCGGTGCAGAAGGTCTCGATCATTCCGCGTGGGATCGCTGCGCTGGGTTACACCATGCAGCGGCCGCTGGAGGATCGGTTCCTGATGGATCGGCGCGAACTGGTGGACCGGATGACCGTGCTGCTGGCCGGGCGTGCGGCCGAGAGTTTGGTGTTTCCGGACATTTCCACCGGCGCGGGCGACGATCTCGCCAAGGCTACCGACATTGCGCGCAACATGGTGGTACGGTTTGGCATGGATGCCGGCCTTGGCCAGGTTGCTTACGAGACGCAGAGCCAGCATGTGATGGAGACACCTGGGGGCGACTGGTCGCAGCGACATTACGGCGAGCAGACCGCCGATGCGATCGACGCCGCGGTGCGCAGCCTGATTGACCATGCCTTTAAACGAGCGGTGTCCATTCTGACGGCCAACCGCGCTTTGCTAGACAGCACCGCGGCCGACTTACTGGCGCACGAGACCCTCGGGCCCGAGGAACTCGCCCCCATTGCCGCACACCTGATCCCTTCAGCCCCGGAGACTCCATGAGAAACCTGCTGCTCGCCGCCGCAATCCTGCTGCCCGCCGCCGCTGGCGCGCAATCGCCCGAGATTGCCCGCGGTGGGGAGATCGCGCAGACTTGGTGCAGTTCCTGCCATCAGGTCTCCGCCACGGCGCCCACAAAGGACACCATCCCTGGTTTCCCCGAGATCGCCCGCCGACCGACCACCACGGCGGACCGGTTGCGCGGCTTCCTGCGCCAGCCGCACGGGCGGATGCCGAATTTCGAGCTGTCGGACGCTAATATCAATCCGCTGGTCGCCTACATCTTGTCCCTTAAATAGCCGCCGGCCAACACCAGCTGGCGCTCGTGCATCGCGGCTACCGAGGCACGATGGGCGATGGAAACGAGTGTTGTCTCGGGCAGCCGCCGGCGCAGCAGGTCGTAGAGTTCAGCCTCGCCCTCCGCGTCCAGGCTCGCCGTCGCCTCGTCCATGAACAGCCAGGACGGCCGGGCCAGCAGCGCACGCGCGATCGCCAGCCGCTGCTGCTCGCCGCCCGATAGCCGCTGCGACCAGGGCTCGTCCTGGTCCAGCCGGTCCATCAGATGCCCGAGCCCGACCTCCTCGAGCATGGTGCGCACCTCGCCATCCGGGTGTGCCTCGGGGGCCGCGGGATAGCAGACCGCCTGCCGCAAGGTGCCGAGAGGCAGATAGGGCCGTTGCGGCAGGAACAGCGCATCCGGTGGTCGCGAGACATCGCCGCCGCCGAACGGCCAGATTCCGGCCAGGGCCCGAAACAGGGTCGATTTGCCTGTTCCAGACCGGCCGGTGACTACCACGGACTGGTGCGGCTCCAAGCGCAGCGACGCGTCGCTCAGCAACGCCTGCCCGCCCGGCAGCGACAGGCTGACTTTCTCCAGTTCCACGAACTCCGCCGGATGCAGTCGCACCCCGCCGTTATGCGCCTGCGCGGCCTCGATTGCGCGCTGGAATGCCGCCAGCCGGTCTACCGTTGCCCGCCAGCCGGCTAGGCTGGAATAGGCGTGCACGAACCAGCTCAGCGCGCCCTCGACCTGCCCGAACGCGCCGGAGGTTTGCGTTAACCCTCCGAGCGGCAGAGCGCCGGAGAAATACCGAGGGGCCGCCACCACGATTGGAAACACCACCGAAGCCTGATCATACGCTGCCGTCAGCGTGGTCAGCTTCTTCGTCCGCTCCATGATTTCACGCCAATTGCCGATCAGCGCCCGGAATCGCGTCGTCAGATTGGCCCGCTCCTGCGCCTCGCCGCGCGACAGTGCGATCCCCTCCAGGTTTTCCCGGATGCGAGCCAGGGCAAAGCGGAAATCCGCTTCCACCCGCTGCTTCTGGAAGCGGAGCGGCACCAGCTTGCGTCCCACCAGATGCGTCAACCATGTGCCCACCACCGCGTAGGCCACCGCCACCCACACCATGTATCCCGGCACCGAGACGCCAAACACCTCCAGCGCACCGGACAGCGACCACAGAATGGCGACATAGCTCACCAACGAGACCACGGCCGAAACCAGCCCGATGCCGAGGCTCAGAGTATCGTCGATGAAATCGCGCACATCCTCGGCGATGCGCTGGTCCGGGTTGTCGGTGCCATAGGCCCGCGCGGTATCCGCGGCCAGGCCGATCCGCCAATAGGCCTGCCCACTCAGCCACTGTGCCATCAACCGCTCGGTCATCCATCGCCGCCAGCGAATGGTGAGCCACTGGTTCAGGTATAACCGGTAGATCGCCACGATCACGAACAGCGCTGCGACGAACACAAATCCCGGCAGCACGCCGCCTGGCGTCAGCTTGTAGCTGAACAGCAGCGAGATGAAGCTGTCCCAGTCCTTCTCCTGCAGCGCATTGAAGAAGGCACGGTTCCAGTAGCTGAGCAGTACGCCCATCGCCACCATCACCAGCCGCATCGACAGCACGATGGCAAACAGCCCGCGCGCCGACCAGCGCTCCTCGGAGACGAAATAGGGTAGGGCAAGACGCCAGGCGTCACGCAGGGACTGGCCGAAACCGCGCATCAGGATCTCCCGGACAAGCAAAGGGCCGCGGCCCAGATACCCCGAGTATCGCGCGGTCTCAGCGATAAGCCATATGCTTTTCCGCTACCGCCGCGGGCCCGGCAGCACGCCCGGCCGCCCGAACAGCCAGCCTTGACCCAACTCGACACCCAGCGCGCGCATCAGCGCCGCCTGTTCCTCGGTCTCGATCATCTCGGCAACCACCACCGCGTTCACCGAATGCGCCAGTTCCACCATCGAGGACACGAACCCCCGCTCGCGCGCACTGCCCAATGCCGCACGCACATAGCCGCCGTCGATCTTCACGTAGTCGACCTGGAATTCCTTCAGGTAGCGGAACGCCGCCGCACCGGCGCCGAAATCGTCCAGGCACACTGGGACGCCGATCGCCCGCAGTTGCGCGATGCTCGCTGCGGCCCCGGCCATATCCTCAATCTCAGCGGTTTCGGTCAGCTCCACCATCAGCCGGCCGTGCCCCTTGCGTGCCAGCAGCGGCTGCAACTCGGTCACCCGCGCCAGCACCCGCTGGCGGAACGCCACGCTCTGCATCGATAGGCCGGAGACATTCACCGCCACCACCGTCGCCGGCACGGCCCGCAGCGCGTCCAGCGCTTCCTCCAGCACCGCCCAGTCCAGTGTTTCCGACAGCCCCACCGCCTCGGCGAAGGTGACGAAATCTTGCGTTGTCTGCGCCGGGTTGCCCGGAGTCGGGATCGGCCGCAGCAGGGCTTCGTAGTGATGCACGCTGCGATCGGTCATCCGCACCACAGGTTGAAAATGTAGCCGGAAGCGCCGGTTCTCCAACGCCTCGCGCATGCTCTGCGCCCGCAGATCGGCCTGCGCGATAATACCGGCGAGCCCGCCGCTGACACCGCTGGCTGCGGCCGCCTCGGTTCCGCCATCGGCAAAGCGCGAGAGCGCGTAGCGCAGGGCCCGTGCTGCTTGCGGAGCTGCCAGCCCGCCCGCCTCCAGTTTTACCCCGGTGCGCTCGATGCGCGCGCTGCGCCCGGCCGAGGTGGTACGCAGCAGTTTTTCCAATTCCACCACCATCGCATTGATATCTCCGTCACGCGGCGCGATTACGCCGAACCGGCCTTCGCTGATTTCCCCGGTGATCGCCCCTGGCACACTTGCACCCAGGATCTCGGCGATGCTGGCGCGCAGCGCCCGGTGCACGTCCGGCGACATGCGCTCGCGCGCCGCCGCCCAGCCTTTGAATTCCAGCAAGCCCAGCGTGCCCGGCGTTCCCGCGCGCAGCAACGCCTCTGCCTCGCGGCCAAACCGGTTGCCGTCCTGCACAGGCGGCGCCCCGTTCGGCTGTTCCGGCTGTGCGATCGGCACCAGGCCCAAGGTGAAGCAAATGCGCGCCGGCGGGCCGGGCATCAGCATCGCCGCGAAGGTGGAAGGTGTCTGCGCCGTATCGGCGGTGCGCAGCACAACCGGCGCAATCCGGCCGCGCAGATGCAGCGCCGACATGGCCATCGCGAAGCCGGTCTGATCGCCCGGCGCCACCAGGCAGGCGATATGGCGGCCGACAAAGGAGCCGCCGTCGATGCCGAAGCGCAGGCGGAAGGCACCGGCGGCGAAGCAGATCACCCCGTCCGGACCGGTCTCCACCAGCATCTCGGCGGCCGCAAAGGCAAATGCGAGGAACCTGTCCCGGCCGGACGGCTCAGCAGCGGGCGGTGAGGCAGCTATGACGGACATGCGAGTCCCAAACGGTGAGCCCGCATCATCCGTCGCGCTGGTTAATGAAGCCTGAAGTTCACGCGGCCAGTGCGGCCTCGCCGTCGAGCACTGCAGCCACCGCATGCACCACCGCGGCGATCCGCACCGAGGCCTGTACCTGCTCGCGGGTCAGCCCGGCCTCGTGCACCGCCTTTTCATGGCTTTCCATGCACATGCCGCAGCCGTTCACCGCCGAAACCGCCAGCGACCACAGCTCGAAATCCGCTTTCTCCACACCCGGACGGCCGATCACGTTCATCCGCAGCCGTGCCGGCATGGTGGCGTATTCGCCGCCGACCAGATGCACGAAGCGGTAGTAGACGTTGTTCATCGCCATCACCGCAGCCGCCGCCTTCGCGGCGTTGAGCGCCTCGGCCGAGAGCTTGGTGCCGAATTCGGCCATGATCGCCGCCGTCACTGCGGCGTTGCGCGAGGCCAGTGCGCTGGCGACGAAGGTGCCGGCCAGTTGCTGCGGGGTCAGTAATGTCTCGTTGGCCAGCGAACCCAGGTTCAGTTTGATGTCCTTGGCATAGTCCGGCAGGGCTGCCTTCAAGGTCTCGATCGACATCGTGGTATCCTTAAGAGTGTGTGCCGCCCCCCGGACCCCGGAGGGCGGCAGCAGGTCAGGCCGCCGGACGCAGGACGTCTTCGCCCTTGTGCCAGTTGCAGGGGCACAACTCGTCGGACTGCAACGCGTCGAGCACCCGCATCACTTCCTGCGGATTACGCCCGACCGACAGGTCGTTCACCGAGGCGAAGCGGATGATCCCCTGCGGATCGACGATGAACGTCGCGCGCAGCGCCACGCCGGCGTTCTTGTCCAGGATGCCGCACGCCGTCGACAGCTCGCGCTTGATGTCGGCCAGCATGGCGATCGGCAGGTCGCGCAGATCATCGTGATGCAGGCGCCAGTTCATGTGCACGAACTCGCTGTCGGTCGACACGCCATAGACCACGGTGTCGCGGTCGGCGAAATCGCCGGCCAGCTTGCCGAACGCCACGATCTCGGTTGGGCAGACAAAGGTGAAGTCCTTCGGCCAGAAGAACACCAGCTTCCACTTGCCGGCATCGCTGGCCGAGGTGATCTGGGTGAAGGCGCTGGCCAGTTTGAGGCCTTCGGCCCCGCCCTTGACGGCGGTGAGGTCGAATGTCGGGAAGGTATCGCCAACGGTCAGCATGTGCGCTCGGTCTCCTGCATGGGCGCCGGGGCGGGCGCCTCGGCTGCCGGGGTATTGCTGCGTTGCGGCAAAACAGTCCAATTAATAAATTTCTATATTTTAATCGATAAAATCGATCATTTTGGATAGTCTGACAGAATGATCGCCCTGCCATCGCCGCAACAGCTGCGTTTCCTGCTCGCCCTGGCCGAACACGGCCATTTCGGCCGCGCGGCCGATGCCTGCGCGGTGACGCAATCCACATTGTCGGCCGGCCTACTGGCGCTTGAGCGCCTGCTTGATGCGCGGATTCTCGACCGTGCGGCCGGCAAGCGGGTGGTGTTCACCCCGCTTGGACTCGACCTCGTCGGGCGAGCCCGAACCGCGTTGATGGCGTTGACGGCGATCCCCGAGGCCGCCAATGCCGCCCGCGCGACTTTGACTGGCCCGCTGCGGCTGGGTGTGATCCCGACCATTGGCCCGTTCCTGCTGCCCCGGCTGATGCCGGCCTTGCGCGAAGCGTTTCCCGATCTTCGGCTATTCATCCGCGAAGACCTGACCGACCGCATCACCGCGCAACTGCTGGATGGGAAGTTGGACCTGATCCTGTTGGCACTGCCGTGCACCTGCGCGGGTGCCGACACGTTTGCCGTCACACGCGACCCGTTCTTTGCGGCGATGCCGCAGGATCATCCGTTGGCGCTGCTCGACATTATTCCCCCGGCAACCCTGGCCATGCAGAAACTATTGTTGCTGGAGGACGGGCACTGCCTACGCGATCAGGCGCTGAGCGCCTGTGGCCTGGCGCGTGGCGAGTCGCCGCCGGGTGGACTGGACGATTTTGCCGCCACCTCGCTGCACACCCTGGCGCAGATGGCCGCTGGCGGGCTTGGCGTAACGCTGCTGCCGCGGATTGCCATCGATGCCGGGGTCACCGCGGGAACGAATCTGGCGTTGCGGCCGATCGGTGGGGAAGGGGCCTCGCGCACCCTAGGCTTCGCCTGGCGCCCCAATACACCGCGTGCGGCGGAATATCGCTCGCTGGCGCCGTTGCTTGCAGCAGCCGGATAGGCCGTGATGATGGGCGGACGGCCCCTTCATCACGGCGTCATTTCGCGAAGCAGCGGAAAGCCGGATTGCCTCAGGTTTTGCGCATCATCGCGGCACCCATCAGCACCAGCCCCAGCGCGATCGCGCCGCCGGAAACCAGGATCGGGACCGAATGCCCGGTCTCCTCGGTGGCGCTGATCTTCAGATCACCGATCTTCGCAACTTCGTGCGTCTGCTGCGTGGTGAAATAGGGTACGGCGATACCGGCCAGACCAAGCAGCACGAACACCGCGCCACCCATCATCATGGAGTTCATTGTACTGTTTCCAAAGCATATCCCGGTGCGGGATGCTACTTGCATGTTACGTCTGAAATGACCTTCAGACCATGTAAATAACAGCCCGCAACCATGGGTGTATATACTCAGGTTCTGGTCAAATCATCCAGCGGCCAGATTGGCCGGCGCGCATTCAGATAGGTACCACCCGTCAATATCTTGTCGCCGAGCCCGCCGCCATTCACCGTGATGATTTCCCGCGCAATCGGCGTGAACGCAGCCCGGAAATGGTGATTGGATTTCACCGCGATACTGTCCTTGCGCGTGGGATCGCAGCCCAGCGAGGTCAGTTGCGCCAGATCGGTCGCCTGGCTGTTCAAGGTGATCGCCATGATCTCGATCCCTCCCACCCGGAACAGCATCGACGGCCCCAGATTGCGCCAGACCCCGCCGCCCATCGGCCCGAACGCCCGGAGCTTGCCATCGCTGAGCGTCACCACCCGCCCGGTCAGCACCAGCGGCGCCCCACCGGCCCCGGCATCATGCTTGCCGCCAAGCGTAATGGTCCCGCTATTGCCCACGCCGATCGCGATCCCCTGCTGCACCGCCTCGGGGTCGAACATCGCGTAGAACGCCGCGTTCTGCAGATCGGCCGCAATCATCGCCCGCAGAAAATTCGTCGCGTCGCCGTAATGCCCCGACCCCGGATTATCCGTCACATCGGCCATCACCAGCGGCCGGTCATGCTTGCCTTCGCCCGCCTTCGCATAGGCACACGCCTCGGCCAGAGTATGATGCCGCACCGACGTGAACTCCCGCGTCGCCCAGGCATAATCCATGAACTCCTCGGCAATCGCCTGCCCCGCCGGGTCGGCCCCATCGGTCGTCACCGTCACCGAAGGCCCGATGTCGCGAATATCCGCCGCCGTGAACCCCGAACAAACACTCACCACCAGCGCCTTGCCCGCTTCTTCCAGCGCGATGCCGCGATCGATCAACTCGCGCATCGGCCCGGCCTGCGTCCGCCCGCCATCCAGCCCCTTCAGCATCGGCCGCTTGGCAATCACCGTCACCGGCCGGATTTCCCCCCGCATCGCTCGCTCCAGCAGATCGGCGCCCCGCCAGGCCTGCTCGTAATGGTCGATATGCGGATAGGTCCGCACCGCCAGCAGCGCGTTGGCGTTGTCGGCCATCGCCTGGGTGATGTTGCCATGCAGATCGAGCGTCACGATCACCGGCACATCCGGCCCCACGATCGCCCGCAACCGGCGCAGCAATTCGCCTTCGCCGTCCTCGATCCCCTCCGCCACCATCGCCCCATGCAGATGCAGCAGCGCCCCGTCGATCCCCTCCGCGCCCTCCAGTAACCTCCCGGCCAGATCCTCATAGGTCTCCCGCGTGATGATCCCCGACGGATTGGCCCCCGCGGCCACCGGATGGATCAGGCTCCAGCCATACTTATCCGCCGCCTCGAACGTCGCCCCCAGATCGGTGCGTGTGCCCCGCCGCGCGCCGGGAATCTCGTTGGCATTGAGCACCCGGAAATGCGCCAGCGTCGTCGGCACGATGTTGAAGGTGTTGGTCTCGTGCGAAAAATTACCGGTCAGAACCTTGAACGCCATCGGAGCCTCCTGCTTTGCCCGCAGCCTCCTCCGCCGCCAGAAAATGCGCAACCTCCTGCGCCCCCAGCTTCGTCAACCCATACGTCGCCGGCGCCGTCCGCTCGAACCAGCCATAAACATTGGCCCGCAGCATCACCCCTGCCTTCGCTGAAACCTCCGCCAGATCCCGCGGCCGCATCGGCCCCGCCTGCAAGGCGGCGGCCAGCGCCAGGCATGTCTGCCGATACGCTGTCATGATCCGCCGTCGGCTGATGCCCCCCTCCATCGGATCGCCGCGCCGGTTTTCGAACTCCCGCACCAGCTTGCTCCGCCAGGCCTTGTCCAACCGCGGCCGATACGGCCCCGGCCGGCACTCCGGCTCCACATGCCCGGTCTTCAGGTTGACCGTCAGCAACCCAACCCCCAGCAACTGGCACAGCCGCCGCGCCCGCCGGTCCCGGTCGCGCCCCTTGCGCGTCTGCGGCACCGCCAGCCAGACCTCATCGGCCGCGGTCAACCGATCCACAGCCTGCAGGATCAGTTCGAACGACAACCCCAGCTTCAACTCCGCAATCACCAGCAGCGGCGGCGCTCCATGATGGATCGCGACAATGTCGCAGCCATCGATCTCGCCCTTCACACTGAACCCCAGCCCGGTCAGGAACCGTTTGACCGGCGCGGAGAGCGCAGACTCAGACAAGGGCCATCCCGGCTCCGTCCCGGCGCAGATCACCAAACGCCCGCATCACGCCGCCATCGGCGAGCACTAGTTGCGTCGCTCCATCCAGTCGGCGCACCTGCACGCTATGCCCACGCGCGTCCAGCGCCTCCCGCAGATGCGCCAAAGGCGGCTCGATTTCCGTGGTGCCATCCCAGTTCATCGCATGCGGCGCCCGCAGGATCGCCGCCGGGTCCTTCATCCCGCCGGCAATCCGCAACAGCGCATTGGCGACGTAGCCGATGATCCGGTAGCCGCCTCCGGCCCCCAACGCGGCCACCGGATTGCCGGAAGAATCCAGCACGATGCTCGGGCCGATCGTCGTCCGTGCCCGCAGCCCGGGGGCCATCGCGTTCGGGGTGCCTGGCTTCGGATTCGCCGCGAAATTGGTCATCACGTTGTTCAGGTAGAACCCGCCGACCGAGAGCTGCGCCCCAAAATTCTGGTTGATCGTTGTGGTCATCGCCAGCATCTGCCCGCGCCCGTCGGCGATCGACAGATGGCTCGTCATGCTGCCGCCCCGTTCCGGTCCGGCCGGATGCGACGCCGGCAGATGCGCCGGATCGAACAGCTTCGCCCTCCCGGCGAGGTAACTGGGGTCGAGCATATGGACGACATCGACCGTGCCGGCCGCCGGGTCCTGATACGGCGCCCGATCGGCCCGCGCCAGGCTGCCGGCGGTCGCCAGGATATGCACCGCCTCGAGGTCCGGCAGCACGCCCAGTCCGGTCAATCCCAGCGCGGCGGCAATGCCGACAATCTGCCCCGCCGAGATCGCGCCGTAGCAGGGCAGGGGGCCGCCATGCACCGTCATCTCCCCCAGCGCGAAGCTGACCGGCGCCCGGCGCAGCGCCTGATACCCCGCAAGGTCGGCCGCGGTCAGAATCCCGCCGGCGCGGTTCACCTCGGTGGCGATCCGGTAAGCCGTCTCACCCTCATAGAAACTCCGCGCCCCATCCAGCGCGATCGCCCTTAGCGTCGCCGCCAGCCCCGGATTGCGGATCTGCGTTCCGGCCGGCAGTCCGGCATACAGCAGTGCCGCCTGCGGCTCGCACCACATCGGCTTCATGTCCGCCAGCGTCCGGTGCAGATACGGCGAAAGCGCGAAGCCTTCCTCGGCCAACTCGATCGCATCGGCAAACAGCGCTGTCCAAGGCAGCGCGCCATGCGCACGGTGCGCCAGGTCGAGCGCCGCCAGCGCCCCCGGCACGCCGACGGTCATCCCGCCGATCTCCGCCGCGATCCGCTCCGGCGCCGCTGCCGGGGCCGCCGACAGCCCGTCATAGGCCCAAGTGCTGCCGCGTGTGTGCAGCATGATCATCGCGCCGCCGCCGATGCCCGACGCGTTCGGTTCCACCAACGTCAGCATCGCCTGCGCCGCGATCGCCGCATCGACGGCTGTGCCGCCGGCGTTCAGTGCGCGGATCGCCGCCCAGGATGCCAACGGGTTAGCGGTCGCCACCGCGGCCCGGCCGGCCGCGGCGCGCTGCCCGGACGGGTCGAAATCGATCCAGGATTCCGCAACGCGGCCAAAGGCGAGCGGCAGGTGGCTGGGCATGGGGCAGGCGACTCCTTGCGGTTCGGATCGACAGGCGGCACTGTCGCGCAGTTCAGCGTGCAAGGCGAACAAGGGGGTTTCGATGCGGCGATTGTTGTCGATCTTGGCGGTGGTGTTGAGTGTTACGCCGGCGTTGGCGCAGCCAAAGGACAGCCTGACCATCGGTATGGTGCAGTTCCCGGCGGACATGCATCCGTTCATCAACAACCTGTCGGTCACCAATTGGATTCAGGCCTCGTCGCGGCGGCTGATGACCGGGTTTGCCAAGGACGGGCAGGTGATCTGCCTGCTGTGCACCGAACTGCCCAGCCTGGAAAACGGCCGCGCCAAGATCGTCAAGCGCGCCGACGGCACCGATGGCATGGAGGTGCTGTTCACCCTGAAGCCCGACCTGTTCTGGGCCGACGGGGCACCGGTGACTGCGACCGATTTCGTGTTCGGGTTCGAAGTCTCAAAGGCGTTCTCGGTTCCGCCGGTGCTGGAAGCGGTTGAGCTTGTCGACGAGCGCACCGTGCGGGCGAAGCTGAAGCGGTTGAGCTATGACTTCAACCGTCAGGTCAGCGGCCCGATCTCCGAGCATATCGAGGGGCCGATCTATCGCGCTGCCAAGGATGCGCTGGATTATGGGCAGAAATCCGCTTTCAACCGGGCGCCGGAAACCCCGGGGCTTTGGATGGGGCCGTACCGGATCTCCGACTTCAAGCCGAACCAGTCGGTGGAACTGCTGCCGAATCCGCATTGGAAAGGCGCCAAGCCCTGGTTCAAGCGGGTAACGATGAAGCTGGTGGAAAACACCGCCGCGATGCAGGCCACCCTGCTGGCCGGCGATGTCGATACCGTGGCGCCGGGCAACCTCGGCCTGACGCTGGATCAGATCAACGCACTGGTGAAGACGCAGGCCGGGAGGTTCGATTTCGCGTTCGAGCCGTCGGTGGCCAGCTACGAGCATCTGGCGGTGCGGCTGGACAATCCGCTGCTCGCCGACAAGCGGGTGCGCCATGCGCTGTCGATGGCGATCGATCGCAAGCTGATCGTCACCAAGCTGTTCGAGGGCCGCTTCGAGCCCGCCGGCAGCTTCAAACACCCGAGCCAGTTCGGCTATGACCCGTCGATCAAGCCGTGGTTCTATGACCCGGCCGCCGCCAAGGCGCTGCTGGCCGAAGCCGGGTTCAAGCCGGGGGCCGATGGCATCCTGGTCAGCCCCGCCGGGCAGAAATTCTCGCTCGACATCATCACCACCTCCGGCAACCGCACCCGCGAACTGATCGAGCAGGTGTTGCAGACGCAGTTCCGCGCCGTCGGTGTCGAACTGGTGATCAAGAACGAGCCGGCGCGGGTGATGTTCGGCGAGACCCTGCGCAAGCGCAATTTCAGCGGCCTGGTCGAATTCCAGTCCGACCAGGTGCTCGATTGGGTGCCGCTGACGGTCTATGGCAGCGAGTGGATTCCGAACGAGAAGAACAACTGGATCGGCGGCAACTACATGGGCATGCTCAACCCGGCGATGGATGCCGCCCTGCTGGCGGCGCAGACCGAGCTTGATCCGGTGAAGCGCAAGGTGCTGTGGAAGGCGATCCTGGAGATCACGTCCGACGAAATGCCGGAGATCAACCTGTATTTCCCCGCCACCGCGACGATGACACCGAAATGGATGACCGGGATGGTCAGCACCACGCAGTGGGGCAACTCCACCGGCTGGATCGAAGAATGGCGGCCGCGGTGACGCAGCGGTGCAGGGCATGACCGCCGAACGCGCCTTGATGGCGCTGTTGCTGGGCGGGGTGGCCTTCGGCTGCACTTTGGTGCTGGCACCGTTCATTCAGGCCATATTATGGGCTTCGGTGCTGGCGTTCACCACGTGGCCGGTGTTCATGTCGGTGCGGGCACGGACCGGCAAGACGGTCGCGGCCGCACTGATGGTGACGGTGACCGCCGTGGTCGTCGTGGTGCCGCTGGCGTTGGCGGCTCCCGGCGGCACCGGCGATGTGGCGCAGATCGAGAAGATCGTGCAGGGATGGCTCGATGCCGGCCTGCCCGGCTCCCCGGCCTGGTTGATCGAACTGCCGGGTGTTGGCCCGACGGTGGCAGCGCTTTGGGACCAATGGGCAGCTGATTTGTCGAGCCTGGTCGATCTGCTGCGGCCGTATTTCGGCATTGCGGCACAGTTTGGCTTGCGGTTGTTGCTGGGGCTCGCCAACGGGGTGCTGGAGTTCACGCTGGCGCTGATCATCTCGTTCTTCATCTACGCCTCCGGCGATCAGCTTGCCGACAAGCTGGTGGAACTGATGCGCCGGATCGCCGGGCCGCGGGCCGACCGGCTGATCGAGGTCACCGGTGCGACCGTGCGCGGCGTGGTGTACGGCATCCTCGGCACCGCCGTAGTGCAAGGCATCCTGTCCACTTTCGGCCTGTGGCTGGCCGGTGTGCCGCGCCCGGCGTTGCTGGGGGTGATCGGTGGCGGGCTGTCGGTGCTGCCGGTCGGCGCGCCGTTGGTGTGGATTCCGGCCGGGCTGTGGTTGCTGTCGTCGGGCAAGACGTTCTGGGGCGTGTTCCTGCTGCTGTGGGGCGGTGTGGTGATCAGCGGCGCCGATACCCTGATCCGGCCCTATTTCATTGCCCGGGGCGCCAAGCTGCCGTTCCTGCTGACCATGCTGGGCGTGCTCGGCGGCGCGCTCGCGTTCGGCCTGTTGGGTGTGTTCATGGGTCCGGTCTTGCTGGGCGTTGGCTTCACCTTGGTCACCGAGTGGGGCGCTACGAGCAGCAATGAGACCCCGGAGTGATGCAACAGGGTTGCATGCGCGTCTCGCCTCCGTGACACTGCGTCCACAATGCTGACTGAGATCTGATGTTCGCCTTCATCCTTTCCCGCCTGTTCCAGGCCGTGCCGGTCCTGCTCGTGGTGGGCGCGATCGCGTTCACCATGTTCGCCTATGTTGGCGACCCCGTGACCATCATGCTCGGCCAGGACTACACGATGGCACAGCGCGAGATGCTGGTGCATCAGCTCGGCCTGGATCAGCCGTTCTTCGTCCAGTACCTGAACTATCTGTGGGCGGCGCTGCACGGCAATTTCGGCGTCAGCTACCGGCTGGCCCGCCCGGTGGGCGCGCTGATCCTGGAGCGGCTGCCGGCCACCATTGAGCTGTCGATGACCGCGGCGTTCCTGGCGGTCGCCGTGGGTGTGCCGCTGGGCGTTTACACCGGCATCAAGCGCAACTCGCTCGGCTCGCGGCTGATCATGATTTTCTCGCTGATCGGCGTGTCGCTGCCGACCTTCCTGATCGGCATTCTGCTGATCCTGTTTTTCGCCGTGCTGCTGGGCTGGCTGCCCAGCTTCGGCCGCGGCGACGTGATCCGCATGGCGCATTGGAGCACCGGGTTCCTGACCCTGTCCGGCCTGCGTTCGCTGATTCTGCCGGCGATCACGCTGGGGCTGTTTCAGATGACGCTGATCATGCGCCTGGTGCGCGCCGAGATGATGGAAGTGCTACGCAGCGACTACATCAAATTCGCCCGCGCCCGCGGCCTGACCGACCGGGCGATCAATTTCGGCCACGCGCTGAAGAACACGCTGGTGCCGGTGATCACCATCATCGGGCTGAACATCGGCGGGCTGATCGCGTTCTCCATCGTCACCGAGACAGTGTTTCAGTGGCCGGGCATGGGGCTGCTGCTGGTGCAGTCGATTGGCGTTGCCGATATTCCGGTGATGAGCGCCTATTTGCAGCTGATCGCGCTGCTGTTCGTTGGCATCAACCTGGTGGTGGATCTGCTGTACTACGCGGTCGATCCACGGCTGCGGCTGGGCAAACGCTGATGCTCGCGCGGTTCTTCGACAGCGACTTCTTCTACAGTTTCCGGCGCAACCCGGTGGCGATGGTCTCGGCCGCGGTGGTGTTCATGATCATCGTCTCGGCGGTGTTCTCGCCGTGGCTGGCGCCGCACAACCCGTTCGATCTGGCCAGCCTCAACCTGCTGGACAGCTTCAAGCCGCCGTTCTTCCAGGCAGACGGCGAACTCAGCTATCCCCTGGGCACCGACGACCAGGGCCGCGACGTGCTGTCGGCGATCATGTACGGCACAAGGATTTCGCTCACAGTCGGCGTGCTGGCGATCGCGTTTGCCATGGTGGTCGGCATCGGCTTGGGCCTGCTGGCGGGCTATGCCGGCGGGGCGGTCGATGCACTGCTGATGCGCATCGTCGATGTGCAACTCAGCTTCCCCGCCATCCTGATCGCCCTGCTGGTGGACGGCATTGCGCGCGCCGCTTTACCGCGCGAATTTCATGACCGCATCCAGCTCTGGGTGCTGGTGGTGGCGATCGGCATTGCGCAATGGCCGCAATTCGCCCGCACCGTGCGCGGCTCGACGATGGTGGAGCGCGGCCGCGAATACGTGATGGCCGCCCGCGTCATCGGCATCCCCAGCGTGCGGATCATGCTCAGCCACATCCTGCCGAACGTGCTTGGCCCGGTGCTGGTGATCGCCACGCTGAACCTGGGGCTGGCGGTGCTGTCGGAGGCGACATTGTCGTTCCTGGGCGTCGGCCTGCCGCCGACCCAGCCTTCGCTGGGCACGCTTATCCGTATCGGCAATGACTTCTTGTTCTCCGGCGAATGGTGGGTGACCATCTTCCCCGGGTTGACGCTGGCGGTGATGGTGCTGTCGATCAATCTGCTGGGCGACTGGCTGCGCGACGCGCTGAACCCGAGGTTGCGCTGATGGCTTTGTTGGAAGTCGAAGACCTCCGGGTCGAGTTTCCTACCCGCCGCGGGCTGCTGCGCGCGCTGGATGGTGTGTCGTTTCAGATCGAGGCCGGCGAGATCCTGGGCGTGGTCGGCGAGAGCGGCGCCGGCAAGTCGCTGACCGGGGCTGCCATCATCGGCCTGTTGGAGCCGCCCGGCCGCATCGGCGCCGGCCAGGTCCGCCTCAACGGCGAACGGATCGACAACCTCTCGCCCGAGCGCATGCGCCGCATCCGCGGCAAGCAGATCGGTGCGATTTTTCAGGACCCGCTGACCACGCTGAACCCGCTGTACTCCATCGGCCGGCAACTGACCGAGACGATGCAGACCCATATGAAGCTGTCCGACCGCGATGCCCGCGAGCGCGCGATCAAATGGCTGGAGGATGTCGGCATCCCCGCCGCGCGCGAACGGATCGAGGCCTACCCGCATGAATTCTCCGGCGGCATGCGCCAGCGCGTGGTGATCGCGCTCGCACTCTGCGCCGAACCCCGCCTGGTCATCGCCGACGAGCCGACCACGGCGCTCGACGTGTCGATCCAGGCGCAGATCATCGCCCTGCTGAAGCGCATCACCCGTGAGCACGGCACCGCGGTGATGCTGGTGACGCACGATATGGGGGTGATCGCCGAGACCGCCGACCATGTCGCGGTGATGTATGCCGGGCGGATCGCCGAGATCGGGCCAGTGCGCGATGTCGTGCGTTCGCCGTCGCATCCCTATTCGGAAGGACTGATGGGCAGCATCCCCTCGCTGGTGCACCGGGTCGACCGGCTGCGGCAGATCGACGGGGCAATGCCGCGGCTGAACGCGATCCCGCAGGGCTGCGCCTTCAATCCGCGCTGCCCGAAAGTGTTCGACCGCTGCCGGCAGGAGCGCCCGGGCCTGCTGCCGGCGGGCGCGACCCGAGCGGCCTGCTGGCTGGCGGAGGCTGGCAATGGTTGATACCCCGGTGCTGGAAGCCATCGGCGTCAGCCGGCATTTCGACGTCTCCCGCCCCTGGCTGCAACGGGCGCTGAACCGCGAGCCCCGGCGGTTCCTGCGCGCGGTGGACAATGTCAGTTTCGCCGTGCCGCGGGGCACCACTTTGTCGCTGGTTGGCGAATCCGGCTGTGGCAAGTCGACCGTGGCGCGGCTGTCGGTGGGGCTGTACGAGCCGACATCGGGCGATATCCGTTTCGAGGGTCAGGACCTGGCCGCGGCGCGGGCCGATAGCCGGTTGCGGCGGAAGATGAACATGATCTTCCAGGATCCCTATGCCTCGCTGAACCCGCGCTGGCGGGTGCGCGATATCGTCGCCGAGCCGATTCGCGCGTTCGCCCTGCTGTCGGGCGATGCGGCGATTACCGCCCGGGTGGGCGAATTGCTGACACAGGTGGGGCTCGCCCCGGCGGACGGCGAGAAATACCCGCACGAGTTCTCCGGCGGCCAGCGCCAGCGGATCTCGATCGCCCGGGCGCTGTCCTCGGCGCCGGATTTCCTGGTGTGCGACGAGCCGACCAGCGCGCTCGACGTCTCGGTGCAGGCGCAGATCCTGAACCTGATGCGCGACCTGCAGGCGCGGCTGAACCTGACCTATCTGTTCATCAGCCACAACCTCGCCGTGGTCCGCCATATGTCGGACGCGCTGGGCGTCATGTATCTCGGCCGCATCGTCGAGCTTGGCCCGGCCGAGACCATCTTCGCCCGCCCGCTGCACCCGTATACGCGGCTGCTGCTGGAGGCGATCCCGGACATCGAGCGCGTCGGCACGCCGCGCACGCCGGTGGGCGGCGAAGTGCCCAGCCCGATCGCCCCGCCGCCGGGCTGCCCGTTCCATCCCCGCTGCCCGCTCGCCAACGACCGCTGCCGGTCGGAGAAGCCGGCGCACATCCATGTCGAAGGCGTGGACGTGGCTTGTCACGCGGTGCAGGAAGGCCGGGTTTAAGGAAGTAGATTCACCACAGAGGCACAGAGATCACAGAGAAAGCAAAAAGGTAGTCGTATTTCTCTGTGTCCTCTGTGCCTCTGTGGTCAAACTGACTTACGGACCTCGATCCTGCGCCGGAAGCATAAAGGGACCCATGATGCGCCGCCTTATTCTCGCTCTCCTCGCCCTGATGACTGCCGCGCCCGCCCAGGCGCAGAAGCATGACACCCTGGTGGTCGGCATTGCTCAGTCGATTGGCGATTTTCATCCGTTCCTGACCACCGCGCTGGTGGTGAATTACATCCTCAACACCTCGCGCCGGCTGATGACGGGGGTGGACAACAAGGGGGCGGTGTTCTGCCGGCTGTGCACCGAGGTGCCGACTTTGGCCAACGGGCGGGCGCGGATGGTGAAGCGGCCGGATGGCGGCGAGACTATGGACGTGACGTTCACGCTGCGCCCGGACCTGAAATGGGCCGACGGCACGCAGATCACCGCGCATGATTTTGCCTTTGGCTTCGAGGTCGGCCAGGCGTTCCAACCCTCGCCGACCATTGCCGGGGTTGAGACGCCGGATCAGGCGACGGTGCTGGTTCACCTGAAGACCACCCGCTACGACTTCGACCGTTCGGCGCCAGCGCCGTTGCCGGCGCATGTCGAGGAGCCGCTCTACCGTTCGGCCAAGGACCCGCTGGATTACGGCAACAAATCGGCCTTCAACCGGGCGCCGGAGACCGCCGGGTTGTGGAACGGGCCGTATCGCGTGACGAAATTCGTCGCCGGGGAAAGCGTCACCATCGAGCCGAATGCGTATTGGACAGGCACCAAGCCGGGCTTCAAGCAGATCACTTTCCGGTTGATCGAAAATACGTCGGCCCTGCAGGCGAACCAGTTGGCCGGGGATGTCGATTTGACCGGGGAGACCGCGCTGACGCTGGATCAGGCGTTGGCGATGGAGAAGACCGCGAAGGGCAAGTTCGACATCACCGCGCTGCCCAGCCTGGGGGTGCAGCAGCTTTATGTGCGCCAGGATGTCGGCCCGGTTGCCGACAAGCGGGTGCGGCAGGCGATCGCGATGGCGATCGATCGCAAGACGCTGGTGGCTAAGCTGTTCGACGGGCGGGTGCCGGTGGCCAATTCGGTGCTGACCGAAGGCGAGTTCGGTTATGACCCCAAGGTGAAGACCTGGCCGTACGATCCGGCCGCCGCGAAAGCGCTGCTGGAGCAGGCTGGCTGGAAGCCGGGGCCGGATGGCATCCGCGTTGATGCCGCCGGCGCCCGGCTGTCGATCGACATTGCCGGGGCGACCGGCAATCGCCTCAACGATCTGCTGGAGCAGGTGCTGCAAAGTCAGTTGAAGTCGATCGGCATCGAACTGGTGATCAACAACGTGCCGACGCGGGTGCTGATCGGGGAGACGCTTCGCTACCGCAAATACCGCGGGCTGGCGCTGCTGTCTTACACCCCGTTCGCCGACACGGTGCCCTGGGTGCGGTTCCATTCGTCGCAGATCCCGTCAGAGGCCAATAACTGGATCGGCTCGAACACCTTCGGCATCAACAATCCGGCGCTGGATGCGGCCCTGACTGGTGCGATGACCGCGCTCGATCCGGTGGAGCGGAAGCGGCAATGGCATGACATCCTGTCGATTATGGCCGAGGAATTGCCGGTGATCCCGCTCTACGTGCTGACATCGCCCATCGTCGCGCCGACCTGGCTGACCGGCGTCGTGCCGGCGCCGGTGCCGGGGCTGTCGACGAACTGGATCGAGGACTGGCGTGTGAAGTAACGATGAATACAGTTGTGTGATCGCGGTGTATTCCGCGATCACGCCGAGTTCATTTCCTTGATGGACAAAATGTAAACAAATATCTCCGCGAACCAACCGAGCGGAGTCCAGACGTGACGCAGAGCCTGTTTCCAGCCGACATCAACGGCGTGCAGATGCACGCCACCACGGTGACTACGCTTTATGGCGACACGATCTCAGGCACCCTGACGGGCGTAACCGCACATGATTGGGTCGCCGATGGCGACGGCAAGTTCCATACCGCCACCGACCTCAACGCGGAGTGGCAAAACTATTACAATGTCCTGCACGGCAATGATGCCGCCGCGATTGCAGCCCTAAGCCCGATCGCGCGGTTGGAGGCGAATGCGCAGGCGGTGTTCTTGAACACCAACATCAGCAAGCTCGACACCGCGACCCAGGAACGCTACCGCGAGGATGTGCAGCGCGAATATGATGCCATCGGCGCCGCGATGAAGATCGATCAGGCGAAATACGGCATCGATCCTGCCAAGCCGTTGACGGTGAACGGTTATATCCAGATCGAACGGACGATCGAGGGCACGCCGGTGCTGCAGGAACTCGCCCTGCAGGGCCATGGGCTGAACAATCCGCCGGCGCCGAAATACGCCGGCTATACCAACGATTTCCAGAACAACGTCGATGCTGCCACGCTGTATGTCGGCGGCGGGCTGGACAACAATGAGAATGCGCTGACAGCGTTTTTCGATGACGTCGTGCTGTCGCACGAGCCGTTTGCGGTAGTGCATCAGGGTGATGTGCTGGAACAGTTGAACCAGAACGGGAATTCCGAGGACCCGGTGACCACGGCGGTGATCGCGTTCGATGACGCGATGTTTGGCCGTGTCTACGGCGCGGCGGATTTTAGCCAGGCGGCTTCCACGGCGAATAACGGCTATGTATCGCAGTATACCGGGTATGTGAACGCCTCGCTCACGCCGAGCAGCACGGTTCCTAACACCTTTGTCGATGTCTACGGCGACATCATCGCCAACACGGTCGTCGCCAACGGCCATACCTGGACTCAGGGTACCGACGGGCTGTTCCACACCAACGACGACGCGCTCGCGGCGGCGTGGATGAATGCCTACACCATCATGCTATCGGGCAACGCGGCAGCGATTGCCGGATTGAGCGTGATCCAGCACATGGAAGGCAACGCAGAGGCGGTGTTCCTCAACACCGCGCTGGCCAAGCAGAGCACGGCGATCATCAATCGCGACCGCGAGGACGTGCAGCGCGAATACGACGCGATGGCCGAGGCGATGAAGACGTCGGGCTATGATTTCTCGCAGCCGGTGACCAAGGCGGCCTATCTCGCGATGGAACGCGGGATCTGGACCAATGCCACGCTGAACGAACTTGCCGACGAGGGGCACGGCTTCAACGACCGGCCGGACGCTGATGAGAACCAGCCGGACAAGCGGTATCGCGGCTACACTAACGATTTCCAGAACGGCGTGGACGGCAAGACGCTGTTCATCGGCGGCGGGCTCGACAACAACCAGAATGCGTTGACCGATTTCTTTGATGACGTCGTGCTGGGCCATGCCCCGTTCCCGACGGTATTCCAGGGCGGGCACCTCGAACAGCTCAACCAGAACGGCAACGCCGAAGACCGGTTGGAGGTCGCGATCACGGCCTTTGACGACACCGCCTATGGCCGGGTGTTCAAGGCGGCGGACTTCTCCACCACCGCCTCAACCGCGCATAACGGCTATATTTCGCCCTACGCTGCCAGCGTCGATGCCTCCATGCTGGTGCGCAACGACATGCATGAACTGCCGACCCTGTTCGGCGACGTCATCGCCGATACCATCAGCATCACGCCGCATCTATGGATCGCCGACGCATTTGGTGTGTTCCATACCGCGACCGACCTGAAGGCGGAGTGGCAGGGCTATTACCAGATCATGCTGGCCGGCAACGGCGATACGCTCACTGCCATCCAGCGCCTGGAAGGCAATGCCGAGGCCGTGTTCGAGAATACCGGCCTGAACAAGCTCTCGGCTGCGGATCAGGCGCGCGATCGGGAGGATGCGCAGCGCGAATTCGATGCCATCGCCGCGGCGATGAAGATCGACCAGACGGCTTTGGGGATCGATCCGAGCAAGCCGTTGACGCTGCACACCTATATCAGCCTCGGCCGCACCATTCAGGGCAGCCCGATGCTGGAGGAACTGGCGACCCAGGGGCATGGCCTGAACAGTCCGCCGGCGCTGCGCTATCGCGGCTACACCAACGACTTCCAGAACAATGTCGACAACACCACGCTGTTCGTCGGTGGCGGGCTGAACTTCAATGAAAAAGCCGTCGCTGCTCTGTTCGACGACAGCATTCTCTCGCACCTGCCATTCGCCGTGGTCTGGCAGAATGCACAGCTGACCCAACTGAACCAGAACGGCGACGCCGAGGACACGGTGCAGGACAGCATCGTCGCGCTGGATGACAGCATGTACGGGCGCGTCTACCGCGCCAGCGATTTCTCGGCGACTGCGGCCACTGGCATCGACACCTACGTGTCGAAATATCAGGACATGGTCGATGACAGCATGACCCCCGATGCCGGGCCGGGGCAGATCGCCACGCTCTTTGGCGACCTCATCGGCAACACGATTTCCACCGCGCTGACGCCGCACGCGTGGGTCGCCGACAAGACCGGGCTTTTTCATACCTCGACGGATCTGGCAAGCGAATGGAAGCGTTATTACGCGACCATGCTGGCCGGCAACGGCGCTTCGCTGACGGCGTGGCAGCGTCTGGAAGGCAATGCCGAGGCGGTGTTCGAAAATACCGGGCTGGCCAAGCTGAGCGCGTTGAAGCAGGCCCAGTATCGCGAGGATGTGCAGCGTTCGATCGATGCCGAGGCGGCGGCGATGAAGATCGACGCGGCGACCCTCGGCATCGACGCTAGCAAGCCGCTGTTCCTGAACGGCTACATCGCGCTTGAGCACACGATCCAGGGTAACGCAGTGCTGAACGAGTTGGACCTGCAAGGCCATGGCCTGAACGCGCCGCCGGGCAGCCGGTATCGCGGCTATACCAACGACATCCAGAATGCGGTCGACAACCGCACGCTGTATGTCGGCGGCGGTACGAACACCGGCAAGGCGGCGCTGCCCAACTTCATGGACGACAGCATCATGACCCATACCGGTTTCGCCACGATCTGGCGTAATGGCAAGCTGCTGCAGCTCAACCAGAACGGCACCGCGGAGAACAAGGTTGCCGACGCGATCAGCGCGGTGAATGCGTCGATGTATCAGCGGACGTTCAAGGCGACTGACTTCAAGAAGGCCTGATACAGGATTGGCGGCATGCCTGCTGCGGCGGGCCGCTACGTCTTGCAGGTCTGCTTATGCACCTCGATGATGAGTTCCTCGACCTTCCGGGTCAGCGTCATCACGGTTTCGGTCAACTCGGTATTTTGCGCCATCATCTTCACCAGCAGTGCCGTCTGCTCGGCGGCCTTGGCCTGACGTTCCTCGCTGACCTGATGAATTTCCTCCCGATGCTGCGCGTCGGCCATGGCGTGTGCCTTGTCGCGGTCGGCCTGGCGGGTCTGCGCCAGCAGGATCAGCGGTGCGGCGTAGGCAGCCTGGAGGCTGAACGCGAGGTTAAGCAGGATGAACGGGTAGATATCGAACGTCCACCAGCCCACGATGTTGAACACGATCCATACGCCGACGACCAGGGTCTGCGCGATCAGGAATACGGGTGTGCCGAAAAAGCGCGCGAAGGCCTCGGCCTTCAAGGCGAACCAGTCATTGCCGAACACCGGCGTGAGGTGCTTGTGCGGCCGGTGAAAACGAAGCGCGCGCTCGAGTTTTGCAAGTTCGGATTCGGTGGCCATGATCGGTGTCCCCTGGTTATTGTTGCGGCATGTTGACATGATGGGATTCAGGCGTCGTCCATGAATCCTGTAATGTCCGCACGGCGGCTGGCAATGCCGCCCTTGCAATTTCGCGGCTGATCCTCTTCAACCCGCGGCCCTTCGGACGAGGCGCGGACTGATGACGGCGACGATTGGCATCGATTTCGGCACAACCAACAGCGTCGTGTCCGTGCTGCTGCCTGACGGCTCCAGCCAGACCGTGCGTTTTGGCACGCATGACGTGTTCCGTACCGTGCTGTGCTTCTGGTCCGAGCAGGTCGGCGTCTCCACCCGCCTGCGTCACGAGGCTGGGCCGCAGGCGATCGAGGCGTATCTAGACGATCCGCTCGACGCGCGGCTGATCATGTCGATGAAGTCGTATCTGGCGCAGGCCAGCTTTCAGGAGACCCGGATCTTTGGCCGTCGCTTCACGTTGGAGGCGATGATCGCGACGTTCCTGCGCGCGATGCTAAACAGCGCCGGCATCGATCCGGCGGGTGCGACGGTCGTTGCCGGCCGTCCGGTGCGCTTTGCCGGTGACAACCCGAATGACGATCTCGGCGCCTCCCGGCTTGCGGCGGCCTTCGGCGAGGCCGGCATGCCGGCGCCGCGCCTTGCGCTGGAACCGGAAGGCGCCGGCTGGCAGTTCGCCCGCCGGCTGGACCGGCCGGCCAACGTGCTGATCGGCGATTTCGGCGGCGGCACCAGCGATTTCTCGGTGCTGCGGTTCACACCCGGCCAACCGGTTGTTTCGCTCGGCCATGCCGGCATCGGCATCGCCGGCGACGTGTTCGATTTTCGCATCATCGACAAAATGGTATCGCCGCGTCTGGGCAAGGGCGGCACCTACAAGGTAATGGGCAAGGACATGCCGGTGCCGGTGGAATATTTCCTGGCCTTCGCCCGCTGGCACCGGTTGTCGCTGATGCGTAATCCGCGCACGTTGCGCGAGATCGCCGATCTCGCCCGCACCGCGGCTCATCCCTGGCGGCTGCGCGCGCTGCATTCGCTGATCGAGGACGAGATGGGCTACCGGCTGTATCAGACGGTCTCGGGCGTGAAGGCAGCACTGTCGGGTGCTGATAGCGCCGTGCTTCGCTTTCATCACAAGGAGCTCGACATTGACGAGCCGATCAGCCGCGCGGAGTTCGAGAACTGGATCGCCGGCGACCTGGCGCAGATGGCCACGACCGTTGACCTTGCGCTGACGCGCGCGGGGATCGGCGCGGATGCGATCGACCATGTGTTCCTGACCGGCGGTACTTCCTTTGTCCCGGCGGTGCGGGAGATCTTCACCACCCGATTCGGCGCTGAGCGGGTCGCGCTCGGCGGGGAGTTCGTCTCGGTCGCCGAGGGGCTGGCGCTAATCGGCCAGGAGGCGGCATGACTGGGCGCGCGATCCGGGGGCGGGTCGCGCAGTCTGGCGGCCTGCGGGCCGAGGCAGTGGCCGCCGACGCGCTGCGGGGCGACGGTTGGGCGATTTTGGCACAGCGCCTTCGTACCGCGGCTGGCGAGATCGACCTGATTGCCGAGCGGGCCGGGTTGCTGGCCATCATCGAGGTCAAGCACCGCCCCACCCTGGCCGAAGCCGCGGCTGCGCTGGGACCGCGCCAGCGCGCCCGTCTGATCGCCGCAGCCGAGATTGTGCTGGCCGAGCATCCGGAGTGGGGCAGGGCAGGGGTGCGGTTCGACGTGCTGCTGGTGGACCCTGCCGGAGCGGTTCGGCGCATCGCCGATGCGTTCCGGATCGAGTAGACTGCCGCCTCGGTTCCGAGGAAATCCGCATCATGCGCCGCCGTATTCTGATCAGCCTGCTGTTTGCCTCACCCGCACTGGCCCAGACCCTGCCGAGCGGGGAGGTGATCGTGGCCAAGCTACCCGATCCCGGAGTTGACGATGACGCCCCGCCCGCGACGTTCCTGGCTGCCGCCCGGCAGTCATTGGCCGCTGGGCGGCTTGATGCGACGCAGGAAGCGCTGGAGCGTGCGGAGAGCCGGGCGCTGATCCGCTCCGTCCGCCCGTCGCTGGTGGGCACCCCGAGCGACCAACCGTTGGTGAAAGCTATTCAGGCCGCCCGAGTCGCCCTGTCCGGCGGTGACCGATCCGAATGCCTGGCATGGATCGACGCTGCGCTGGTTGATCCCGACGCGGCGAAGTGACGTTGCTGCGCCTGGCCTGGTTTGCGCTGCTGCTGCCATTCGCAGCGTTCGCGGTGCATATGGGCTGGCATACCGGCGGCGAGATCATGGCTGGGCATCTGACCACCAACGATTTCTTCGCGCACTGGGCCGCTGCCCGCTTCACTCAGTCGCACGACTCGGTCGGCCTCTACGACTTTGCCCAACTGCATGCGTTCCAGCAGGATCTGGCCGGTGGTTTCGTCAAGAAATTGCCGTTTCCCTATCCGCCGGTGCTGCTGTTCCTGCTCGCGCCGTTCGGGCTTTTGTCGTTCGGCTGGGCTTATCTTGCCTGGATGGCGCTTTCGCTGGGGCTCTATCTATGGGCCAGCGGCACCCGGCATCTTGCCTGGACCGTGCTGGCCCCGGCGACGGTGCTGGGCCTTGCCTATGGCCAGACCGGGCTGATCGTTGCCGCCCTGATGGTCGGCGGTCTGCGCCTGTTGCCCACGCGGCCCGTTGCGGCCGGCGTGCTGTTCGGCCTGTTGCTGATCAAGCCGCAATTTGCCGTGCTGCTCCCGTTTGCCCTGCTCTGGGCGCGGCAATGGCGCGCCATCGGTGCGGCCGCGGTGACCGTCGCCACGCTGCTCGGCGCGTCCATCGCGGTGCAGGGCGTTGACATGTGGCGCACCTGGCTCGCCGTCATCGCAGCGCACCCCGCCTATGTCGACGGCAACGTTACCCATTACGGCAAGCCCAACCTGCTCGGGCACATGCTGGTCAAAGGGTTCAGCGCGGAGGCCGCGCACGAGGCGCAGACCGTGCTGTTCCTGGCCGTTTCGGCGTTGGCGATCGCAGCCTACCGTCGCCCAATGCCGCTGGCCGCCGCGGCGTTGCAGGCGTGCACGCTGGCAGGCGCGCCGTATTCGATTCTCTACGATCTGCCGATGGCCACCAACGCCGCAAACGCGCTGCGTGATGCTTACCCCACGCCCTGGCTCGACGCCGCTGTGGCGACGGCCGGCATGTCGATGCCGGCAGTGATGACACTGACCAGCCGGTTTACCTGGACCGGCTTTGCCTGCCTGACTGCACTTGCCGTTCTGACAGCCTATCGCGCGCTCAGTAGCGCCGCAGCAGCGCCACCAGCCGTCCCTGCACCTTGACGCGATCTGCCGGGAAAATCTGCGGCTTGTAGGCCGTATTCGCCGGCTCGAGGGCTACTGAATTGCCACGACGGCGCAGCCGTTTCAGAGTGACTTCCTCGTCATCCACGAGTGCCACGATTATCTGGCCGGTCTCGGCATTGTCGCCGCGGCGGATGATCACGGTGTCACCGTCCTGGATGCCGGCATCCACCATCGAATCGCCTGCGACCTCAAGGCCGTAATGTTCGCCGCCGCCCAGCATGGAGGCCGGCATTTCGACAAACGCGCCGTTATCGCGCAGTGCCTCGATCGGCAATCCGGCCGCGATTCGGCCATACATTGGCAACTGCACCGATCCTGCGGTCGCGGTCGCCTTCACGCCGGGCAACTTGGGGCTGAAATCGCCACGGATCACATACGGCGCAAAATTGGCCGCCGCTTCCGCCGAAACCTGGCCCGGCATCCGGATCACTTCCAGCGCACGTGCCCGGTGATGATGCCGGCGCAGGAAGCCACGTTCTTCCAGCGCCGAAATCAGCCGGTGAATGCCGGATTTCGAGCGCAGGTTCAGCGCGGCTTTCATTTCCTCGAAACTCGGGGAAAAGCCGGTGGCGGCGAGATGGCGGTCGATGAACAACAGCAGTTCGTGCTGTTTGCGCGTCAGCATGGACGGGATCCTCACCAGAACAAAGCGGCAACCTGCGAGATGTTCTATATAAGTTCCGCGCGCCGGGTCAAGCGTTTACAGGCCGAGCGTATCAAGCCGGATGATCGGCACCTCGGAACCCTCGGGCAGGGCAGGGGCGTTGGCTGGGCGCAGCACCAGCGCATCAGCCGAGGCCATCAGTCGCAGCAGTGCCGAATCCTGCCGGGGGAACGGGGTGACGGTCTGTGTTGCCGTATCGAAGGTCGCGCGCAAATGGTCCGCCCGGCGATCGTTAGCGCCGACTGCCGCCCCCAGCCGGGCCGTGGTCGTCGGTGGCGCCGCCGCGGGCAGGCCGGACAGACAGCGGATCGCTGGCAGCAGGAACAGGATCGCGCACACCAATGAAGAGACCGGATTTCCCGGCAGGCCGACCATCGGCACCGGCCCCAGCCTGCCGAACATCAGCGGTTTGCCCGGCCGCATCGCGATCTGCCAGAAATCGACTGTCAGTCCGGCCTCGCCGAGGGCGGATTGGACCAGATCGTGCTCGCCGACGCTGGCGCCGCCGGTGGTGACCAGCAGATCCATGCCGGCCACACCACGCGCCGCCGCGATCAGCGCCGCCTTGGTGTCGGCGGCAACCGGCAGCACCACCGGGTCGCCGCCGCAGGCGCGCACCAGAGCGGCCAGTGCGTGCGAGTTGGAAGAAACGATGCCGCCCTGCGGAATCGGCTCGCCCGGAAGCGCGATCTCGTCGCCGGTGGCCAGGATCGCCACGCGCGGCCGGCGATGCACCTCGACCCAGGGGTGGTTGGCCGCCGCGGCCAGGCCGATATCCCGCGCATTCAAAAGCTTGTTGGCGGGAATGAGTATGTCGCCTGAGTTGAAATCCTGCCCGGCGCGGCGGATGAAGCGGCCGGCGGTGACTGCCTCGCGCACCTCGACGAGATCGCAGGTGCGGGTCGCATCTTCCTGAAGGAGAATTGAATCAGCGCCTTGCGGCACGATACTGCCGGTGAAGATACGCAGGGCCTCGCCGGCGCCGACGACGCCGACCCAAGGGTGGCCCGCCGGCGCGCTGCCGACGACGCGCAGCTTCGCCCCCAACGCGCCATCCGCCGCGCGTAGGGCGTAGCCGTCCATTGCCGAAACATCCTGCGGAGGCTGGGCCAATCGCGCACGGATCGGCGCCGCCGTGACGCGGTTCCACGCTTCGGCCAGGGGCACGACCTCCCCGGCCGTGGCCTGCAGATCGGCGAGGATACGTGCACGCGCTTCATCCACCGCGATCATGAACGCCTATTCCTGCTTGAAATCGGCTGATTTTCCGCCTGACTTCGCGACCACCCGCAAGTCTTCGACCCGCATGCCGCGATCGACCGCCTTGACCATGTCGTAGACCGTCAGCGCGGCGACGCTGGCTGCGGTCAGGGCTTCCATCTCGACCCCGGTTTGTCCAGTCGTGCGCACCGTCGCCTCGATTTCCACAGTACCAGGATCAACGGCTTGCAGATCGATCTTCACCGAGGAGAGCGGCAGGGGATGACACAGTGGGATCAGTTCCGCCGTCCGCTTGGCCGCCATGATGCCGGCGATGCGGGCGACACCGAGAACATCGCCCTTCTTCGCCGTGCCGCTCTTGATCAATTCCAGCGTGGCCGGCTGCATCACCACGCGCGCCTTGGCAGTCGCGGACCGGTCGGTGATGGCCTTAGAGCCGACATCGACCATCACGGCTCGGCCTTCGGCATCGAAATGCGTCAGCCCGCTCATCCCAGCAGCGCGCGGGTCGCGGCAACCAGGTCGGGCTGCCGCAGCAGGCTTTCGCCGACCAGGAAGCGCCGGGCGCCGACGACGGCCATCGCGTGGAGGTCGGCATTGGTCTTGAGCCCGCTCTCGCCGACGATCACCCTGTCAGCCGGCACGCGTGGCGCCAGTTCGATGGTGGTATTGAGATCGGTCTGCATGATCCTGAGATTGCGGTTGTTTATGCCGATCAGTTTGGTCTTCAGCCGCAACGCCCGATCGAGTTCGGCGCCGTCATGGCTTTCCGCCAGCACATCCATCCCCAGCGCGAAGGCGGCATCTTCCATCTCGGAAGCCTGGGCGTCTGATAGCACGGACATGATCAGCAGGATGCAGTCCGCCCCCATCGCACGGGACTCGGCGATCTGCCAGGGGTCGATCATGAAGTCTTTGCGCAGCGCCGGCAGGGCGCAGCCGCCGCGCGCGGCAATCAGGTCTTCAGTCAGGCCCTGGAAATACGGGCGGTCGGTCAGCACCGACAGGCAGGCGGCGCCGCCGGTCTCGTAGGCGTAGGCCAGTTCGGCGGCATCGAAATTCGGCCGGATCGCACCGCCGGAGGGCGAGGCGCGCTTGATCTCGGCGATTACCCCGAACCGCCCGGCGGCCACGGCGCGGTCAAGCGAGGCCGCGAAGCCGCGCGGCGGGCCGGCGGCGGCGATGGCATCGGCGATCTGCGCCGCCGAGGTCGTCGCCTTGCGCCGCGCCACTTCCTGGGCGGTGTCGGCACAGATGCGCAGCAGGATGTCGGGCGCCTGGGTCATTCGGTTTCGCGCTTCAGGATGGCGAGTGCCTCCAGCGCCGCGCCGCCGTCGATTGCGGCGGCAGCGATTTTTACGCCTTCGCGTAGGTCGGCGACGCGCCCGGCTACGATCAGAGCTGCCGCGGCGTTCAGCAGCACGGTGTCGCGATAGGCGCCCGCTGCGCCTTGCAGCAGGGCGGTCAGTGCCGCGGCATTGGAAGCGGCATCGCCGCCGCGGATGGCGCTGACCGGCGCGCGCGGCAGGCCGGCATCCTCGGGGGTGACGATGAACTCGCGCACCGAACCGTTCTCCAGCGCTGCGACCTGATTCTCGCCGGCCACCGTCAGCTCATCGAGGCCTTGGCCGTGCACCAGCCAAGCCGAGACGCTGCCCAAACGGCCGAGGGCGTCTGCCATTGGCCGCGTCCAGGCCGGACTGAATACGCCCGTCAACTGGCGGGTGACGCCGGCGGGATTGGCCATCGGGCCCAGCAGGTTGAAGATGGTGCGCGTGCCCAACTCGACGCGGGGGCCGGCGGCATGGCGCAGGGCGGCATGGTGGCGCGGCGCGAACAGGAAAGCGCAGTTGGCGGCGCGGAGCACCTGCGGCAGGCGCGGCAGCGGCACGTCGACATTGACGCCGAGCGCGGTCAGCACATCGGCGCCACCGGTACGCGAGGACAGCGCCCGGTTGCCATGCTTGGCCACTGGCACGCCGGCGCCGGCCAGCACGAAGGTGACTGCGGTGGAGACATTGAGGCTGCCGGAGGCATCGCCGCCGGTGCCGCAGACATCGATGGCATTGGCCGGGGCGTCGACTTTGTGCATCCGCGCCCGCATGGCGCGCACGGCGCCGGCGAGTTCGGCGACGGTCTCACCACGCACCCGCATCGCCATGGCCAGGCCCGCAATCTGCGCCGGGGTGGCCTCGCCCGACATGATGGTGCCGAATGCGTCCTCGGCCTCGGCCTCGGTCAGCGTTTCGCCAGCGGCAACGCGGGCGAGGATGGGCTTGAGGTTGGTGGACATGCTGGTTCCTTAGGCTGCCTGCGCGGGCGCGTTGGCGCCGCGGGCGATGGCGAGAAAATTCGCGAGCAGGGCGTGGCCATGCTCGCTGGCGATGCTTTCGGGGTGGAACTGCACGCCGAACACCGGCAGCGTGCGGTGCCGCAGCCCCATGATCAGGCCGTCATAGGTGAAGGCGCTGGCCTCAAGGCAGCCGGGCAGGGTGGCGCGATCGACGATCAGTGAGTGATAGCGGGTGACCGAGAACGGGCTGGGCAGGCCGGCAAACACGCCGGAGGCGTCGTGGCTGATGGCACTGAGCTTGCCGTGCACCGGGGCGGGGGCGCGGATCACGTCGCCACCGAAGGCCTGGCCGATCGCCTGGTGGCCCAGGCAGACGCCCATGATCGGGATCACCCCGGCGGCCGCGGCGATTAGATCGAGGCAGATGCCGGCTTCATTGGGGGTGCAGGGACCGGGCGATAGCACGATGGCATCGGGGGCCAGTGCCATCGCCTCGGCCACGCTGAGCGCGTCATTGCGCCGCACATCGCAGCGCCCGCCAACCTCGCCCAGAAAATGGACGAGGTTGAAGGTGAAGCTGTCATAGTTGTCGATCAACAGGATGCGCGCGGGGGCGGGAGATGGGGTCATGGCCGTTCATCCTCGCGAGGCCGGGCGGATTGGTCAATTGCACGGATAATTTAACCCTTTGATCAGCAAAATTCGTCATGCTGATGCCCCGACTCCGGCGTTGACCTTCACGCTGCGCTGCGGCATCCGTCGTGACTTATTAACGAGATGACCATGCTCAACCGCCGCCAGACCATTTTGACCGCTACCGCCGCCTCGCTACTGGGCATGCGCTCTGCGCGCGCCGCCCTTATGGATGCCTACGCGCCGCCTGCGCTGGTTCAGTCACCGCCGCTGGTGCCGGTGCCCGAGCCGGCTTGGAAGCGTTTCGCGGTGAAAGTGCCGCCGGCGAACGGACGGCCAGTGCTGGCGCTGATGATAGACGACATGGGCGTCAACCGCGTGCAGACCGAACGGGCGCTGGCGCTGCCGGGGCCGCTGACCATGTCCTGGTTGCCCTATGCCCGTCATCTGGCCGACCAGATCGCAGAAGGCGGCGGACGAGGACATGAGACGATGCTGCACATGCCGATGCAGCCGATGGGACATCTCGACCCTGGCCCGAATGCGCTGCGCGTCGACCTGCCGATGGAACGCAACCTGGAATATCTGCAGCAGGCTTTCGAACTGATGCCCTCTGCAGTGGGTCTGAACCAGCACGAAGGCAGTGTCGCCAGCCTCTCGGTGCCGCTCATGGACCTGGTGATGAAGCAACTGGTTCCGCGCCAGATGCTGTTCATTGACAGCCTTACGGTGGTCGGCAGCGTGGCGCTGCGTGAAGCCCGGTCAGCGGGCCTGCCATCGCTGCCGCGTGACGTGTTCCTGGACAACACCACCAACGTTGCCGACATCCGCGGGCAACTGGCGCGTTGCGAACAGATCGCGCGACGCTATGGCGTGTGTGTCGCCATCGCTCACCCGCGGGCGCATACGATCGACGTGTTGGAGCAGGATCTGCCCAAGATGATCGACCGCGGTGTCGTGCTGTGGCCGATCAGCGCAGCGGTTGCCGATCGTGGCGTGCTGCCTCACACAGCGACGTCCTAGACCGGAACGAGCGGTTGGTTCTTTTGCATGAAAAAGAACCATTTCCAGTGTTTCGTTGGTTGATACCGTGAAGTCCGGGCGAGTCCTTGGCATCGACCTCGGCGGCGGTTCGTTGCGTGCCGGCGTTGTCGAGCGCAGCGGAGAAGTGCGCGCGATGGTCAGCTTCGCGCACCGCATTGAAGCTGAGGCTGACCCGGAGGATTGGTGGTACGCGCTGCTGGGGCTGTTGGCGCGGCTCGATCTCGAGGGTGTGAGCGGGATCGGATTGTCGGGCATTGGGCGGTCGCAGGTGCTGACTGATGCCGATGGTGCGCCGCTGCGCCCGGCGATGTGCTTTCATTTCACCCGTGCCGCGGCGGAGGCCGAGGAGATGGCGGGTGTTGCCGCCGGTTCATGGACCGAGATGAGCGCCTGGCATCCTCTGGCGCGGCTGGAATGGATCCGCCGGCACGAGCCGGAGGTATTCGCCCGCACTAGGCTGGTGTTGCAGCCGAAGGACTGGCTGGCGATGCGCTTGACCGGGAGGGCGGCGACCGATCGGATTGGCTGCGCCTGGGCGCTGGACCGTAAGGGTCGCTCGCGCGACCTGTCGCTGTTCCGCCGGGCCGGGCTCGATCCGGCCTTGTTGCCCGATGTGATCGATCCCTGGCAGGTCGTGGGCCGGGTATGCGCCGTGCCTGAACTGTCGGGCGTGCCTGTCTTCAGCGGCGCACTGGACACCTGGTGCACCACGCTGGGGGCCGGGGTTGGCGAGGGTGATGGCTATATCGCCTCTGGGAGTACTGATGCGGCGGGAATGCTGAGCAATGCGCCGCTCTGGCTGGAAGGCCGGGTCACGCTGCCTTGGGGGCAGGGGCTGTTCCATACCGGGGGGCCGAGCGGTGCAGGTGGCGTCTGCCTCGACTGGCTCGCCGAACTGCTGTCGGTGCCCAATGCCGCAGCGGTGACGGCCCTGGCGGAGCAAGCTGTGATTGAGCCAGGACGGCCGCTGTTCCTGCCGGAGATGGCCGGCGCACGGGCGCCGCTGTGGTGGCCCGCGGCCCGCGGCGCGTTCTTTGGGCTGGAGACACGGCACGGCGCGGCGGCGATGGCGCTGGCGGTGCTGGAGGGTGTGGCGATGGCCGACGCGGCAGTGCTGGACGGTCTGGCACCAGCGCGCGTGATGCTGTGTGGGGGGGGGGCGCGCTCGGATTTCTGGTGTCGGCTGCGGGCGGCAGTGCTGGGGCGCGATGTGCTACGTCCGGTTGCAGCCGAACCAGGGGTCGTCGGCGCCGCATTGCTCGCTCTGGTTGGACTGGGCAGTCTGAGCGATCTGGACGCCGCCCGCAGCCTGGCTGAACAGGGGGCAGAACGCTTCGTCGCGGAGCCTGAATTAATTGCGGATTATTGCCAACGGCGCGAGGTTTTTGCCGCCGCTCAGGCAGCCGCACTACCGGTCTCCACTGCGCTTCGGGCGCAACGCACGGAAACTTGAGGTTTCTTTCGCCATAGAAGTTCGCGGATTGGTTGCATCTGCGTGTCAGCGTTGATATGTAGAGAACTGTATTCACTTCCTGAATACGTAATGAATGCGGCATGCGGCCCGGAAGAACCGTCCGTAGCACGGATGCATGCAGCGCCGTTCGGAGAAGCGCCTCGATGTGCCCAGACGCGATGCCGCCCAATACTGGGTCGCAGGCCGCCCTTGAAAAGCTCCTGGCACCCGGGTCGTTATGCCGGGCGAGCGAGTTGCAGTCGCGGATGGACGCTTTCCCGATTTATCGCACTGGGCAGGACTGGCTGCGGAACCGGATCATGCAACCGCATCCGGACTTGAAGCGTCCGGGCGCGGTATGCCCGTTCGTGGCGCAGAGCATGGCGCAGGATTGCATGATCTTCGGCGTGCGGCTTGGCGCGCGGGGCGGTGCCGAGGCAGCATTGGACATCATGCTCCCGTTCATCGACGCGTTCCGCGCCATCGAACCTATTGAGGGTCCGCTGCTGGGTTTGAAGGCCCTGACTGTGTTTTTCCCCGATTTGCCTCAGACGGACTGGGCTGGGTTCATTGACGGCGGGCACGCATTGCTGAAACCGATACTCGTGGCACGCGGTTTGATGTTGGGTGAGTTTCATCCTGAAAGTACCAAGCCCGGGGCATCGAACGCGGAATTTCCCGCGATGCAAGCGCCGGTGCCGGCCTTTGTGATCCGCGAAATGGCGATGCACGATACCAAGTTCATCAACGACGCTGCCGAGGCGCCCGAACGACGGGCGTTGTATCTGCGGAGCTATCTGGACCGGCTCGGCAATGTGGTCCCGCGCAAGATGCGCGAAGCGGCACAGCGCATGCTTGATGCCGTCGAGGCAGAGGCGAAGGGTCGCCGCGTCGGTTGACTGGGCCTGAACTAACTAAATAGTCCAATCAAACCATGCGGAACCGCATGGCGCTGTCCCTGTGTCGGCTTGTATCAAGCCTTCAGGGGGACAACGCAATGATTGTCAATACGAACGGACTGGACGTGCATGTCCAGATCGAGGGGCCGCCAGGCGCCGCACCGGTGCTGCTGCTGCACTCGCTGGGAACCACCCACCACGTTTGGGATGCGCAGGCCGAGGTACTCGCCAGAAGTTTCCGGGTGATCCGTCCGAACATGCGCGGCCACGGTCTGTCCGAAGTGGCCACAGGTCCTTATACAATTCAACAACTTGCAGCCGATGCGCTCGGCGTGCTGAGTGCACTGGGCATCGAGAGCGCGCATGTTGGTGGGATCTCGATCGGCGGCATGATCGCCCAGGCGATGGCCCATGCCGCGCCGGGGCGTGTCCGCTCGCTGATGCTGGTCGACACCGCGATGGCGATCCCACCGGCCGAGAACTGGTTGCAGCGCGCCGCTCTGGTGCGGACCGAAGGGGTGGCGGTGCTGGCCGATGCGGTGATGGCGCGTTGGGTGACGCCGGGTTTCGCCAATGATCCCGCATCACGCTTCCTGCGCATGCAACTGCTGCGCACCCCGGTCGAGGGCTACGCCGGCGCCGCCGAGGCGATCGCGGCCGCCGATCTGTCGGCCGAGACCGCACGCATCAGTATGCCGACACTGGTGCTGGTTGGCGACCAGGATGCCGCTACTCCGTTGCCAAACGCCGAGGCGCTGGCGGGAGCCATTGCCGGCGCCACGCTCACGGTCATCACTGGCGGTGCGCATCTGCCGACGGTCGAACAGCCGGAACAGGTCAGCGCCGCTATGCTCAGCTTCCTGACGCAACCGGTCGATGACCGCTACACCGCCGGCATGGCCGTGCGCACGCAGGTGCTGGGCGAGGCGCATGTGGCGCGCGCCAGCGGCGCGATCACCGATTTTGACCGTGATTTTCAGGCCTTCATCACCCGCGCCGCCTGGGGCGAGGTATGGACCCGCCCAGGGCTCGACCGGCGCACCCGCTCGCTGCTGACCATCGCGCTGATGGCCGGGCTGGGGCACCACGAGGAGCTGAAACTGCATTTTCGCGCCAGCCGCAACACCGGGGCGACCCGTTCCGAGATCGCCGAAGTGCTGATGCAAGTTGCCGTCTACGCCGGCATTCCCGCCGGCAACTCCGCCGTTCGCCTCGCCAAGGAAACCTTCAAGGAGATGGACCAGTGACCGAAACCTTCCCGTTCCGGCCGCCCGTGCCCGGAACCCAGCCGGACAACAATTCGCCGCAATACGGTTCGACACAGAAGCGCCATCCGAAGCAGCCGCTGATCCGCTTCGCGCACACGCTCACCGAGGCGACCGGCCCGGTGTTCTCGCCCAGCCAGTTTCCCGCCTTCGCCGACCTGACCAACGCGAATTCGCTCGGTGAGCGCATCATCGTGCGCGGCCGCGTCATCGACGAAGATGGCCGGCCACAGCGCAACACCATCGTCGAGGTCTGGCAGGCCAACGCAGCCGGACGCTACGACCACCCGCTGGATACGCATGACGCGCCGCTCGACCCGAATTTCCATGGCGAGGGCCGCGTGTTCACCGACGAGGATGGCTGGTACCAGTTCACCAGCATCAAGCCAGGCGCCTACCCCTGGCGAAACCACTATAATGCCTGGCGCCCAAACCACATTCATTTCTCGCTGTTTGGCGCCGGTTTCGCCTCGCGGCTGATTACCCAGATGTACTTCCCTGGCGACCCCCTGCTGCCGCTGGACCCGATCTACAACACGGTGTCCGACCAGGCGGCGCGCGAGCGGCTGATCTCGATCTTCGATCTGCAGATTACCAAGCCGGAATGGGCGCTGGGCTACCGCTTCGACATCGTGCTGCGCGGCCGCGGCGCCACGCCCTGGGAGAACTGAGATGGCCATCGCAACAGCCGCCCAGACGATTGGGCCGTACTGGCACCTGATCGAGCATCCCGAATTCGCCGACCTCACGCGCTTCGGCGCCGAGGGCGAGGTGATCACCCTGACCGGCAGGGTGACTGACGGCGACGGCGCTCCAGTCGCCGATTGCTGCGTCGAGATCTGGCAGTCGAGCCCTGCAGCGTCGGAGACGTTCCCGGGTTACGGCCGGGCACGGACCGATACCGAGGGCGTCTACGTGTTCACCACGGTGAAGCCCGGCCCGGTCGCCGGCAACGGCAACACGCTGCAGGCGCCGCACATCGCCATCAATCTGCTGGCGCGCGGGATACTGACCCGGCTCTACACACGCGCCTATTTCCAGGGCGAGGCGCTGAACGAGACCGACCCGCTGCTGGGCCTGCTGGATGAGGATCGCCGCGCCACCCTGATCGCGATTCCTGCCGACGGCGCGTGGCGGATGGACATCCGCCTGCAAGGCGAGGGAGAAACTGTGTTTATCGACGTCTGAGGAAACTCCAATGCCCGTAAATCCCGCCGACAGCGCCGCCCTCGGCACGCTCTATGGCACCGATGCAATGCGCTCCGTGTTCGACGACCGCGCCTGGTTCCAGCGCATGCTGGACGTCGAGGCGGCGTTGGCGCGAGTGCAGGCGGGGTTGGGCATCATTCCGGCCGATGCCGCCGCGGCGATCACCGCGGCGGCGAAGATGGAGAATCTGGACACCGCTGAACTCGCCGCCAGCGTGAGAAATGTCGGCTATCCCGTGGTCGGCGTGGTACGCGGGCTGTCGCGGGCCGCGGGCGCGGCGGGGGCATGGACGCATTGGGGCGCGACCACGCAGGATATCATGGACACCGCCACCGCGTTGCAGATCCGTGAGGGCCTCGCATTGCTGCGCGCCGATCTCTGCGCGGTGATCGCGGCGCTGGCCCGGCAGGCGGAAACGCACCGCGATGTGGTGATGGCCGGCCGGACCCATCTGCAGCACGCGCTGCCCGTCACCTTCGGGCTGAAATGCGCGGTATGGGTGCAGCCGTTGATCGCGCATGTGCACCGCATCGACCAGATGCGCGAACGGGTCGAGATCGTGCAGTTCGGCGGTGCTGCCGGCACGCTGGCCTCGCTCGACGAGCAGGGGTTGCCGGTTCTGCAAGGCCTCGCGGCCGAACTCGGCCTCGGCGTGTCCGCGGCCCCTTGGCATGTCTGTCGCGACGGGTTCGCCGAGGCGGTGTCGTTCCTGGGCCTGCTGACCGGCTCGCTGGCGAAGATCGCCACTGACGTCATCCTGCTGGCGCAGAACGAAGTGGCCGAACTGTCCGAGCCCTATGTCGCGGGCCGTGGCCAGTCCTCGACCATGCCGCAGAAGCGCAACCCGATTGCCAGCGAATACATCCTGGCCGCCACCCGCGGGGTCCAGGCTTTGGTACCGCTGATGCAGGGCGCGATGGTGCAGGATCACGAGCGCGCCACTGGGCCGTGGCAGGCCGAGTTGCTGGCAATCCCGCAGGCGTTCACGCTGGCGCATGGCGCGGTGCTGCACGCGCGCGCCATTGCCGAGGGCATGGTGGTCGATCCCGCTCGGATGCGCGCCAATCTCGATGCTTCGGGTGGATTGATCGTGGCCGAGGCGGTGATGATGGGCCTCGCCCCGGTGCTCGGGCGCGAGGCAGCGCATCACGTGGTGAAGCACGCCTGCGACGCGGCGTTGGCCGACAGGATTACCCTCGCGGAAGCACTCGGCCGCGAATCGGCCGTCACCGCTGTGCTGGATACGGCCGGTATTGCCAAGCTCGTCGATCCCGCCCGCTACCTCGGCAGCACCGCGGTGTTCATCGCTCGGGTGGTGGAGCAGGCAAGAGCGCTGGATTTGTGACGTCCAGTGTGATCTTACTCGCGGTGTGGATGACCACAGCGACCGGATAAACGGTCGGCATAACGCGGCTAGGGGGTAGGATGGCGCAGGTATCGGTCCGTAAGGTCGTAAAGGCCTACGAGGGCGGCGTGCAGGCGGTGAAGGGCATTGACCTGGAAATCGCAGACGAAGAATTCGTTGTGCTTGTCGGCCCGTCCGGCTGCGGCAAATCGACAACGTTGAGGATGATCGCGGGGCTGGAGGAGATCACCTCCGGCGAGATCGCGATCGGCGGTGATGTGGTCAACGACGAGCCGCCGCGCGATCGAGACATCGCCATGGTGTTCCAGAACTACGCGCTGTATCCGCATATGAGCGTGTTCGAGAACATGGCCTTCGGCCTGAAGCTGCGGAAATTTCCGAAGGACGAGATCAAGAAGCGCGTCGACGAGGCCGCACGTATCCTGGATATCCAGATGCTGCTGGAGCGCAAGCCGAAGGCATTGTCCGGCGGCCAGCGTCAGCGCGTCGCCATGGGCCGCGCCATCGTGCGCAACCCCAAGGTGTTCCTGTTCGACGAACCGCTGTCCAACCTCGACGCCAAGCTGCGCGTGCAGATGCGTACCGAGATCAAGAAGGTGCACCAGACCGTGCGCACCACCACCGTCTACGTGACACACGACCAGGTCGAGGCGATGACACTCGCCGACCGCGTGGTGGTGATGAACCACGGCATCATCGAACAGGTCGGCCCGCCGCAGGAGCTGTATCACAACCCGCTGACGCGCTTCGTGGCCGGCTTCATCGGCTCGCCGGCGATGAACTTCCTGACTGTCGATGTGATCGACGAGGGCGGGCTTAAGGTGCGGCTGTCGAACGGCAACACGCTGGCGGTGCCCGCTGCCCGAGTCGATCGCTACAGCAAGTACAAGGGCCGCAAGATGACCCTGGGCCTGCGCCCGGAGCATCTGACCGAGCCGCATGACATTGAAAAGCCGAGCGTGGTGCCGTTCCTGGCGGTGGCCGACGTGCTGGAGCCAATGGGCATGGAGACCATGGTGCATTTCTTCATCGGCGGCGAAGCGGTCTGCGCCCGCGTCAATCCGGCGACCCCGGCCGCCCCCGGGCAGCCGATCACGCTGGCGGCTGACATGAACCAGATGCACCTGATCGACAATGAGACCAACAAGGTCGTCTGAGACCTGAGCCTCGACAGGGCCACGGCGGGCGGGCGCCTGTCGTGGCCGTTTTCTTTTCGACACTGGAAACCCAAGAATGGCCGAACTTCCCACCCACGTCATTTCCGTTGACGCGTTGCAGCGCTATGTCGGCGCGATCTTCACCGCGGCTGGCACATCGCCCGAGGAAGGTGCCCGCATTGCGCATCACCTGATCGGCGCGAACCTGACCGGGCATGACAGCCACGGCGTGATCCGCGTGCCGCGCTATGTGCAAAACCTGCAGGACGGCGACGTGTTCGCCAACGCCGAGCTGACCGTCATCGTTGACGGCCCGACCCATGCGGTGCTCGATGGCAATACCGGCTTCGGGCAGACCGTCGGGCCGCTGGCGGTGGATTACGGCATCGCCAAGGCCAAGGCGGCTGGGATGGCGATCATCGGCCTGCGCAATGCCGGACATATCGGCCGAATCGGCGACTGGGGCGAGCGCGCGGCCGAGCAGGGGCTGATCTCGATCCATTTCGTCAATGTCTACCAGGGCGAGCTGGTGGCGCCGTTCGGCGGCACCGACCGACGGTTCTCGACCAATCCGGTGTGCATCTGCATCCCGGGCGGCCCCGGAGAGGCGCCGTTGTTGCTGGATTTCGCCACCTCGGTGGTGGCCGAAGGCAAGGTGCTGGTCGCCTCGCTCGGCGGCAAGGAATTGCCCGACGGCGCGCTGATCGGCCCGGACGGCCAGTTCTCCACCGACCCGGCCACGCTGTATGGACCGCTGACCCCGGGCGGCCCGCGCAATGCCGGCGGCGGTGACGGCGCGATCCGCGCGTTCGGCGAGCACAAGGGCTCGGGCCTCGCTTTCATGTGCGAGATCCTGGCCGGCGTGCTGACCGGCGGCGGCACCTCGGGGCCGATCGACACCAACCGGGTGCGTCGGCGGATCACCAACGGCATGCTGTCGATCTATCTCGATCCGCAGCATTTCGCAGCCACGCATTTCGTCGCCGAGGCGCGGGACTATGCCAACTATGTCAAGGCCTCGCGCTG
>CAIRTN010000352.1 GCA_903881515.1 uncultured Rhodospirillales bacterium | reverse complement strand
TGGACCAGAGTCGCGAATTCCTGTTCCGCTCGGCCGTGCTGTCGCCGATCGAGATCATCCACTCCGCGACCACCATCGGCGCCGAGATCCTGCGCATGGAAGGCAAGCTCGGCACTCTGAAAGTCGGCGCCTACGCCGACCTGCTGGTGCTCGACCGCGACCCGTTGGAGGATTTCGGTGTGTTCCAGGAACAGGGCAAGCACATCGCCGCCATCATGAAGGGCGGCTGGTGGCACAAGAACCGGTTGAACTGACCGGGCTACCCCTGCCCCATGACTAAATAATTTACACCGACATCCCGCCCACATTTCCAGCCGCCGCGCAGCAGGTCGGGCGCGATGCCGGTGATATCGGCCATCCGCATCCCCGAGTTGCGTAACAGCGCGTCGATCTCCGCCGGGCTCAGGAACTTCTTCCAGTCATGCGTGCCGGCCGGCAGCATCCGCAGGACATATTCCGCACCCAGGATCGCCGTCGCCCAGGACCGCCGCGTGCGATTCAGGGTGGACAGGAACAGCCTGCCCCCCGGCACCAGCAGCCCGGCCAGTTCCGCCACGAAGCCCTGGGGATCGGGCACATGCTCGATCACCTCCAGCGCGGTGACCACATCGAAGCGCTGCCCAGCGAAGTCGCTGGCCAGCCCCTCACGGTATTCGACGGGCACCCCCTGCCCCGCCGCGTGCGCCCGTGCGGCCTCGATCGCCGCGCCTGCCGCATCCACGCCGGTCACCTGGTGGCCCAGCTTCGCCAGCGCCTCGGCCGCCAATCCCGCGCCGCAGCCGACATCCAGCACCCGGCTGCCGCGCCCGATCCGCGCGTCGATCCAGCCGATCCGCGCCGGGTTCATCGCATGCAGCGGGCGCATCGGCCCCAACGGGTCCCACCACTCCCCCGCCAGCGCATCGAACCGCGCTACCTCGTCCAATGAAGCCTGTGACCCTGACATGTGCGCTCTCCGTGTTGCCGAGCCGGACCGTGACCGTTATGTGTCCCCGCCCGCCCTCCGAGGCAACCGTCAATATAAGAACCACGCTGTCCATGGCCCGCATCGTGATGAAATTCGGCGGCACCTCCGTCGCCGACCTCGACCGTATCCGCAACGTCGCCGCACGCGTGAAGCGTGAGGTCACCGCTGGCAACGAGGTTGCCGTGGTGGTTTCCGCCATGTCCGGCGTCACCAACCAGCTGGTGAAATACTGCCAGGACCTCTCGCCCCTGCACGACGCGCGCGAATACGACGCCGTCGTCGCCACCGGCGAACAGGTCACCTCCGGCCTGATGGCCATCGCCTTGCAGGAGATCGGCGTCGAGGCCCGCTCCTGGCAGGGCTGGCAGATCCGGCTGAAGACCGATGGCGCGCACGGCAAGGCCCGCATCGCCGATATCGACTCCGACGAGTTGATCCGCCGCATGCAGACCGGCCAGGTCGCCGTGGTCGCCGGCTTTCAGGGCATCGGCCCCGACAACCGCGTCACCACGCTGGGCCGCGGCGGGTCGGACACCTCGGCCGTGGCGCTTGCCGCCGCGATCAAGGCCGACCGCTGCGACATCTACACCGATGTCGACGGCGTCTATACCACCGACCCCCGCATCGTGCCGCGCGCGCGCAAGCTGCAGCGCATCGCCTATGAGGAGATGCTGGAGCTGGCCTCGGTCGGCGCCAAGGTGCTGCAGACCCGCAGCGTGGAACTCGCCATGAAACAGCGCGTGCGGGTGCAGGTGCTGTCGAGCTTCGATGCCGCCGATGGCGGCGATCTGCCAGGAACCCTGGTTGTTGACGAGGATGAGATCGTGGAAAAGGAAATGGTCGCCGGCATCGCTTACTCGCGCGACGAGGCAAAGATCACCGTGCGTCACGTGCCCGACCGTCCGGGCATCGCGGCTGCCATCTTCGGCCCGCTGTCCGAAGCCAGCGTGAACGTCGACATGATTGTGCAGAACATCTCCGCCGATGGCCTGACCGACATGACCTTCACCATCGGGCGCACCGATCTGGCCCGCACCCATGCCATCCTGGCGCAGCATCAGGGCGATATCGGCTACCGCGAAATCCTCGCCGACCCCAACGTCGCCAAGATCTCGGTGGTCGGCGTCGGTATGCGCAGCCATGCCGGTGTGGCGAATACCATGTTCAAGGCGCTGGCCAGCCGCGGCATCAACATCCAGGTGATCTCCACCAGCGAAATCAAGGTCTCCGTGCTGATCGATGCCGACAGCACCGAGCTTGCGGTTCGCGCTCTGCATACGGCGTACGGCCTTGACGCCTGAAACCCCGCGTCAGGCGCTCGACCGGCTCTGGGCTCGCGGCCGGGCGTTCCTCGGCACCGACACCGCGATCCTCGCGGGGGCGATGAGCTGGGTCAGCGAGCATCATCTGGTCGCCGCCATCTCCAACGCCGGCGGCTTCGGCGTGATCGCCTGCGGCTCGATGGGCCCGGACCTGCTGGCCCGCGAGATCGCGGCCACCAAGGCGCTGACCTCCAAGCCGTTCGGCGTCAATTTGATCACCATGCATCCGCAGCTCGATGACCTCGTGCGCGTCTGCATTGAGGCTGAGGTGGGCCACGTCGTGCTCGCCGGCGGCATTCCGCCCGGCACCGCGGTGCGCGCGGTGAAAGACGGCGGCGCCAAGCTGATCGCCTTCACCCCGGCTTTGGTGCTGGCCAAGCGCCTGGTGCGCTCCGGCGCCGACGCCCTGGTGATTGAGGGCAGCGAAGCCGGCGGCCATATCGGTCCGGTGTCGCTCACCGTGCTGGCGCAGGAAATCCTGCCGCATATCCGCGACGTTCCGGTGTTCGTGGCCGGCGGCATCGGCCGTGGCGAGGCGATTCTGTCCTATCTCGAGATGGGGGCCTCCGGCGCGCAGCTCGGCACCCGCTTCGCCGCAGCAGCCGAGAGCATCGCCCACCCCAACTTCAAGGCCGCTTTCGTGCGCGCCAACGCGCGCGACGCCCTGCCCTCCATCCAGCTTGACGAGCGGTTCCCGGTCATCCCGGTGCGCGGCCTGGTCAATGCCGGCACCAAGCGCTTCCTGGCGCATCAGGCCGAGACCCTCAAGCGCTTCGATTCGGGCGAGCTGAACAAGGAAGCCGCCCAGCTCGACATCGAGCATTTCTGGGCCGGTGCGCTGCGGCGCGCAGTGATCGACGGCGACGTCGAAAACGGCTCGGTGATGGCCGGCCAGTCGGTCGGCATGGTCAGCGCCGTGCAGCCGGTGGCCGAGATTATCGCCGAACTGGTGGATCAGGCCGTCGCCGCCCTGGCCGCGCGCCCAAATTTCGCCACGCCGGGCTGATCGAAAGGGCGGGATGTCAACACCCCGCCGCCTGCTCGCCCGCCTGCGCGACCTCACCGCCCGCGGCAACGCGCCGCTGGGCGATCTCGTGCGCCTGGTCGCCGCCGAACTGGTGACCGAGGTCTGCTCGGTCTACATCACCCGCCCCGGCGAAATCCTGGAACTCGCGGCCACCGAGGGCCTGCGTCCCGAGGCCGTCGGCACCACAAGGCTGCGCATCGGCGAGGGCATTGTGGGCCTCGCCGCCGCCACCGGCGCGCCGCTCAACCTGCCTGACGCGCAGAATCACCCTGCCTTCGTCTATCGCGGCGAAACCGGCGAGGCACCGTATTCCTCGATGCTCGCCGTGCCCGTGCGCCGCGCCGGCCACACGCTCGGGGTGCTGGCGGTGCAGAACCGCAACCCCCGCCGCTACGACGCCGATGAGGTCGAGGTGCTGGAGACAGTGGCGATGTTGCTGGCCGAGATGCTGGCCACCGCCGGCAGCACCGAGGCGCAGTCCGAAGGCGGGCTGGTCGGCACCCTGCCCCGCCGCTTCGCGGCCTCGACGCTCGCCCCCGGCATCGCCATGGGCCCCGCCGTCATGCTCGGCACCTCGCACGGCCCGCGCCGCCTGCTGGCTGACGACCCGATTGCCGAACAGGCCAGGCTCGACCGCGCCGTCCGCGCCATGCAGGCCGGCATCGACGCGCTGATCGAGGCCAGCCTGCCGAAGACCGGCGGCTCGCAGCCCGATGCCGCCGCCAGCCGGGAAATTCTTGACGCCTACCGCCTGGTCGCCAGCGGTTCCGGCTGGCTGAAGCGCGTCGCCGACGCGGTGAACAGCGGGCTGTCCGCCGAGGCCGCGGTGCACCGCGTCGCCGGCGACCTGCGCGATCGCATGCGCCGGGTCACCGACCCCTATCTACGCGAGCGCCTCGCCGATATCGAGGACATGGTCGGCCGCCTGCTCAGCGCGCTCGACAATCGCGCCGGCCCCACGCAGCCCGTCCCTGGCGCCATTCTGCTGGCCCGTCGCCTCGGCCCGGCCGAACTGCTCGACTGGCACAGCCGCGGCATCGCCGGTGTGGCGATCGAGGAGGGCAGCGCCGGCGGCCACGCGGCGATTCTCGCCCGCGCACTCGGCCTGCCCGCGATCTCCGGCGCCCGCGGCCTGGTGGATGCCGCCGAGGAGGGCGAGCACATCATCCTCGATGCCGACGAAGGCCAGGCCTTCCTGCGGCCCGACCGTGATGTGCGCCACGCCTTCGACCGCGCACTCGCCGCCCGCACCGCGCGGCAGGCCGGCTATGCCACGCTGCGCACCGCCCCGGCGGTCACCCGCGACGGCCAGCGCATCCGGCTGATGCTGAATGTCGGGCTCACTTTGGAACTGCCGCAGCTCGACGCCACCGGCGCCGACGGCATCGGGCTGTTCCGCAGCGAGATCGCCATGCTCGCCCGCGGGGCCATCGCCGATGTCGCCGACCAGTCCAGCGTCTATTCCCGCGTGCTCGACGCCGCCGGCGATCGCCCGGTGCTGTTCCGCACGCTCGATCTCGGCGGCGACAAACTGCTGCCGGGCTCGCCGGCGCCAGAGGAGGAGAACCCGGCAATGGGCTGGCGCTCGCTCCGTGTCGGGCTCGACCGCCCTGCCCTGCTGCGCCGGCAGTTGCGCGCTTTGCTGCTGGCCGCCGGCGGGCGCAACCTGTCGGTAATGTTCCCGATGGTTGCCACCGTCGCCGAGTTCCGCGCCGCCCGCACTTTGCTGCTCGCCGAGGCCGCCCGGATCCGCCCTGAACCCGCCAAACTCTCGGTCGGCGCGATGCTGGAGGTGCCGGCCCTGCTGTGGCAGTTGCCCGCCTTTCTGCGTGAGACCGATTTCGTCTCGGTCGGCACCAACGACCTGATGCAGTTCCTGTTCGCCGCCGATCGCGGCACCCCGGCGCTGGCGCATCGCTATGATCTGCTGTCGCCGCCGGTGCTCGACCTGCTGGCCGACCTTGCCGCGCGCTGCGCCGAGGCGGGGGTCGAACTGTCGGTCTGCGGCGAGCACGCCGCGCGTCCGCTGGAGGCGATGACCCTGCTCGGCCTGGGGATTCCCAGCCTGTCGATGCCATCCTCGGCGGTGCTGCCGATGAAGGCTTTGCTGGCGACGCTGCACCTGGCAGATTTTCGGCAGATGCTTTCGGCGATCAGGCGCAACAGTTCCGGAGCCGCAAGTGTCCGCGAGGCGATCGCCGCCTGGGCGCGCGAACACGACGTCGCGGTGTAAATCATCGCCTTACACGCCGTTCCAGTTACGGCGACTCAAGTTACACGAAAGCATGTGTCGTCAAACCTCGGCCAAATGACACGGGAGTTTCATGCAGCAGGGGCTCAAACGACACGGCTTGCCGGTTGGCAAGCCATGCTGGGCGGGTTAGAACTCCCGATCGGGAAAGTGATGCGCGACTGCCGGTGGCGGCGCGGGTTTGGGCAAGACTAGTTATTTCAGGAATGCATGGACGTGCTGCACGATCGCAGGTCGACCCTGTCGGAAGCGGAAGCGATGTTGTCGTCGGCCGATGAGCGTGGCCATCCCATTGCCTCGCGCACCGGTGCCGATCTGCGCGCCGCGCGGGAGCGTCTGGGGTGGACCCTGCCTGATATCGCCAAGCATCTGCGCATCCGCCAGCCTTTCCTTGAATCGATCGAGTGCGGCCGCATCGCCGACCTGCCGGGCAATGCCTATGCCGTGGGTTTTGTGCGAACCTATGCCCAGGCGCTTGGCCTCGACCCCGACGAAATGGCCCGCCGTTTCCGTGCCGAGGCGGCCGAGGTCAACCGTAAGACGCCGCTCGCCTTCCCCGCCCCGGTGCCCGAGCGCGGCGTGCCGGCGGGGGCGCTGGTGCTGGTGGGGTTGGCCGTCTGCATCGCCGCGTATGTCGGCTGGTATCGGATGAGCGGCGATCGCCCAGGACAGGTGCCTGTGATACCGGTGCCCGACCGGCTTGCCATTCTCGCCGAACCGCCACACCGGCCTGAGCCGGTGCAAGCAGCCGCCCCCACGCCGGTCGCCGAGGCCCCTGCCCCGGTGCGGACTCTCTCCTCTCCGACCCAGGCGATGGTGGCCCAGGAAGCTCCACCGGTCGCTCCGCCGGCGATTTCGTCGGCTGCTCCGGCGGCTGAGACCGCGGGCCTGATGCTGCGTGCCCGCGCCGATAGCTGGTTGCAGGTGCGCGACAAGCAGGGCGCGATTCTGGTCAGCCGCGTGCTGCGGGCCGGTGAAACCTGGCCGTTCCCTGCCCGCGGGGTGACGCTGGTGACCACGGGCAATGCCGGTGGCACCGAAATGCTGCTGGATGGCACGCCGATCGGTAATTTTGGCGCCGACGGCGTCGTTCGCCGCGATGTCGCCATCGACCCGGACACGATCAAGGATACCAAGACCGTGCCGGCCGCCGCGGTCGTGGCCACCACCCCGGCCCGGGCCGCGCCGCGCGCGCAGTAGCAACGCGGCCATCCGTCCCCATCTGTTGCGCAAATCCAACCCGGTGGCGCATACCGCGCTTTGCGTACCGAACCCGCCCTGGAGCCCGCTGCCATGAGCTACCGTCCGTACCAGCACATCGAACGCCGCAAGTCGCGGCAGATCCATGTCGGCAACGTCCCGGTCGGCGGCGGTGCCCCGATCACCGTGCAGACCATGACCAACACGCCGACGACAGACGTCGCGGCCACGGTGGCGCAGATCCAGCGCGCCGAGCGCGCCGGGGTCGATATCGTACGTGTGTCCTGCCCGGACCAGGAAAGCGCGCTGGCGCTGAAGGACATCATCCGCCAGGTGAAGGTGCCCGTGGTCGCCGATATCCATTTCCATTACCGCCGCGCCATCGAGGCCGCGCAGTCGGGCGCTGCCTGCCTGCGCATCAACCCGGGCAATATCGGCAGCGCCGAGCGGGTGCGCGACGTGATCAAGGCGGCGCGGGACCATAACTGCTCCATGCGCATCGGCGTCAACGCCGGGTCGCTGGAGAAGCATCTGCTGGAGAAATACGGCGAGCCCAACCCGGATGCGCTGGTCGAATCCGCGCTGGAGCACGCCAAGATCCTGCAGGATCACGATTTCCATGAATTCAAGATCAGCGTGAAGGCATCCGACGTTTTCCTCGCGGTTGCTGCCTACAACCAGCTTGCCGAGGTGTGCGATCACCCGCTGCATATCGGCATCACCGAGGCCGGCGGCAAGCGGACCGGCACGGTGAAGAGCGCGATCGGCCTGGGCAATCTGCTGTGGGCCGGCGTCGGCGATACCGTGCGGGTTTCGCTGTCGGCGGAGCCGGAGGAAGAGGTGCATGTCGGCTGGGAGATCCTGAAGTCGCTCGGCATCCGTCACCGTGGGGTGAAGATCATCTCCTGCCCGTCCTGCGCGCGGCAGGGGTTCAATGTGATCGAGACGGTGGCCACGCTGGAGGAACGCCTCGCCTATATCGAGACGCCGATGACGCTGTCGATCATCGGCTGCGTGGTGAACGGGCCGGGCGAGGCGCTGATGACCGATATCGGCGTCACCGGCGGCGGCGCCGGCAAGCATATGGTGTATGCGGCCGGGAAGACCGACCATACCACCGGCGCTGATGGGATGATCGATCATATCGTTGAACTGGTCGAGGCCAAGGTTGCCGCGATCCAGGCGGAGAAGCAGGCAGCCGCATGAGTGCTCCCCAACCGGTCCGCGGCACGCGCGACCTGATCGGCGAGGACGCGCGCCGGCATTTTCATGTCGTCGAGACCGCCCGCCGCCTGGCCGCGACCTATGGCTTTGACGAGTGGTCGACGCCGATCTTCGAGGAAACCGGGGTGTTCGCCCGTGGTCTGGGCGATACGTCCGACGTGGTGATGAAGGAGATGTATTCGTTCTCCGATCGCGGCGGCGAAAGCCTGACGCTGCGGCCGGAGGCGACGGCGGGGATCTGCCGGGCGCTGGTGAGCAACGGGTTGACCCAGTCGCTGCCGCAGAAGGTGTTCTATACCGGGCCGATGTTCCGCTATGAGCGGCCGCAGAAGGGGCGCTACCGGCAGTTCCATCAGATCGATGTCGAGGTGCTGGGCTCCGATTCGCCGCTGGCCGATGCCGAGGTGATTGCCTGCGGCTGGGCCATCCTCAACGAACTCGGCGTGGCGCACGACACCATCCTTGAGTTGAACACGCTGGGCGACAAGGCGAGCCGGGATGCCTACCGGACCGCGCTGATCGGCTATTTCTCCGACCACAAGGCCAATCTGTCCGAGGACAGCCTGACCCGGCTGGAGCGCAACCCGATGCGCATCCTGGACAGCAAGGACGAGGGCGACCGGCGGATCGTTGCCGGGGCGCCGACCATCGCGCCGTATCTGACCGACGAGGCGCGGCGGTTCTATGAGACGCTGCAGGCGCATCTCATCCGCTTCGCCGTGCCGTACAAGGAGAATCCGCGCATCGTGCGCGGGTTGGATTATTACAGCCATACCGCGTTCGAATTCGTCACCACCGCGCTCGGCAGCCAGGGTACCGTGCTCGGTGGCGGGCGGTATGACGGGCTGGTGGAGGAGATGGGCGGGCCGCATACGCCTTGCGTCGGCTGGGCGGCCGGGGTCGAGCGGCTGGCGATGCTGATGGCCAATCCGCCGGCGGCGCCGGCTTCGGTGGTGCTGATCCCTGCTGGCGAGGCGGCCGAGGGGGCGGCGCTGGATGTGTTGCAGAGCCTGCGGGCCGCGGGCATCCGGGCGGAGATCGGGTATCGCGGCAACCTGAAGCGCCGGATGGAGCGGGCCAACAAGACTGGCGCGCGGGCCGCGGTGATTCTGGGGGAGACCGAGATCGCCCGTGGGGTTGCGCAGTTGAAGAACCTGACGACTGGCGAACAGGCGGAAGTGCCGTTGGCGGAGCTTGTAGCCAAACTCAAATGAGCCTGAACCTCAACTTCGACCGCATCATCGCGCGTGCCGATGAGCTGCGGTCCATGCTCGGCGAGGCGCTTTCCGGCGAGGCCTATGTCAAGGCGTCGAAGGAGCTGGCGGAGATCGACCCGATCGTCAGCCGGATCGACGAGTTGCGTGCCGCCGAGCAGCAGGCCGAGGATGCCGAGGCGATGCTGGATGATCCCGATATGCGGGACCTCGCCGAGGAAGAGCTGCGGGAACTGAAGGTCAAGATCCCGGCGTTGCAGATGGCGATCCGGCTGGCTTTGCTGCCGAAGGATGAGGCCGATGCGCGTTCGGC
>CAIRTN010000351.1 GCA_903881515.1 uncultured Rhodospirillales bacterium | reverse complement strand
GGCCAGACCATTCTGTCCGGCATGGGCGAACTGCACCTGGAAATCATCATCGACCGCCTGAAGCGCGAATACGGCGTCGACGCCAATATCGGCGCGCCGCAGGTGGCCTATCGTGAGACCATCAGCAAGGCCCACACCGAGACCTACACCCACAAGAAGCAGACCGGCGGTTCCGGCCAGTACGCCGAAGTGAAGATCCTGTTCGAACCCACCGAGCGCAACTCGGGCATTGTGTTCGAGAACAAGGTCGTCGGCGGCACGGTGCCCCGCGAATACATCCCCGCGGTGGAAAAGGGCATCAAGAACCAGTGCGAAACCGGCGTGCTCGCCGGCTTCCCCACGGTCGACTTCAAATACTCCCTGGTTGACGGCAAGTACCACGACGTCGACTCGAGCGCGCTGGCGTTCGAAATCGCCGCCAAGGCCTGCTTCCGCGAAGGCATGAAGAAGGCCACCCCGATCATTCTGGAACCGATCATGGACGTCGAGGTCACCACCCCGCACGACCATGTCGGCGACGTCGTCGGCGATCTCAACCGCCGTCGCGGCCAGATCCAGAACCAGGAAAGCGCCGGCTCCACCGTCATGGTGCGCGCCCACGTGCCCCTGAAGGAAATGTTCGGCTACATCTCCGACCTGCGCAGCATGACGAAGGGCCGCGCGTCCTTCACCATGCAGTTCCACCACTACGACCCGGTCCCGCGCAACGTGGCCGAAGAAATCATGAAGAAGAGCGCCTAATCTTCTTCGCTGATTCAGGGCGTCATCCTGCAAGGGATGGCGCCCTTTTTTATGGACAAAAGTTTTTTGCTTCTTTTTTTCAAAAAAGAAGGTTCTTCTGTTCTTTTGTGAACAAAAGAACCAAAAAACTTCATCCACCAGCCTGCAGCGACGGCGCGCGCTTGCGGATTGGGCGCTGAGGCGCGATACCGGGGAAATGATGGTCCCCCGCTTGCGCCTTGCGCTGTTGCTCGTCGCCCTCGCCGCCGGCGTCGCCGTCGCCACCGTGCTGGCCGCCGAAACCTGGGGCGGCGTGGTGCCCTGCGCGCTTTGCCTGGTCGAACGCTGGCCCTACCGTATTACTGTGGTGCTCGGCATTGCCGGCGCCGTGCTGCCGCGTCATCTCGCCCGCCTCACCGCCGGTCTGATGGTGCTGGTGCTGCTCGCCGGCGCCGGCATCGGCTTCGTGCATGTCGGCGTCGAGCATAAATACTGGCCCAGCCCGCTGCCGCAATGCGCCGCCCCCAACCTCGCCGGCCTCAGCATCGCCGATCGCCTCGCCCGCATGCCCGACAAACCCGCCAAGCCCTGCGACGAGCCGACCTACCTGATCAACGGGTTGCCGCTGTCCTTCGCCGCGATGAACATGCTCTACGGCTTTGCCCTCGCCGCCGCCCTCTCCACCTTCCTCTGGCAGACCAGAAGGACCGCGCCATGACCCAGCCCGCCGCCATGCCTGGCGAACCCACCGCCGCCGAAGACATTGCCCGCATCATCCGCGTCGATCACGCCGGCGAATACGGTGCCAAACGCATCTACCAGGGCCAGCTGGCCGTCCTCGGCAAAACCGACAAGGCCGAGATGATCAGGCACATGCAGGAACAGGAACAGGTCCATCTCGATACCTTCGCGGCCCTGATCGCCAAACGCCGCGTCCGCCCCACCGTGCTGATCCCGTTCTGGCACGTCGCCGGCTTCGCCCTCGGCGCCATCACCGCCGCCATGGGCACCCGCGCCGCGATGGCCTGCACCGTCGCCGTCGAGGAAGCCATCGACGAACACTACGCCGCCCAGACCGCCCGCCTGCCCGACAGCGAAGCCGCATTGCGCGACACCATCGAGGTGTTCCGCGCCGAGGAACTCGAACACCGCGACATCGGCCTCGCCAACGAAGCCGAACTAACCCCCGGCTATCGCGTCCTCTCCGGCCTGATCAAAGCCGGCTGCCGCATCGCGATTGCGGCGAGCGAGCGCATCTGACACGGGGAGGGGAGGGGGCGATCACGTTCCACTCCCCTTTTGCGCGCATTTCGGTCTAACCTCCCCTCCGGCACAAACCGGAGGGCGCCATGTCCGCGCAGCACCCCACCCGCCGCCTGCTCCTCGCCGTCGCCGGCGCCGCGCTCGCGCTGCCCGCCGCCGCTGACGACCTGACCCACGCCCAGGGCCATTTCGCGCTCTGGCTCCCGCCCGCCTGGCCGCCGAAGCTGGACGGTGCCCGCCTCACCGCCGAGAACCCGCAGGGCAATGTCGATGTCCTCGCCGGCCCGCTGGACGACCCCGACGCTGACCTGACCGACGAAGACGTGCTCGATTTCATCGACGACGAGCTCGACACCATGAAGGTCGAAACCGACACACCCCTCAAGCATCGCGGCCTCAACGCACGGCGCATCGCCGGCACCGGTACTGACGAGGGCGACGTCGTGCGGTTCCATGCCCTGGCCGTTGATCCCGGCGGCAAGGCGGCAATCATCATGGTCCTGGTCTACGGCGCTCCCGGCGCGTTCGAGAAGGGCCGCGCCAGCGAACTGACCGAGCACATCCTCAATAGCTTCCACCCGGTCTAATAGAATAGCCCCAGCAGCGTCAGCACGCACTCCACTCCCAGCACCGCCACGATCAGCCATTCCAGCCGGAACTCGCGGTGGAAATGGCTGAATTCCGACAGCCGGTCGTTCGCGCTTTCATACAGCTCCGCCAGCACATCGATCCGCTCGTCCAGCTGTTCCAGCCGGTGCGGCATGTCCGCCATCGCCGCGAACTCCATCACCACCCGCCGCGCCAGCCCGTCGATCTCCGGCGGCGCCCGCTCCAGCAACGGCGCGATCTCGGTGAACCGCATGCGCAACCGTATCACCGCCTCGGTGCCCGTCTGCACCGCCGGCCACTCCGCCAGCTCCGCGGCCCCCACCCGATGCAGCAGCCGCACGTGTCCATCCGCCGCCGCCCACAGCCCGTCCGCGCCCCGCTCCAGCGCCACCAGCCGCCGCACCAGCCGGTCATATGTCTCAAGCCCCGCCCGGTACGCCGGCAGATCCGCGGTTCCGCCAATCACCGCCATCCGCCCCGACGACCACAACAGCCGCTCGCTGCGCAGCACGATCTCCTGCCCGCCAACCCAGGCCTCGACCCTGCCTCGCAGCTCTGCCTCCGCCGCGTCCCCGCCAGGCAGATGCACCAGATATGCCCCCTCGGCCGCCGACAGCGCGACTTCGACCGGCACCTCGCCGCCATCGACCCGCCAGGCGGTCATCGCACCGGAAACACCATCGCCCCGGTTACGATTTCCTCGACATCGGGCGGCGGCACAAACACCACATCGTCGTCCAGCAGCGGCCCCGGCATCGACAGCGCGAACTGCGTCGCCCGGCAATGCGTGAAGCATGCCCGGAGAAAACCGCCATTCAGGTGATCTGGCCAATCCCCCAGCCGCTCCGCGATCACCCGGTCGATCTCCGCCTCCGCCCAATCCAGCGGCCGCACCCAGTCCGACGCGATCACGAACCCCCACGCCCCCAGGAAGCTCGGAATATGCGCGCGATACGAATGCACCTCGCCGAACACGCTGCGCAGCGTCCGTGCGAGCGCCGCATGCCCGCGGTCGTCGCTGAATGAGAACTCCAGCCCCTGCACCACGACGATCCCATCCGGCCGCAGCCGCTGGCGCAACAGCGTATAGAACTGCCGCGAATACAGCCGGCTCGCCGCCATATCCTCCAGGATATCGACCAGGTCGATCACGATCACATCGTAGCGCCCGTCATCGCGCGCCACGAACGCCCGCGCATCTTCGAGCACCAGCCGCACCCGCTTGTCCTCGAACGCGCCGCGATGCCAGCGCAACAGATGCGTCCGGCAGAGCTCCACCAGTTCGCGGTCGAAATCCACCATCGTGACCTGCCGCACGCTGCGATGCGCCAGCACTTCGCGCAGGCTCGCCCCTTCGCCCCCGCCCAGCACCAACACGTCGCGCGGCGAGGGGTGGCGCAGCATCGCCGGCTGCACCAGCATCTCGTGATACAGCGCTTCGTCCTCGGCGCTGCTCTGGATCACGCTGTCCAGGAACAGCGCCCGGCCATAGTTCCAGGTATCGGCGATCAACACCGATTGCTGCGCCGTTCGCCCCTGGAACACCACGTTCTTCAGTCGATAGATATACCGGTCGAACGGGTCGCCATGTTCCACCGCCACCAGGTCGCTACCCGCCGCTGCCGCCGGGTCGGGCGGCTCGACCCAGATGTGATCGGGCGGCAATTTCGGCAACGCGTAGGGCCGCGTGACCTCGCTGGGCATGGCGTTCTTCCTTGGCTGTTAGCCCTCGGCGCGATCCCGCTTCACCAGCGGCACGCTGAACTGCGGTTCGGTGTCCCACGGAAACAGGATCCAGGTATCCTGGCTCACCTCGGTGATGAAACTGTCTACCAGCGGACGGCCCTGGGCCTTGGCATAAACGGTGGCGAAATGCGCCTTTGGCAACAGCGCCCGCACGATCTTCGCCGTGGTGCCGGTATCCACCAGGTCATCGACGATCAGGAACCCTTCGCCATCGCCGGCCGCCACCGGCGCCTTGGTTACTTGGGGCTGGCCCTTGTGCTCCTCGTCGTAGGTGACGATCGAAACCGTCTCCACCACCCGGATCTCCAGCTCGCGCGCGATGATCGCCGCCGGGATCAGTCCGCCGCGGGTGATCGCCACCACGCCCTTGAACGGCCCTTTGTCCAGCAGCCGCCACGCCAGCGCCCGCGCATCGCGATGCAACTGGTCCCACGTCACCGTGTAATAATGCCTGGCCATCAGAACATCCGCCCCCCGTTCGGCACATCCTTGTCCGGCGCCAGCAACACCACATTGCCTGCCGCATCCGGCATCCCCAGCGTCAACACCTCGGAGATGAACGGCCCGATCTGCCGCGGCGGAAAATTCACCACCGCGATCACCTTCCGGCCCACCAGTTCCTCCAGCGCGTAATGCACCGTGATCTGCGCCGAGGATTTTTTCACCCCGATCTCCGCCCCGAAATCGATCGTCAGCTTGTACGCCGGCTTGCGTGCCTGCGGGAACGGCTGCGCATCGATCACGGTGCCCACGCGTATATCAATCCTGTCGAAATCCTCGATCGTCGCCACGACTCAATCCATCCTGTTTGCAGCACTGTCCCAGGCCCCGGCCGGGTTGCCAATGGGGGGGCATCATGCCAGCGTCCCCCAACGTTCCTGAGGGGGTTTCGATGCGCGATTTTCAGTTTCCCGGCCGTAGCCCGGTCTATTCCACCCACGGCATGGCCGCGACCTCGATGCCCGCATCGACGCTGGCAGCTCTCGACGTGCTGCGCGCCGGCGGCAATGCGCTTGATGCCGCGGTCGCCGCGGTCGCGGTGCAATGCGTGGTCGAGCCCGCCTCCACCGGCATCGGCGGCGACTGCTTCTGCCTCTATGCCCCGGCCGGCAAGAAAACCGTCTATGCCCTGAATGGCTCGGGCCGCGCCCCGGGTGCTGCCACCATCGACTGGTACGAGAGCCAGGGCATGACGGCGATGGAAAACACCTCGCCGCACACCGTCACCATTCCCGGCGCGATCTCGGCGTGGGAAACCCTGCTCGCGGCGCACGGCACCAAGGGCTTCGACGAACTGCTCCGCCCCGCCATCGACTACGCCGAGAATGGCCACCCGGTGCAGCCCAAGGTCTCGTCGGACTGGAAGGGCTCGGTCGCCAAGCTGCAGAAGGGTGGCTCCACCCCGTTCCTGCCCGGCTGCGGAACCCCGGCCCCCGGCGACATGTTCTATCAGCCGCAACTCGCCGAAACCCTGAAGAAGATCGCCCGCCAGGGCTCGCGCGGCTTCTACGAAGGCGAGGTCGCCGCCGATATCGTCGCCACCTTGCGCGCCCGCGGCGGTTTGCAGACCGAGGAGGATTTCTTCAATGGCCGCACCGCCGCCGAGTTCGTGACCCCGATCAAGATCGGCTACAAAGGCTATGACGTCTGGCAGATCCCGCCGAACGGGCAGGGCATCGTCGGCCTGATGATCCTCGGCATGCTCGAAGCCTATGGCGCGGCCCCCGACGGCCCGCTCGGCGTTACCCGCACTCACCGCCATGTTGAAGCCGCCCGCCTTGGCTATCGCGACCGCGATGCCTTCGTCGCCGATCCCGCTCATGTTTCGGTACCCGTCGGCAAGATGCTGGACCCGGCCTATCTGGCTTCGCTGCGCGGCCTGATCCGCGATGACGTGGCGATGAAGCACCTGCCGGCCGCCGGCGAGGCCGCGATGCCGCTGCACCGCGACACTGTCTATCTCTGCGTCGTCGATCGCGAGGGCAACGCCTGCTCTTTCATCAATTCGCTGTTCGAGGGCTTCGGCTCCGGCATCCTCGCCCACAACTCCGGCGTCATGCTGCAAAACCGCGGCGTCGGCGTCCGCCTCGAGCGCGGCCATCCCACCTGCATCGCCCCCAACAAGCGGCCGATGCACACCATCAGCCCCGGCATGGTCACCAAGAACGACGAGGCGGTGATGCCGTTCGGCGTCATGGGCGGCCACTACCAGCCGATGGGCCATTCCTGGTTCCTCACCAACCTGCTCGACTACGGGCTGGACATCCAGGAAGCGATCGACCTGCCCCGCCTCATGCCGTTCAAGGGCAAGCTTCAGGTCGAACGTGGCATCCCGCTTGCCATCGTCGATCAACTGTCCCGCATGGGCCACGAGATCGAGACGGTTGAGCGCCCGCATGGCGGCGGCCAGGCGATCTGGATCGACCGGGCGCGCGGCGTGCTGTGCGGCGGTTCGGAGCCGCGTAAGGATGGGTTGGCGCTCGGCTACTAGGAAGCACAAGCGATGCTGTTCTATGATTCCGTAGGCCCGAATCCGCAGGTGGTGCGGGTGTTTGCGCATGAGCGCGGGATTGCGCTCAACAGCACGCGCATCGACCTGCGCGGTGGCGAGAACCGACAGCCGGCTTATATGGCGAAGAACCCGGCGGGGCAGATGCCCTGCCTGGAACTGCCCGACGGCACCGTGCTGACCGAGATCACCGCGCTGTGCGAATATCTCGACGAGGTGAGCCCCGGCCCCTCGCTGATCGGCGCCACGCCGGTTGAACGGGCGCAGACGCGGATGTGGACGCGGCGGATCGACCTCAACATCGTCGAACCGCTGACCAACGGCTTCCGCTTTTCGCAGGGGCTGAAGCTGTTCGAGAACCGCATCCACTGCATCCCGCAGGCCGCCGACGACCTGAAGCAGATCGCGCAGGAGAAGCTCATCTGGCTCAACGGGCTGATGGGCAGCAATCGCTTTATTTGCGGTGACCGGCTGACGCTGGCCGACATCCTGCTGTTCTGCTTCCTCGATTTCGGCGCGAAGGTCGGCCAGCCGATCAACCCGGCCAATGGCTGGATCGTTGCCCACCACGCCATGATGGCCGCCCGGCCCAGCGCACAGGCCTGATTGCCCATGCTGCAACCCGAGTTCCTGCTCACCTCGCTGATCGTGGTTGCCTCGCCCGGCACCGGCGTGCTGGTGACGCTGGCGGCCGGGCTGTCGCGCGGGCGCCGCGCCGCCATCACAGCCGCTTTTGGCTGCACGCTCGGCATCCTGCCGCACATGATCGCCGCCATCACCGGCCTCTCCGCCCTGCTCTACGCCTCGGCGCTGGCGTTTCAGGCGATCAAGTTCGCCGGCGTCGCTTACCTGCTGTTCATGGCCTGGCAGACCCTGCGCGAGCAGGGCGCGTTGCGCATCGAGACCGACGCGGCCCCCCGCTCGGCGCGCGATGTGATCGTCTCGGCGGTGCTGGTCAACCTGCTGAACCCCAAGCTTTCCATCTTCTTCTTTGCCTTCCTGCCGCAATTCGTGGATCCCGCCTCCGGCGGCGCCACTTCGCGCATGGTCGAACTCTCCCTGGTGTTCATGGCGATGACCTTCGCGGTCTTCGTTGTCTACGGCGTGTTCGCCGCCGCGGCGCGTCGCGGCATCCTCGCGCGTCCGCGCGTGCTGATCTGGATGCGCCGCTGCTTCGCCGCCGCCTTTATCGGCCTCGGCGCCCGACTGGCCCTGACCCAACGCTGAACCCCTGCCCCGAGGTTTCCGATGACCGACGCCGCCGATCTCACCGCCGTTGAAGCCCGCGCCCGTATCGGCCGCAAGCAGCTTTCCCCGGTGGAACTGCTTGACGCCTGCATCGCCCGCGTCGAAGCGATCGACCATGCCGTCAACGCGATGCCCGCCCGCGATTTTGATCGCGCCCGGGCGACGGCGAAGCAGGCCGAAGCGGCCGTGATGCGCGGCGACGCGCTGGGCGCGCTGCATGGCCTGCCGGTCGGCATCAAGGATCTGGAGGCCACGGCCGGGCTGCGCACCACCTGGGGCAGCCCGATTTTCCGTGACCATGTGCCCACCACCGATGAAGGCACGGTTGCGTCCATCCGGGCCGCGGGTGGCATCGTCATGGGCAAGACCAATGTGCCGGAATGGGGGGCGGGGGCGAATTCCCGCAACTCGGTCTATGGCGCCACCGGCAATGCCTTCAATCCGGAAATGAACGCCGCCGGCTCGTCGGGCGGCTCGGCCGTGGCGCTGGCCTGTGGCATGGCTCCGCTGTGCTCCGGTTCCGATATGGGCGGCTCGCTGCGCAACCCGGCGGCGTTCAATGGCATCGTTGGCTATCGCCCAACGCCGGGTCTGGTGCCCTCGGAGACCCGCGGCATCGGCTGGTCGGGCCTGGCCGTGCTTGGTCCGATGGCCCGGACCGTGCCCGATGTGGCGCTGATGCTTTCGGCCATGGTGTCCGACAACAAGCTCGACCCGTTGGCCACCACCATCTACGGCGAGAAAGTGAGGGACCCGCTCAGCTTTTCCCCGGTTCGGCCGCTCGATCTCGGTAGCCTGAAAGTGGCGCTGACGCCGGATTTCGGCTGCACGCCGACCGAAAGCACCGTCCGCGACGCATTCGCCGAAAAGACCGGGCTGTTCCGCCATGCCTTTGCGGTGGCCGAGGACACCACGCCCGATTGCTCCGGCGCCGATGAGGCGTTCGAGATTTTGCGGGCGATGAATTTCCTGTCCGCGCATCTGGAGAAGGTCCGCACCCGGCCGCAGGATGTTGGGCCGAACATCATCGCCAATGTCGAGGAAGGGCTGAAATACTCCGCGCTCGACGTGTCCCGCGCCAACGTGCTGCAAACCAATCTTTATCGGCGCTGGCAGCATTTCTTCGATCGCTACGACCTGATCCTGACGCCGGCGATCACCACCAGCCCGCGTAGCTGGCAGGAGCTGTATCCCTCGCAGATCGACGGCAAGCCGACGCGGACCTATTTCCATTGGCTGAGCCTGGCCTACATCGTCACGCTGTGTGGGCATCCGGCGATCAGCCTGCCGGTGGGGCTGGACAGCAAGGGCATGCCGTTCGGCTTGCAGATCGTCGGTCCGCGTGGCGGCGATGCGTTGGTGCTGCGCGCGGCCGCGGCATTGGAGGCGATGCTGGCCG
>CAIRTN010000350.1 GCA_903881515.1 uncultured Rhodospirillales bacterium | reverse complement strand
GTGAACGGGCCGGCGGTGGGTGCCGGGCTCGATCTGGTGTGCATGGCCGATATCCGCATCGCCGCCGAGAGCGCGCGATTTGCCGAAAGCTTCGTGAAAATGGGCATCGTTGCCGGCGATGGCGGTGCTTGGCTGCTGCCGCGCTGCGTCGGCTTCCAGAAGGCCAGTGAGATGGCGCTGACCGGAGACATGATCGATGCCGCCGAAGCACTTGCCTGTGGCCTGGTGCTGAAGGTGGTGCCGGATGCCGAGCTGATGGCCGAGGCACGCAAGCTGGCCAAGCGCATCGCGGTGAACCCGCCCAACGCGGTGCGGCTGACCAAGCGCCTGCTGCGCGAGGGGCGGCATATGCGGATGGACTCGCTGCTGGAAATGTCGGCGTCGTTCCAGGCGCTGATGCACACCACCGCCGACCATGCAGAGGCCGCCAACGCGTTCATCGAAAAGCGCAAGCCGGTGTTCCGCGGCGACTGACGCTGCCTTCGCCATGCCTCACGCGCAACACCACTGCACGCAATGCGATAAACCTTGCATTTTGGCGGCTTTTTTGAGATATAGCTGCCGTGAATTGAACACGATCAACCGCCCGGGTTTCGGGTGCCGTGCGTAATGAGCCAATTAATTACCAACACCGGTATCATCAGGTGCCTGACTCAGCCAACCGGAAAGATTTGTGAAGCATGCAGCCATTCAGCCCCTACCTGATCATCGCCGTGACCGCGATCGGCTTGGCCCTTGGTGTATTCGCCGTTGTGCACCAGCCGGGTATTCCGCAGATCGGTATTTCCGGATCGGGCAACAACACAGCTCAGGCGCTTGAGCCGATCAGCCTCAAGGACACCGCCAACATGAAGCTCTACAACAACTGATCTGCCTGCTAGACATCACATGTGATGTCGCGCGCATTATTCCTTCTGCTGCTGATGTCGGCCCCTGTGCTTGCCGAGCAGGTGGTGGCGCATTTTCCTGCGGCCAATGTCATCAGTCTGTTGGGCCAGCCGATCAACGATCGTGAAGGCCATGAAATCGGCCGGATTGTCGATATTCTCGCCAGCCGCGACGGGCAGACGCGCGCCGCAGTGGCCGATATCGGAGGATTTATCGGCATCGGTGCGCGCAGGATTGCGATATCGTGGAAGTTGCTGCGCTTTCAGCGCAATGGCGACACCTGGGTGATTGGCGTTGATGCCAGCGGCGAGGAAGTTGCCGCCGCCCCTGCGTTTCCCGGAGGCGCGGAGGGTATTCCCGTGCTGACCACAGCGCCGTGATCCGCCTGGGGCCTTCGCGTGGCCTGGATGCCTTCAACTTCCTGGTGGCAGCGTCGCAAACCGGATTTGGCGCCTTCATTCCCGCCTACCTCGCAACACATGCCTGGACCCAAGTTGAGATCGGGATCGTGCTGACGATCCAGACCGTTACGACAATCGTCCTGCAGGTTCCCGCCGGCATGTTGGTCGATGCCACCCGCAAGCGCGGGCGGCTGGTGTCATGGGCGGTGCTGGTTGTCGGGTTTGCCGCATTGCTGCTCGCGGTGTTGCCGATGCGGCTGCCGGTGGCGATGGCGCTGATTTTGCAGGCGGGCGCCAGTGGGCTGATCTATCCGGCGATTGCCGCAATCAGCCTGGCGATAGCCGGGCGCGCGGGGCTCAGCCTGCGGTTGGGGCGCAATGCAAGCTATGCCGCGATCGGCGGCGGTGTTGGGGCGGCGGCGATGGGGCTGCTGGGCAGCGCGATCGGGCCGCGGTGGGTGTTTGTGATGGCGGCGGTGATGTCGGCTGCCGCGGCGTTGTGCCTGCGGCTGACGCGTCCGCCGAAAGTGCGCACGGTTGATGCCGCCTTACCGACGCTGGAGGAGGATATCGCGCACGCGCATCCGTTCTCGCTGTTGCGCGATCGGCGGGTGCTGATCTTTGCGGTGTGCATTGTGCTGTTCAACCTGTCTTCCGGCGCGCTGCTACCGGTGGCGGCGGTGGAGATGACGCGGCGGATGGGGCCGAGCAGCGGGATGCTGATTGCGGCCTGGATCATCATTCCGCAGGTTGTGGTTGCCTTGCTTTCGCCGCTGGCCGGGCAGTTGGCCGAGCATCGCGGGCGGCGGCCGGTGCTGGTGGCCGGGTTCATGATGCTGCCGTTGCGCGGGTTGCTGTTCATGCTGATCGCCAATCCCTATGCGCTGGGGGCGGTGCAGGTGCTGGACGGGCTGGCGGGGGCGGCTTATGGGCTGATGATCCCGTTGATGGCCAATGACGTTACCCGGGGCACCAACCGGGCGAGCCTGTGCCTTTCGCTGTTCGGGCTGGCGGGGGCGTTCGGTTCGGCGCTGTCGACGACGCTGGCGGGGGTGACTGTTGCTGCCGCGGGGATCAGTGTCGCGTATGGATTGATGACGCTGGCCGGATTGCTGGCGGTGCTGGTGGCGTATCTCGCGCTGCCCGAAACGAAGTAGGAATCGCCGTGCACGACATCCGAAAAGTGATCGCCTGGATGTCAGGCTCGCTGGTGAGTTTTTCCGCGCTGGCGATCGGTGTGCGAGAGCTTGCGGGGCATATCAGCGTTTTTGAGATCCTGGCGATCCGCAATATCGGCGGCATCCTGATCCTGGGGACCTTTGCGCTGCTGCGCGATCGGGCGGCTTTGGCGCCGCCGCGGCTGATGCATATCCATTTGCTGCGTAACGTGTTTCATTTCGGCGGGCAGAGCGCCTGGGCGTATGGGATCACCGTGTTGCCGTTGGCGACCGTTTTTGCGCTGGAGTTTACCACGCCGGCCTGGACCATGGTGCTGGCGACCTTGTTCCTGCGCGAGCGGGCGACGCCGGCGCGGTTGGTTGCTTTGGCGCTGGGATTCACCGGGGTTCTGATCATCCTGCGGCCGGGGGCGGCGACGTTTCAGCCGGCGGGGTTGATCGTGCTGGCGGCGGCCGTGATGTTCGCGGTGCAGATCACCACGACGAAGTTCCTGACGGGGTCGCAGAGCGTGACGCAGATCATGTTCTGGATGAACGTGATGCAGTTGCCGATGTATCTGATCGCCTATTACGTGCAGTCCGGCAGCCCCTGGGTGGGGGCCGGACTAACCTGGGGATCGGCGCATTGGGTGGTTTTGCTATGCGTTGCCGGGCTGGCGGCGCATGTGTGCCTGACCAATGCGTTCCGTTATGGCGACGCGACCACGGTGGTGCCGATCGATTTCCTGCGCATTCCCCTGGTCGCCACCGTCGGCGTGCTGGCCTATGGCGAGCGGTTCGATCCGATGGTCCTGCTGGGCGCCGCCGTCAGCGCCGCAGGGATTGTGTGGAGCCTCAGGGATTCTGCCCGCCGGCTTCGCTAGCACAGGCGGCGCGGAAGGCGGTCAGGGTCTGATCGATGTCGGCCTGGGTGTGGGCGGTGGAGAGGTAGTATTTGCTGTCGCCTTTCAGGATGCCGGCGGCGCGCAGGCGGGCGTTGAAGCGGGCGGCCATTGCCGCGTCGCCGCGCAGGACCGAGCGGTAATCGGACAGCGGGCCGTCGGTGAACACCACGTCGAACAGCACGGGAACGCCGGTGACCTGGCCGGGGATGCCGTATTCGCGGAGCGCCGCGGTGATGCCGTTCATCAGGGCGGTGCCCATTTTGCGGACGCCGTCATAGGCGCCGGGGCGCATGAGCACGGCGAGCGAGGCGAGGCCGGCAGCCGAGGCCACGGGGTTTCCTGAGAGGGTGCCGATCTGGGTGAGGAAGCCTTCCTCGCCGGCCTTGGCACGGTCGAAATGCTGCATGATGTCGGCGCGCCCGGCGATGGCGGCGAGCGGGAAGCCGCCGCCGATGATCTTGCCCAGCGTGCAGATATCCGGGGTCACGCCGTAATATTCCTGCGCGCCGCCGTAGCTGAAACGGAAACCGGTGACAACTTCGTCGAAAATCAATGGGATATCGAGCTGTTTTGTGATCCGGCGCAAGCTTTCGAGGAAGCCGGTGGCGGGCGGCAGCAGGCGCTGGAACGGCTCGACAATGACGCCGGCCAGTTCGTCCTGATGCTCGCGGATCAGCGCGTTGGCGAGTTCGGCGTCGTTGAACGGGGCGATGATCATTTCGCCCTGCACGGAACGCGGGATGCCGGGGCTGTCGGGCACGGCGGAGGGGAAGTTGCCGGGGCGCTTGGGAGCAAGCGACATCAGCGCGTAGTCGCTCATGCCGTGATAGCCGCCTTCGAACTTCAGGATCTTGTCGCGCTTGCGATAGGCGCGGGCCAGGCGCATCGCGTACATGTCGGCCTCGGTGCCCGAGGAGGTGAAGCGGACCTGCTCGGCACAGGGCACGGCATCGACGATCGCCTCGGCGAGGCGGATGCCGGGTTCGTTGTTGAGGAAAAAGGTGGTGCCACGGGGCACCTGCGCGAGCACGGCTTCCAGTACCTCGGGGTGGTTGTGGCCGAGGAACATCGGGCCGGAGCCGAGCAGGAAGTCGACATACTCCCGCCCCTCGGTATCCCAGACATGGCCGGCTTTGCCCTCGGCGATCACCAGGTTGAGGCTGGAATTGCCGAAGGTGCCGCCGGGCAGGACGCGGGCGGCGAGGTCGGAGAGGTCGTTCATGGGCGCAGCGCCTTCTCTGCCATGCCGTCGAACAGGGCACGGGTTTTTTTGAACCAGTCGGTGACGAGGTCGTTTGGCGGCATGATGTCAAACGCGCTGACCGAGCGGGGCCACATCAGGCTGCCGGCGACGATGTAGTCGGCATAGTCCGGCGCGTCGCCGCCGAGCCAGGGCTGTGCGCGCAGCACGATGCGCAGCGGGTTGAGCACGGCGCGGAAGGCGTCGCGGCGGTCCTCGCGGCCTTCGACGACCTGTTCGAGGGTCATGCCGAAGGCGGCTTCGCGGGATTTGCGGAAATAGTCCCGCGTGTTCTCGGGGATGATGTCGAGGATGTCGCGCACCACCATGCGGGCGATCGCCGGGTGCAGCACGGTGTCGGCCCAGGCGTTGAGGAAGCGCAGATGGGCGGCTTCGGTTTTCAGGGTTTTCTGCGGGTAGGTGAGGTCGAGATAGGTGGCGATGGTCCAGGAATCGTGGACGACGGTTTCGCCATCGACCAGCACGGGGACCTTGTTCTGGCCGGAGAAGCCGAGGCGGTCGTTTTCGGTGAAGCGCCAGGGGACGGATTCAAAATCCAGGCCCTTGTGCGCCAGGGAGAAGCGGGTGCGCCAGCAATACGGGCTGAACAGATGGTCGGGGTTGCTGCCGGCGAGTTCGAAGAGGCGGATGGCCATGGTGATTCCCTTTGCTTGCACGCAGGGTAGCCCCGCCGGCGAAGCACGTCATCTAGGGGGTGTGAGGTTTCTTGCGGTTTCCAAGGGCTGCGCCCTTAGCTTTCACTTCAGCCCCGTCAATGCCATGTTCTCGATAATGCGCCGGCGCAGCAGCAGGAACACGATCAGCATCGGCACCACGCTGACCACCGAGCCCGCCATCAGCTTGCCGATATCGGCGCTGAAGCGGAACTGGAAGGCGGTGAGGCCGAGTTCCATGTTGAACATCAGCTGATCGTTGGCGACCAGCAGCGGCCAGATGAAGATGCCCCAGCCCTGGATGAAGGCGAAAATGCCGACGGCGGCGAGTGCGTTGCCGGACAGGGGCGCGATGACGCGGCCGAGGATCCACCATTCGCCGGCACCGTCGACGCGGGCGGCTTCCATCAGTTCGTCTGGGATGGCGGAGCTGACGTGCTGGCGCATCAGGAAGATGCCGAAGGCCATGAACAGATAGGGCAGGATGATGCCCTGATAGGTGTTGATCCACTCGATGGACACGAGCTGCAGGTAGAGCGGGATCATGTAGGCTTCGAACGGCACGATGGCGGTGGCCAGCACCAGGCCGAACAGGATGGCGCGGCCGGGGAATTTGTATTTGCCGAAGACGGTGCCGGCGATCATCGAGGTAGCCATCACCGAGGCGGTGCTGACGAGCGCGATGACAACGGAGTTCAGCAGGAAGCGGGCGAAGGGCGCGGTTTCGAAGGCGCCGGTGAAGTTCTCGCTGGACCAGACGCGGGGCAGGAACTCGGGCGGCCAGATGGCGATTTCCGGGGCGGATTTGAAGGCGGTGACCAGCATCCAGATCATCGGCATGACCATGATGAGGCCGCCGAACATCAGGGCGGCGTGACAGGCGATTAGGGCGAGCTGGCGGATTGGGGAGCGCTTGCGTGCCATCTCAGCCCTCCTTCGGCTTGTCTTCGCGCGCCAGGGTGAACTGGATCACGGT
>CAIRTN010000349.1 GCA_903881515.1 uncultured Rhodospirillales bacterium | reverse complement strand
CGCCCGCTCGTTGCCGGCACGGTCGATGACGATCGTGGTCGGCAGGCCGCGCGCGCCCCAGGCGCGGGCGGCGTCGCCCTTCGGGTCGAGCCAGATCGGCAAAGCAGTGATGGCGTGGGTGTCGTAGAACTTCCGCACCACGGCAGCGCCGCCGCGATCCGACGACAGCGCCAGCACCTCGATGCCCTCCGCCTTCAGCGCCTTCGCCGCGGCCTGCAACGCCGGCATTTCGGCAACGCAGGGCACGCACCAGGTGGCCCACAGGTTGATCAGCAACCCCTTGCCGGCGAAATCGGCGGCACCGCGGGTTTCGCCGGTTTCGGTCAGGAAGTTCGCCGCCGCCGGCGGGTGCGGCGGGGTGACCGGGCGCAGCGCCTCGGGGCCAACCAGATGCGGGGCGGGCTGTTCGACCAGGGTGGCTATCGGCGGGGTCGCGGGTTTGCGCAGCAGCGCGGTGACCGCTACCGTCGCGCCCGCCAGTATGGTCGCCCCGGCGAGCAGCGCGCGGCGCGTATGAACCTGCATAACGGACCCTTTTCCTGTGAGCGATCCACAAGACCTGCGTAACACCGAACAGAACATCCAGTGGGGCGGGCGGTTTGCCGCCGGCCCCGGCGTGGTGATGCAGGAGATAAATGCCTCGATCGGCTTCGACCGCAAGATGTGGCGGCAGGATATCCAGGGTTCGCTGGCGCATGCCGCCATGCTGGGCAAGCTGGGCATCCTCGATACCAAGGATCTGACGGACATCCAGGGCGGGCTCGCCGGCATCGCCGCCGATATCGAAGCCGGGCGCTTCGCCTTCGCCGATGCGCTGGAAGACATCCACATGAACATCGAGGCGCGGCTGACCGAGCGGATCGGCGATGCCGGGCGCCGGCTGCATACCGGGCGCAGCCGCAACGACCAGGTGGCGACCGATTTCCGGCTCTGGGTGCGTGACGCGATCGACGGGCTGGATGCACAACTGGCCGATGTGATGGCCGCCCTGGTCGGCCGGGCCGAGGAATTCGCGGCCGACCCGATGCCGGGCTTCACCCATCTGCAAACAGCCCAGCCGGTGACCTTCGGGCATCACATGCTGGCTTATGTCGAGATGATCGCGCGCGACCGCGGCCGGCTGGCGGATTGCCGGCGGCGGCTGAACGAATGCCCGCTCGGCTCGGCAGCCCTGGCGGGCACTTCCTTCCCGCTCGATCGTGAGATGACGGCGAAGGCCCTGGGTTTCGACCGGCCGACGGCGAATTCGCTGGATGCGGTGTCGGACCGGGATTTCGCCCTCGAATTCCTCTCGGCCGCCGCGATCTCGGCGATGCACCTGTCGCGCTTTGCCGAGGAGATCGTGATCTGGTGCTCGGCGCCGTTCAGTTTCATCCGGCTGTCCGACGCGTTCACCACCGGCAGCTCGATCATGCCGCAGAAGCGCAACCCCGACGCCGCCGAACTGGTGCGCGGCAAAACCGGGCGGATCAACGGCGCGCTGGTCAGCCTGCTGACGGTGATGAAGGGCCTGACGCTGGCCTATGCCAAAGACATGCAGGAAGACAAGGAACAGGTGTTCGACGCCGCCGAGGCCTGGGCGCTGTGCCTGGCCGCGATCGCCGGGATGACGCGGGACATGACGCCCAACCTCGCCCGCCTGCGCGCCTTCGCCGGCTCCGGTTTCGCCACCGCAACCGATCTGGCCGACTGGCTGGTGCGGGTGCTACGCCTGCCGTTCCGCGATGCGCATCACGCCACCGGGCGGCTGGTGGCGCTGGCCGAAGGCAAGGGTGTCGATCTGGCCGGGCTGACCCTGGCCGACATGCAGTCGGTACATCCGGGCATCACCCAGGACGTGTTCGGGGTGTTGACCGTCGATGCCTCGGTCGCCTCGCGCACCAGCTATGGCGGCACCGCGCCGGTGAACGTGACGGCACAGGTCAAACGTTGGAAGGAAGCCCTGGGATGAGACTGGCGCTCGCCCTCGCATTGCTGCTGACGCTCTCGGCCTGTGGCCGCAAGGGCCCGCCCGCGCCGCCCGGTCCGCCGGATCAGGTGAACTATCCCCGTAGCTATCCCGCAAGGTGACCAAGATCATGCGCATCGCCGTGCTGCACTTCTCCCACGAGACCGTGACCTTCCTGCCGAACGACACCACGCTGTCGGATTTCCTCTATCCCGGCTCGCCGTCCTCCGGGGAGGCGCTGCTGGCGATGGACCCGAAGGGCTACATGGGCGGTTTCGTGCAGGTGGCGCGCGAGTATGACGGCGT
>CAIRTN010000348.1 GCA_903881515.1 uncultured Rhodospirillales bacterium | reverse complement strand
GCGGAGCCAATGGATTCTTTGGGCTGCGCCGCTGCACTGGCGTTGGTGTTTAGTTTAGGAATGTGGGGTCAAGGTGACTGAGTCCCCTTGCGGGGTCCAGGGGCAGAGCCCCTGGCCTTACTTTAACGACCGAGCACACCCAACGCCGCGGCGACGCCGAAATCGCCGGGCAGGGCGCCGCGGGGGAACAAGCGGGTGACGTGGCCCATTTTGCGGCCGGGGCGGGCTTCGGCTTTGCCGTAGAGGTGGCCGATGAGGCCGGGGGTGGCCAGGATTTCGGGCCAGAGTGCGGTTTCGGCGGGCCCGACCAGGTTTTTCATCACCGCGTCGCTATGCCGGCCGGCGGGGGGCAGGGGCAGGCCGGCGACGGCGCGGATATGCAGTTCGAACTGGCTGGCGGGGCAGGCGTCGATGGTCCAGTGCCCGGAATTGTGCGGGCGGGGGGCGATTTCGTTGACCACGACGTTGCCATCTGTGGTGACGAACATTTCGACGGCGAGCAGGCCGACGAGGTCGAGCGCTTCGGCGACCTGGCGGGCCATGGCCTGGGCAGCGGCATCGATGGCGGGTGCGATGCGGGCGGGGGCGATGGTGAGGTCGAGGATATGGTCGCGGTGGCGGTTTTCCACGGTGTCGAAGGCGACGATGGCGCCATCCTGGCCGCGGGCGACGATGACGCTGATTTCGCAGGCGAAATCGACGAAGCCTTCGAGGATCAGGGGCTTCGGTTCCAACTCGGCGAAGGCGGCGGCGGCGTCTTCGGGGCGGCGCAGCAGGGCCTGGCCTTTGCCGTCATAGCCGAGGCGGGTGGTTTTCAGGATGGCGGGCAGGCCGAGGGCGGCGATGGCGGCGTCGAGGCTGGCGGGGGTGGTGATTTCGCGCCAGGGGGCGGTGGGCACGCCGGCGGCGTTGAGGGTGGATTTTTCCAGCACGCGGTCTTGGCTGATGCGCAGCACGGCGGGCGAGGGGCGGACCGGTTTGAGCGAAGCCAGCAGGTCGAGCCCTTCGGCGGAGACGTTTTCGAACTCGAAGGTGATGACGTCGACCGCGGCGGCGAAGGCGCGCAGGGCGGCGGGGTCTTCGTAGTCGCCCAGGGTGACGCCGGCTGCGACCTGGGCGGCGGGGCTGTCGGGTTCGGGGGTCAGGATGTGGCAGCGATAGCCGAGGCGGGCGGCGGCGAGGGCCGACATGCGGCCGAGCTGTCCGCCACCGACGATGCCGATGGTGGCGTTGGGCGGCAGGGCTGAGGTCATGCCGGTTGGGTGTCGGTGGGGATGTCTGCCACGGAAGCGGTTTGCGCGTCGCGCTGGGCTTGCAGGCGTTCGGCGAGGGCGGGGTCGGCGAGCGCGAGGATGGCGGCGGCGAGCAAGGCGGCGTTGACGGCGCCGGCACGGCCGATGGCCAGGGTGGCGACCGGGATGCCGGCGGGCATCTGCACGATCGACAGCAGGGAATCCACGCCTTTCAGGGCGGCGCTTTCGACGGGGACGCCGAGCACGGGCAGGGTGGTCCAGGCGGCGCACATGCCGGGGAGGTGCGCGGCGCCGCCGGCGCCGGCGATGATCACGCCGAGGCCGCGGCTGCGGGCGGTTTTGGCGTAGTCGGCCAGGCGGTCGGGCGTGCGATGGGCGGAGACGATGCGCTTTTCGTAGGCGACGCCGAGCTTGTCGAGCATGTCGGCGGCGTGGTGCATGGTCGCCCAGTCCGACTGGCTGCCCATGATGAGGCCGACCTTAGGTGGCGCGGGCGATTCATGCCCGCTCGCCTTCGGCGGCGTGTGATCGCGCGCGGCGGGTGGGAGGGGCGACATCAGGCGATACTGTCCGGGATCAGGCGGGATTCGAGCCAGGCGATCTCGTCCTTCAGCAGCAGCTTGCGCTTTTTCAGCCGCTGCAGGTGGATCTGGTCGACCGGGCCGGCTTCGGCGAGGCGGGCGATCACGGTGTCGAGGTCGCGGTGTTCGCTGCGCAGTTCGTGCAGTTTGCGCAGCAGGGACTCGCGGTCATTCAGCATGGCAGCACCCGTCCGGACGAGGCGTCATTGCTGCGGCTGAAGTTCGGCATGGCATTCTCTGCGGCAATGGCGTTACGCTTTCTTTGCCATTCGACGATAGGCTCGGATGGCGACAACAGCGAATGTTCGCGCAAGGAGGCACCATGAACTTGCAGTCCCGCGTCGAGAGCCTGAAATCCCGTCACGCCGATCTGGATGCCCGCATAGCAGCGGAAGACCAGCGCCCCCGCCCCGATGCTGACTCCCTCACCCGCATGAAGCTCGAGAAGCTTCGACTCAAGGAAGAAATGGAGCGCCTGCGCGCGCGCCCCTCCTGAGCTGACCGCTCGCGCACTGGCGGGGGGCGGCATCAGCTTCTCCCCGTTCAGGCGGCTTCGTCGGTTTCCGGCATTGGCAGCGGCGGAACGGCCTGGCCCTCGCGTTGCAGGCGGGCATTCGCCGCCTGAACCATGTTGTGCAGGTCGGTCTGGCTGCACAGGCCGAGAATCACCGGATCGCGCGGCTTGATATTGGGCGAGTTCCAGTGTGTGCGGCTGCGCACCTTGTCGATGGTGTCCTTGGTGGTTCCCATCAGCTTGCCGACCTGGGCGTCGGTGAGCTGCGGGTAGTTGCGCAGCAGGAAGGCGATGCCGTCCGGACGGTCGTTGCGCTTGGCAACCGGGGTGTAGCGTGCGCCCTTGCTGCGCTTCGGCTGCGGCAGCGTGGTGGGCAGCAGCTTCAGCCGCAGGTCGGCATTGGCTTCGCAGGCGGTGATTTCCTTCTGCGTCAGCTGGCCGTTGGCGATTGGATCGTAGCCGACGATGCCCTGGGCCACTTCGCCGTCGGCGATGGCCTGGACCTCAAGCGGATGCATGCCGCAGAAATCTGCGATCTGCGTGAATGTCAGCGCGGTCTTGTCGATCAGCCACACCGCCGTGGCCTTGGGCATCAGGGGAAGAGTCATGCTGTGCAACCTTTCGCGCCGGCGCGGCGCAGTGCGGACCGGCCAGGCTGGGAAGCGCGGCATATGGACCGGGCGGCGCGCCTGGGTCAAGCTATTCGGTGACTGAATCATCACGCGAAAGGGAGGCATGCGATGATTGCCGATGACGACCTTCCCCGGCCGAAGCCGGCGCGACTGCAACCGTTGCTGCTGGACCCGCTGGGTGTTGCGGAATTGCAGGCCTATATCGGCGAATTACAGGCCGAGATTGCGCGGGCGGAGGCCGATATCAAGAAAAAAGGCGCCCACCGCAATGCGGCGGACGCCTTCTTCAAGTTCGGCTAGCCAGTCGTTATGCCGCCTGGGCCGTATCGTTGGCCAGCGCCGGGGTGCTGCCGAGCGTGACCGGGATGCGGCGCGGCTTCAGCGCCTCGGGCACGATGCGCTTCAGCCCGACATGCAGAAGCCCGTTCTCCAGCGTCGCGCCCTCGACCACGAGATGGTCGGCGAGGGTAAAGCGGCGCTCGAATGCGCGGGCGGCGATGCCGCGGTAGAGCACTTCGGTACGCGGCGCCTCATTGGCGGCGCGGCCGGCGACCACGAGGGTGCCTTCCTTCACCGTCAGTTCCAGCTCGTCGGGGCGGAACCCGGCGACGGCGACGGTGAGGCAATAGCTGTCCTCGCCGGTCTTTTCGATGTTGTAGGGGGGGTAGCTGTTCTCGGTGGTGGCGGCGGCGGCGTTGGCGAGGTGCGCCAGACGATCAAAGCCGATCGCGGTACGGAACAGCGGCGAGAAATTGAGGGCGTTCATATAGAACCTCCTGCAGCAGCAAGGTTGTTTCCAGCGGACCCCCCGCAATGGGCCGGTCCGACGTCTGCCGGGACCCCATCAGGGCATCCCGGTGATCTGGAAATAGTTCGCGCGGCCCCTGGTTCAAGAGGCCGCGCGGCGCGGCTGACGGTTGCTGAGCATGGGAGGCTTAGGCTGAGGCCGCGCGCTGCAGTCAGTTCAGGCAGAAGGGGAGTTAGGCCTTCTTGGCGCCGATGCCGGCGAAGCGCTTGTTGAACTTGGCGACCTGGCCGCCGGTGTCCATCATGCGCTGCACGCCGGTCCAGGCCGGGTGCGACTTCGGATCGATGTCCAGGCGCATCACGTCGCCGGCCTTGCCGGCGCAGGTGCGCGTCTTGAACTCGGTCCCGTCGGTCATGATGACGGTGATTTCGTGGTACTCGGGGTGGATGCCGGACTTCATGGGGTGTCACCTGTGCGTGCGATCGCAGCCGATCCCGACCGGCCACGCGAGGGCGGGCGTATAAGGCGGGCGGACGGCGGGGTCAAGCGAGGCTGGCTCAGCGCGAGGGGCCGGCTTCGAGCAAAGCGAGATTTTGCTGGGCCAGGTCGGCGGCCGGGCTGTCCGGGGCTACGGCGATGGCGTGTTCCCAGTCCGCGCGGGCGCCGGGGGCGTCGTTGCGGCGCTGGCGCAGGATGCCGCGTTCCAGCAGGGCTTCGGGGTTGTCGGGATCGAGGGTCAGCGCCCGGTCGATATCGGCGAGTGCACTGGAGAGGTCGCCGAGGTGCCGGCGGGCGGCGCCGCGCAGTGTCAACGCGTCCAGGCGTTGCGGATCGACGGCGAGCGCGTGGCCGAGATCCTCGGACGCGGCCTGGAAATCGCCGAGCGAGGCGGCGGCGACGGCGTGATCGACCAGCAGGTCGGGGTCGTCGGGGGCCAGGGTGAGGGCCAGGGAACTGGCGGCGAAGGCGTGTTCGATGTCGCCGGCGATCATCCAGGCCTGGGCGCTCTGGCCGTAGACCGCGGCGCGGGCGGCGGGGCTGGTGGCGGGGTCCTGTGCGGCCTGGTCGAGCAGCTGCGCGGCGTCGGCTTCCTCGCCAAGCGCGAGGCGGGCGAGGCCGAGGCAGTGCAAGGCCGGGCCGGACTGGGCCTCGGCGAGCCAGGTTTCCGCAGTCGCGGCGGCGCCGACGGGGTCGGTCGGCACCATCGACAGACAGTTTTCATAGCGGTCGGAGGCGGCCAGGCGCGGCGGCAGTGGCGGTATCGGCAGGTGTTCCTCGGGCGGCGCGACGGCTTCGGGCTCCGGCCATGCGACATAGCCGCCGGCCGCCAAAACAGCCAGAAACAGCCCGCCCAGGATTGCGCCACGCGTGGTCATCGGGCGCAGTGTAGACCGTCCCGGTGCGGGGCGCGACAGGGGGGGCATGCAGTGGCACGTTTGACGATCATCGGTCTTGGGTACAGCGGTGCCGCGGTGGCCAGGGCGGCGCTGGGTGCGGGGTTCGCGGTGCGGGCCACCAGCCGCGATCCCGCGGCGCGGTGGATGCAGGGGGTTGAAATCGTTGGCTTTGGGCCGGAGGCCCTGGCTGACGCCACACATATACTGATGACGGCGGCGCCCGGCGAGGCGGGCGATCCGGTGCTGCCGGCAATGGCTGCGGCGATCGGCGGGCGGTGGGCGGGGTATCTGTCGACCACCGGGGTGTATGGCGATCGGGGCGGCGCGTGGGTGGACGAGGACAGCGAACCGGCGCCATTGAGCGCGCGGACGCAGCGCCGGGTGGCCGCCGAGCTACACTGGGCGGCGCTGGCGGACCGGATGGCGGTGGATATCTTTCGGGTGGCGGGGATCTACGGGCCCGGCCGTTCGGCGCTGGACGATGTGCGGGCCGGCACCGCGCGGCGGGTGATCAAGCCGGGTCATGCCTTCGGCCGCATCCATCGCGATGATATCGCGCGCGCGGTGGTGGCGGCGATGCGGCAGGACATGCCGCCGGGGCGGCGGGTGTTCAACCTGAACGACGACGAGCCGGCCGAATCCGCCTTGGTGGTGGAGGAGGCGGCGCGGCTGCTGGGTGTGCCGTTGCCGCCAGAAACCCCGTTCGCGGATGCCTGGGCGGCGATGGGGCCGATGGCGCGGAGCTTCTGGGCGGAGAACCGGCGGGTTTCGTCGGTCAGGACGCAGCAGGTGCTGGGGATCGCCTGGGCCTATCCGTCCTATCGCGAGGGGTTGCGGGCGATTCTACACGAGGAGGCAGCCGACGGTGGCGCATAGCAGGCTGATATCGCGGGGGCGGGACAGACGGTGGTCGCCATCCTTGATCAGCGTGACCTGCACATCGCTTGAGGTGAGCTTTTCGGCGATGGCGAGCGCGGTGCGCCAGGGCACGTCGTCGTCGCACTGGCCTTGCAGCAGGCGGACGCGGCAGTCGATGGCGATCGGCGCGCCCAACAGCAGGTTGGTGCGGCCGTCCTCGATCAGGGTGCGGGTGATGCGGTAAGGTTCGCCATACTGGCTGGGCACGTCGATATACCCTTGCTCCAGCAGGAGGGCGCGCACAGGGGCGGTCATGCCCGCCCACATCAGCGTCTCGGTGAAATCCGGTGCGGCGGCGATGCCGACCAGCCCGGCAAGGCGGTCGCCCAGGCTGCGGCCGAGCAGCAGGGAGATCCAGCCGCCCATCGAGGAGCCGACCAGCAGCAGCCTGCCGGTGGGGACCGCATGGTCGATCACGGCACGGGCGTCGGCGGCCCAACGGCTGATGCAGCCATCGGTGAACGCGCCCCCGCTGGCGCCGTGGCCGGAATAGTCCAGCCGCAGCATGGCCTGGCCGATGCCGGCGCAGTATTCGGCGAGCCCGGTGGCCTTGTCGCCGGACATGTCGCTGTTGAAGCCGGGCAGGAAAACCACGGTCGGGCCGTCGCCTTGGGTCAGGCTCCAGGCGAGGCGAATGCCGTCGCCGCGGTCGAGCATGCCGGATTTGGGCATTCGGGGTCCTTTCCTTGCGTGTCGGGGGTGTTATAGCCGGGGATATGGACATGCCCGAATCGAAGCCAGTGATCTTGCAGGTATTGCCGGCGTTGCAGGCCGGCGGGGTAGAGCGCGGCACGGTCGAGATGGCGCGCGCCATCGTCGAGGCCGGGGGCGTGGCGCTGGTGGCCAGCGCCGGCGGGCGGCTGGCGGCTCAGGTGGAGCGGGCAGGGGGGCGCAACATCCTGCTGCCGCTGGATACCAAGTCGCCGATCGGCATCTGGCGCAATGCCGGCAAGCTGGAGCAGATCATTCGCGGCGAAAAGGTCTCGCTGGTGCATGCGCGTTCGCGTGCGCCGGCCTGGTCGGCCTGGCTCGCGGCGCGCCGGGTGGGGGTGCCGTTCGTGACCACCTATCACGGGGTCTACAACGAGGATCTGCCGTTCAAGCGGCGCTACAACGCGGTGATGGCGCGGGGCGACCGGGTGATCGCGATCAGCGAATTCGTGGCGAAGATCGTGCGCGAGCGGCATGGCGTGGAGCCCGCGCGCATCCGGGTGATCCATCGCGGCGCCGATACCGCGCTGTTCGATCCCGACGCGGTGAAGCCCGACCGTATTCTGAAGCTGCTGCGGGCGTGGCGGCTGCCGGACGGGGTGCCGGTGGTGATGCTGCCCGGGCGGGTGACGCGGTGGAAAGGCCAGGCGGTGCTGATCGAGGCGCTGGCGCAGATGGCGCGGCGCGATGTGATGGCGGTGCTGGTGGGCGATGCGCAGGGGCGCACCACCTACACCGCCGAACTGGAGAAGCTGGCGCACCGGCTGGGGGTGGCGGACCGGGTGCGGCTGGTGGGGCATTGCGACGACATGCCGGCGGCGCTGAAGCTGTCCAACGTGGTGGTGAATGCCTCCACCGACCCGGAGGCGTTTGGCCGGGTGGTGGTGGAGGCGCAGGCGATGGGCCGCGCCGTGGTGGCGAGCGACCATGGCGGGGCGGTGGAGACCATCGTGCCGGGCGAGACCGGCTGGCGCGTGCCGCCGGGCGATGCGGCGGCGCTGGCGGCGGTGCTGGATCAGGTGCTGGCGATGGATGAGCCGGAGCTGGCGGCGCTGGGCGCGCGGGCGCGGGCCTCGGTGCTGGCGCAGTTCTCGGTGGCGGCGCTGCAGGCGAAAACCCTTGATGTGTATGAGGAATTGCTGCGGTGAACCGCGTCCTGGTCATCCGGCTGGGGGCATTGGGGGATTTCGTGCAGTCGTTCGGGCCGTTCGCGGCGATCCGCGGGCACCATCCCGAGGCGGAGATCACGCTGCTAACGACCGCGCCGTTCGCCGGGCTGGCGCGGCTGTGCCCGTGGTTCGATCGCGTGGACGTCGATGCGCGGCCGGCCTGGTGGGATCTGCGCGGGCTGCTGCGGCTGCGGCGGCAACTGGCCGGGTTCGACACGGTCTACGACCTGCAGACCTCCGGCCGCTCCACCCGGTATTTCTGGCTGGCGGGGCAGGCGAACTGGTCGGGGATCGCCCGGTTCGGCCGGTTCCGGCAGGGGCCGGCGCGCGAGCGGATGCATACCTTCGAGCGGCAGCGGGACCAGTTGCGCGGCGCCGGCATTGCCACGGTGCCACCAGCCGATCTGAGCTTCCTGACCGGACGGGTGGTCGAGGGGTTGCCCGGGCATTTCGCGATGCTGGTGCCCGGTGCTGCGCCGAGCCGGCCGGGCAAGCGCTGGCCGGCGGAACGCTATGGCGCGCTGGCGGCGATCCTGGCCGGGCGTGGGCTGGTGCCGGTGGTGGTCGGCGCCAAGGATGACGCGCCCTTGGCCGCGGCGATCCGGGCGGTCTGCCCGGCGGCGGTGGATTTCACCGGGCGGACAGGGATGGAGGATATTTTCGCGGTGGCGGCGCGCGCGGGGCTGGCCGTGGGCAACGATACCGGGCCGATGCATATCGCCGCCGCGGCTGGCGCGCGCTGTGTGGTGCTGTTCTCCGGCGAGAGCGACCCCGAGCTGACCGCGCCGCGCGGGCCGGACGGGACGTGGCCGGCGGTGCTGCGCGTGCCCGTGTTGGCGGATCTGACCGTGGAAAGGGTTGCAGCCGCGCTGGGCTGAGGCCATAGAGCGGGACTGTTTTTCCTCAGGGAGGCCGCCACATGCCCGCGATCACGTTGCCCGATGGTTCCGTTCGCAGTTTCGACGCGACGGTGACGGGCACGACCGTGGCCGCCTCGATCGGGCCTGGCCTGGCGCGCGCGGCGCTGGCGATGAAGGTTGACGGCCGGCTGGTGGACCTGTCGACCGAGATCGCTGCCGATGCCGCCGTGGTGTTCGTGACCCGGCGCGACGAGATCGCGCTGGAGATGATCCGCCATGACTGTGCCCATGTGCTGGCCGAAGCGGTGCAGGAGCTGTTCCCCGGCACCCAGGTGACGATCGGGCCGTCGATCGAGAACGGGTTCTATTACGACTTCGCGCGTAACGAGCCATTCACCACCGAGGATTTCCCGGCGATCGAGGCGAAGATGCGCGAGATCGTGGCGCGCAATGCGCCGTTCGTGCGCAGCGTGATCGATCGCGACGAGGGCATCGCGTACTTCACCGCCAAGGGCGAGAAGTACAAAGCCGAGCTGATCCGCGATCTGCCGGATGCCGAGACAATCACCTTGTACAGCCAGGGCGACTGGATCGATCTGTGCCGCGGCCCGCATATGCGCGGCACCGGCGATGTCGGCACCGCGTTCAAGCTGATGAAGGTGGCCGGCGCCTATTGGCGCGGCGATCATCGCAACGCGATGCTGAGCCGGATCTACGGCACCGCCTGGCGCGACCAGAAGGAACTGGACGCGCATCTGCACATGCTGGCCGAGGCGGAAAAGCGCGACCACCGCCGCATCGGCAAGGAGATGGGGCTGTTCCACTTGCAGGAGGAAGCCACTGGCAGCGTGTTCTGGCACCCCAAGGGTTGGAAGCTGTACCGCCGCGCCGAGGATTACATGCGCCGGCGGCTGGACCTGTCGGGCTACCAGGAAGTGAAGACGCCGCAGCTGATCGATCGCGCGCTGTGGGAGGCCTCGGGGCACTGGGAGAAGTTCCGCGAGCATATGTTCGTCGCCAAGGTGGAGGACGAGGATAAGACGCTGGCACTGAAGCCGATGAACTGCCCGGGGCACGTGCAGATCTTCAAGCAGGGGCTGCGCAGCTATCGCGAGCTGCCGCTGCGCATGGCGGAGTTCGGCGCGTGCCACCGCTATGAGCCGTCCGGCGCGTTGCACGGCATCATGCGGGTGCGCAGCTTCGTGCAGGACGACGCGCATATCTTCTGCACCGAGGCGCGGATCGCCGACGAGACGGTGCGGTTCGTCGCCCTGCTGTCGTCGATCTATGCCGATTTCGGCTTCCCGGAATTCCGGGTGAAGTTCTCCACCCGGCCGGATCTGCGCGCCGGCACCGACGAAGTGTGGGACCATGCCGAGGGCGCGCTGGCCGAGGCCTGCGCGACGGCGGGGGTGGACTACACCATCAACCCAGGCGAAGGCGCGTTCTACGGCCCGAAGCTGGAATTCGTGCTGCGCGACGCGATCGGGCGGGACTGGCAGTGCGGCACGTTGCAGGTCGATCTGGTGCTGCCGGAGCGGCTGGACGCGGAATATGTGGCGGAGGACGGCAGCCGCAAGCGGCCGGTGATGCTGCACCGCGCGATCCTGGGCAGCTTCGAGCGGTTCCTGGGCATCATGATCGAGCAGTATGCCGGGCGGTTCCCGGTCTGGCTGGCACCGGTGCAGGTGGTGGTGGCGACGATCGTGTCCGACGCCGACGAATACGCTGGCGAAGTGGCCGCGGCGCTGCGGGCAGCCGGGCTGACGGTCACGCTCGACACCACGAACCAGAAGATCAACGCCAAGATCCGCGAGCACAGCGTGCAGCATGTGCCGGTGATCGCGGTGGTGGGCCGCAAGGAAGCCGAGGAACGCAAGGTCGCCCTGCGGCGGCTGGGCGGCGAGGCGCAGACGGTGCTGGGGCTTGACGAGGCCGTTGGGCTGCTGCGCGCCGAGGCGAGCCCGCCGGATCTGGCGCGCGCTTGAATATTGACGCTCACAGGCGCACTCTAGTGGGTGGCGGGGTGTGATCATCCCGCCACCCCAACAACTGCTACAGGAGAGAGACCCATAGCCAGACCACCCCTGCCCGCTCCGCCGACCCGCGACGGGCCCCGTGTGAATGAAGAAATTCGTGTGCCGCAGGTGCGGCTGATCGACCAGAATGGCGAGATGATGGGCGTGATGAGCGCGCGCGAGGCTGTGCAGCGCGCCTATGCCGTCGGCCTGGACCTGCTCGAGATCAGCCCGAATGCCGAGCCGCCCGTCTGCAAGATTCTGGATTTTGGCAAGTTCAAGTACGAACAACAGAAGAAAAAGAACGAAGCCAAGAAGAAGCAGAAGGTTATCGAGATCAAGGAAATCAAGGTCCGTCCGAACATCGATGAAAACGACTATCAGGTGAAACTACGCGCCATGAAGTCGTTCATCGAGGAGGGGGACAAGGTGAAGGTGACCTTGCGGTTCCGTGGGCGCGAAATGGCGCACCAGGAGATCGGCATCAAGGTGCTGGAACGCGTCCGTGCCGACATGGACTTCGCCACCAAGGTGGAGCAGATGCCGCGGATGGAAAACCGCCAGATGATCATGGTGCTGACGCCCAAGTAGGCGCCAGCCGCAATGATCGCGATGTGACGAGGGCCGGCCGCGCAGATCGCGTGGCCGGCCTTTTTCGTGCGTGCGTAAGCAGGAAAGGCAAGGCCAGGGCTCTGCCCTGGACCCGCCAAAGGCCGGGGGCCTTTGGAAACCTATTTATTTGTGCGGCGGTTGATCGGTTGGCTCGGG
>CAIRTN010000347.1 GCA_903881515.1 uncultured Rhodospirillales bacterium | reverse complement strand
CTTCTGGCCCCACGGCAGCACGTAGCCCATGAACGCGGTGGCCATCATCAGCAGCAGGATCACCACGCCGACGATCCACAGCAGCTCGCGCGGCGCCTTGTAGGAGCCGTAGTAGAGCCCGCGGAAAATGTGCACGTAGACCACGATGAAGAACATCGAGGCCCCGTTGGCGTGCGAATAGCGGATCAGCCAGCCGTAATTCACATCGCGCATAATGCGCTCGACGCTGTCGAACGCCATCGAGACATGCGGCGTGTAGTTCATCGCCAGCACCACGCCGGTGGCGATCATCACCATCAGGCAGATCATCGCCAGCGCGCCGAAGTTCCAGAAATAGTTGAAGTTCTTCGGGGTCGGGAAGACGCCGTATTCCTTCTGTATCATGGTGAATACAGGAAGACGGGTGTCGATCCAGTTGATCAACGGGTTCTTGAAGTCACTCTTGTGTAGGCCGGCCATTTGGTTTGCTCCGTCGGACGGCGATCAGCCGATCTTGATCTTGGTGTCGCCATCAAAGGCGTAGGGCGGAACCGCGAGGTTCGCCGGCGCGGGTCCGTGGCGCACGCGCCCGGATGTGTCGTACTGGCTGCCGTGGCAGGGGCAGAACCAGCCGCCGAACTCGCCGCGCTCCTCGGTGGCCTTGTTGCCGATCGGGATGCAGCCGAGATGGGTGCAGATGCCAACCACCACCAGCCACTGCTCTTTGCCGGGCTTGACGCGCGAAGCGTCGGTCGCCGGATCGGTCAGCGCGCTGTTGGCGACGCCCTGGGCCAGCCTGATCTCGGCGTCCGTGCGATGGCGCACGAACACCGGCTTGCCGCGCCACAGCACCGTGATCGCCTGGCCCGCCGGGATCGGCGCCAGGTCCACCACCGTGGACGACAGCGCCAGTGTATCGGCCGCCGGATTCAGGCTGTCGATCAACGGCCAGGCAATGGCGCCGGTGCCGACAGCGGCACCCGCAGCCGCCACGAGTTTCAGGAAATCCCGTTTCGTCACGTCGCCTGGGTTGGGCGCAGTCATGCTTTGGGCCATCGCTCGTCCTCAGTGCCGCGCGCGCGGCGCGCAGTTGCAATTGCGGGCGGGCATAACGCACGCCAAGCCGTATGAAAAGACATCGTGATCTCGCTGAGGCATAGTAGTGGCGCTTTTCGCAGCCGCAACGCCCCTTCATCACCGGAATCCTCGCCCAATGCCCGATCTGCCGCCGCATGAAGCCCTCAAGCCCGCTGCCCGGGCCTGGTTCGAATCACTGCGCGACCGCATCTGTGCCGAATTCGAACGCATCGAGGACGAGGCCCCCGGCCCAGCCCCGGCCGGGCGCTTCGTCCGCAAGCCCTGGACCCGCGACGCCGGCGGCGGCGGCGTCATCGGCCTGATGCATGGCAGGGTCTTCGAAAAGGTGGGGGTCAACGTCTCCACCGTGATGGGCGAGTTCAGCGAGGATTTCCGCAAACAAATCCCTGGCGCCAGCGAAGACCCGCGCTTCTGGGCCTCGGGCATCAGCCTGGTCGCCCACATGGCCAACCCGCGCTGCCCCGCCGCACATTTCAACACCCGCATGATCGTCACCACCCAAGGCTGGTTCGGCGGCGGCGGCGACCTCACGCCGATGTTCCTCGACACAACCGAAACCACCGAAGACCGCGACAGCTTCCACGCCGGTTTCCAGGCCGCCTGCGACAAGCACGACCCGGCCTACTACCCGAAATTCAAGGAATGGTGCGACCGTTACTTCTTCCTGCCGCACCGCAACGAACCCCGCGGCGTCGGCGGCATCTTCTACGACCACCATTTCACCGGTAACGCCGAAGCCGACTTCGCCTTCACCCGCGACGTCGGCGAAGCCTTCCTGTCCACCTACAGCGCCATCGTCCGCCAGCGCATGAACACCCCCTTCACCGAAGCCGACCGCGAACACCAGCTGCACCGCCGTGGCCGCTACGTCGAATTCAACCTGCTGCACGACCGCGGCACCATCTTCGGCCTGAAAACCGGGGGCAACGTCGAAGCCATCCTGATGAGCCTGCCGCCTGTCGTGAAATGGGCATAATTGACGGCAGTAAGCCGGGGCCCCAGGCCCCGGTCCCCGGCCAGGGCTTCGCCCCATAGGCGCGAATCGAAGGTTTTGCATCGACGCGGTTTGGTATGATTCTCCGTCTGAATGTCGAATCTTCCCCTCCCTGCGATGAGTTGGTCGTGGATTATTTCCCGGCTTGGTGCGGTTGCGGACCTTGATCTGAGCGCGCGCACGTTCAAGGCGTTCACGCGCCGGGGCAAGGTGGCCGATCCGATAGCGCTGCTG
>CAIRTN010000346.1 GCA_903881515.1 uncultured Rhodospirillales bacterium | reverse complement strand
CCCAGCAGGGGACTCAGTCCCCTGCACCCCACGTCTCTTCGCTCAAGCAGCAACGCCCGCACAGAGGCAAAGCCTCTGCTGGGTCCAGCGGCATGGACTTGCTTATACCGCACACCATTGTAGGATCCGCTCCCAGCCTTGCCAGTTAGAGGCCTGGGTTCGACCCCCTCTGTCCGCTCCAATCGCCCATCGCGGTCATATTTCCCCGGCCGACCGGGCCCCCGGAATACCCCGGGACATGCCAAGGTTTGCTCCGATCGCTTGCGAGTGCCAGAGGTGCAAGGAACCCGGTTTTGGTCCTTGCAAGGGCGGTCCCTCTCCGGGGCTTAGACGGAGCAGGGTATTCCATCAAAACTTATATTATTGAATATCATAAAGGTTTTTATTTCGGAGCTCGCGCAACCTTCGTGTCCTGGATGGTTGGGCAAAGGTTGCTGGGCGCGAAGCCCGCGCGTCGCAGCCCCCAAGCTTGAGCCGCCAGTGATGCCAACCCGCCACTCAGTCGAGCCCTGAAGACGCGTAGAGCGCATCGATCAGCGATGTGGCCCGCACGCCTGCATCGGCACCGTCATGCATCCTGCACGTGGTATAGCAAAACCCGATGCCGGACACCGGATCGCAGAACCCCTGCGCCCCTCCCGCGCCGGAATGGCCGAAGGTGGCCAGATGCGGGCCCATGGGCCTGCTGGGCGGGCTGTTCAGCATGAAGCCGACGGCCATGCGCAACCGCAGTCCCTCGGGGGGAATCGGATCGGGCTTTTGCTGCACCAGAAACGGGGCGATCGAAGCCATGTCCAGCAGCCTGTGCCCGTCCATCACGCCGCCGGCCGCCAGCGCGCCGTAGATCCTGGCGATCGCCCTAGCCGTGCCCTGGCCATTCACCGAGGGAATTTCGCGCTCGCGCCAAAGCGGCGAGTTGAAGTCTTCGTCGGCCGGCAGGCTCGCCCAGATCTTGGCCTCGATGCTGTCTGGCGCCGCGCGTTTGGCGGCGCTGACGACATTGCCGGCGGACTTGATCATCGTCGCGCACTGCGCCTGCTCGGCCGGCGTCAGTCCGAAAAAGAACGATGTCTGCAACGGCGCGCAGATTTCTTCGCGCAGGAAGGTGCCGATCGTCCGGCCGGTGAGGCGGCGCACCAACTCGCCGGCCATGAACCCGAGCGTCGAAGAATGGTAGATCTGCCGAGACCCCACCGGCCAGACCGGCCGCTGTCGCGCGATGGCCGCGACCATGACATCCCAGTCGTACATGTCGCCCTCGCGGACACCATCGACATACGGAATGCCGGCGAGATGCCCGAACGCCTGGCGGATGGTGACGTCCGCCTTGCCGTTCTGGGCAAACTCCGGCCAGTGCCGCGCCATCGGGTCGTCGACCGACAGCAGTTTCCGGTCTGCCAGCATCGCCAGGCACAGCATCGCGATGCCCTTGGAGACCGACAGCATGCAGGAGAACGTGCCTTCCTCCCAGGGCGCGCCACTGGCGCGGTCGCGCGTGCCGCCCCAGAGATCGACCACCTTGTGGCCGCGATGGTACACCGCGACGGCGCCGCCCAGTTCCTCGCCGGACTGAAGCAATCCGCTGAAGCAGTCGAGCAGCGGCTGGAAGCGCCGGTCGCAATGGCCGGAGACGATATCGCCTGATGCGATGGGCATGGCCTAGCCGATCACTTCGCGCTGCATGCGCATGGTGATGTCGTTGTAGCTCGACTGCAGCTTCTCCCAGTTCAGCCGCAGCAGCTTGTCGGGCGGCGCGATGCGCGACGCGATCTTGTCGTCGAGCTTCACCTTCGCGTTGGTCATGCCCGAGGGCATGGCGTTGCCGAACTGAGTCTGCGGTTCGACCGAGAGCGCGAAATTCACGAATTCCAGCAGCAGGTCGCGATTCTTGGCGTTGACCGGCACATGGTAGGACAGCACGCCCATCGGCGCGCCCTCGCTCGGCGTGACGAATTCAGCCGGCACCCCGGCGTCGATCAGCGCATAGGACCTGAAGCCGCCGAAGCCCGCGGCGACGGACGCTTCGCCGCGCTGGATCAGCCCGTCGACCTCGTTGGAGGTGTTGAACCAGCGCAGAATATTGGGCTTCAGGCGCTTCAACGCCTCGATGCCGACGCGATAATCGTCGCCACCGCCGTTGAGGCGCGCGGCGACCATCACCAGCTCGTACATCGAGCCGGCCGTGGGGCCGGGGGCGATTACCTGCGACTTCAACGCGGGGTCCCACAGATCGGCCCAGGACGTGATCGGCTTGGCGACCTTGTCCTTGCGATACAGGATGCCGTAGTCGACGTAGTTGAAGCCGACGGCCTTGCGTTGATAGGTGTCATAGAAGATCGGGTGCACCGAGGTCGCGTTCGGCACCTGCGCCGGGGTCAGCTCCATGAACACGCCGGTGGTGCGAATGGCCCGCATCGCCACCGGGAATGACAGGAACGGCAGGTCGATTTCCGGATCAGCCTTGTTGATCATGGCGTTGCTCAGCCACTCGTCGGCACCGCCGTATTTGATCACGAACTGCGCGCCGGTCTTTTGCGAGAACGGCTCCAGCACGAATTTCCGGTAGTTCTGCTCGTAGGCGCCGCCATAGGAGGTGGTGACGATCACCTTCGACTGCGCCCGGACGATCGAGGGAAATCCGATACCGGCCAGCGCGCCGGCCTTCAGCAACGTGCGCCGTGACGGCAAAGCGGTTTTCAACGTGTTCAAGACTCTCTCCTGCGGAACATCATGGATCGGGAATGACCAGAACGGCATCGGGCCGCCAGGCAAGCTGCACCGTCTCGCCTGGATTGGCGGGGGGATTCGCGGCGGCGCCGGCTTGTGTGGTGCAGACGATCTCGCCCATCGCGGAGCTGACGCTGATCGTCCAGGTGTTGCCGTGATAGACCACGTCGCGCACCTCGCCGCTCGTGCCGTTCACGGGGTGGGCGTCATCGCTGAGCGCGATATCCTCGGCGCGGATGCCAACCGCGATGCCGCCGCCGGCGGGCAGCTTTGCCTGCACCCGCGACAGCAGCCGCGCCGCACCGCAGGCCAGCGCGGTGCCATCGGCGTCGCTGCCAAGAATCTGCGCGGCGAAGAAATTCTCCACGCCCATGAATTCAGCCGCGAAGCGGGTCTGCGGCTGGCGGAACACCTCGGCCGGCGTGCCGATCTGCACCAGCCGGCCGGCCTGCATCAAGGCGATCCGATCGCTCAGGATCAAGGCCTCGCCCTGGTCGTGCGTCACGAAAATGGTGGTGATGCCAAGTTCGCGCGTCATGCGGCGGAGTTCGATCTGCAGCGCCTCACGCAGCTTGCGGTCGAGCGCGCCGAACGGCTCATCCATCAGCAGCACGCGCGGCTTGAACACCACGGCGCGGGCGATCGCGACGCGTTGCTGCTGCCCGCCGGACAGTTGCTGCGGGTAGCGCCGGCCGAAATCCCGCAGATGCACCAGCGCCAGCGCCTCGCTGGCCAGGCGGTCCCGCTCCTGGCGCGGCACGCCGCGCATGCGCAGGCCGAAGCCGACATTCTCCAGCACGGTCATGTGCGGAAACAGCGCATGCGACTGGAACACCATGCCGATACCGCGCCGCCGCGCTTCGAGCCGGGTGACGTTGGTGTCGTCCATGAGGATCTCGCCGCCGTCGGCCTCGACCAGGCCGGCGATGATGCGCAGCAGCGTCGTTTTGCCGCAGCCGCTGGGGCCGAGCAGGGTGACGAACGCGCCGGTGCCGATCTCGGCGGAGACGTCATCCAGCACCTTGTTGGCCCCGAATGCTTTGCTGACCGAGCGGATCGACAGTGATGCCACGCTATTTCCCCAAAGCCGCGCGAAGGCCGACGGCGCGTTCGAGCACCAGCGCCGAGGCGATCGAGACCACGATCAGCACGGTAGAGAGTGCGGCGATCGAGGGATCGTAATTGAACTCGACATAGCTCAGAACCGCCAGCGGCAGGGTGTTGCTTTTGGCGCTGGCGAGAAACAGCGAGATCGAAACGTTGTCGAACGAGATGATCAGCGCGAACAGCATGCCCGCAAGCAGACCTTCGTACAGACCGGGCAAGGTGACGATCAAAAATGTCTGCAGCCGCGACGCTCCCAGCGTATAGGCCGCATCCTCGATCAAGGTGTCCGAGCGGAGCAGGCTGGCGATCAGCGAGCGTGTCAGATAGGGCAGGGTCAGCAGCACATGCGCACCCAGCAGGCGCAGATCGCTGCGCACGCCCAGGGCGGCGGAGGTCACCAGCAGGGCCAGACTGATCACGATGCCGGGCACGATCATCGGCGAGGTCAGGAAGGTCTGGATGGCATCGCGCCCGCGGAACCGTCCGCGCACCAGGCCGATCGCGGCGGCCAGCGCGAAGGGCGTGGCGATCGCCGTCGAACTCGCCGCCAGCCACAGGCTGGTCCAGCCCGCCGACTGGAACTCAGGGCGGCGGGCGGCGGCGGCAAACCATTTCAGCGTCAGCCCGGTCGGCGGGAACTGGACATAACTCGCCTCGCCGAACGCGGTGGCGATCACGATCAGGATCGGGGCGAGGATAAAGCTCAGCGTGAGCGCGACCGCCAGACGGGTGAGGAGCCGCTGCATCAGGACATCCGCGTGGATCTGAGGATCCGCCGTGACAGCAGCGTGGTGTAGAGCGCCACCACCGCCGTCGAGATGATCAGCAGAACGACGGACAGGGTCGCCCCGTTGCCCCAGTCATACAGATTGACGAAATATTGGTAGATCAGCGTGGTGATGAAGTTCGGCCCGTTCGGGCCCAGCACCGCGGGCGTGACGTAGGATGACATCGCCAGCGCGAAGACGATGGTTGTACCGGCCCCGATCCCGGGCAACGCCAGCGGCAGCTGGACATGCCACCAGATCCGATGGCTGGGGGCGCCGAGCGTGGCGGCGGCTTCCATCAGCAGCGGATCGATCTTTTCCAGCACCGCCACCAGCGACAGGATCATGAACGGCAGCAGCACATGGGTGAGGCCAAGAATCAGCGAGAGGTCGGAGTAGAGCAACGGCAGCGGTGCCCCGATGATCCCCAGTCCGATCAGCAGATTGTTGATCAGGCCTTTCGTGCCCAGCAGCACCACCCAACCGAAGGAACTGACAACCACACTGACGAGCAGGGGCGAGAGGATCAGAATCATCAGCCCGGTCTTCCACCGGCTCGGCGCCCGCCAGACGAAATTGGAAATCGGCAGGCTGATGACGAGGCACAGGAATGTCACCGCCAGTGAGATCAGCAGCGTCTTGCCGATGATGCGCAGGATATAAGGATCGGAGAGCAGTGCGGCGTAATTGCCGAAACCCGCATCGCCCTCAATCTCGGTGCTGCCGGCAGCGTAGAAGCTGAAGCGCAGCAGGTTGATCGCCGGAGCGAGCAGCAGCAGCGTGACGATCAGCACGCCGGGCGCAATCAGCGCCGCGAGTTCGATGCGGCTAAATCGTGCCATCGCGCGCCTGAAGCTGGGCCGCGCGAGGTGGCTGCCACGACTGTCCGGCCGCGTGCGCAAGGTAATCGCGCCATCTCCTCGCCTTCGGGCCGTGGGTCATTGGCAGGTCGGCTGGGGACACGTCTGGCACACTCCAAATGCGACGCCGCTCGCGATACGTTGCAGTGTATGAGTTGCGTGTGGCGACGCAAGCGCGCCCCGACCAGGGCCGGGCGAGTCCGCCTTTGTGGTGAAGAATCAGACGGCGTGCGGGTGTAGGTTGAGGTGCGGGCCAAAGCCACAGGTGACGAAGTCTGCGCTGCATCGCTGGGGTGGCGATTCAGATCTTGATGGCGGCCGCTGTGAAGGGAGAGATCGGCGCCGGATCACCCCTTGGCGGAGGCCTCGATGTTCAGAGAATCCCTGAGGTCTCTCCAGCCAAGCTCGATATGATCCCGCATCCCCAGCAGCGCCGCGGCAACATCGCCGGCTGCCAGGGCTTCCAGCACCTGCTGATGCTCGACCACCGAGCGCTGCGTCCGGCCCTTCGCCTGCAATTGCAGGTCGAACGGGTATTTTGCCCATAAGATCTGCACGAAATGCGAGGTCTGCGGCTGATCGGCAATGTCGTAGATCCGCCAGTGAAAGCGGTAATTCAGCGCCCGTGCCCCCGTCTTGTCCTGCAGTCGCACGGCATGCGCGTATTTGCGCGACAGCTCCTGCAACTCCCGCACCTCGTCAGCGGTAATCCGTGCCGCGGCATGGCGCACCAGCAGCACCTCTAGCTGCACCCGCAGGCTCGCCACCTCCTGCGAGGCCCGCAGGTCGAAGGGGGCAACGACGCAGCCGCGATAGGACGCGGCCTGCACATAGCCTTCCGCCTCCAGGATCTTCAGCGCCTCGCGCACCGGCGTGCTGCTGGTTTGCAGCGCGGCGGCGATCTCCGCCTGCTTCAGCCGGGAGCCGCGCGGATAGCGCCCGGCGATGATCCCCTCGCGCAGGGTATCGGCAACCTGTGCCTCCTTGGTGCGATGCTCCATCTCAGTCCCCTTGCAGGGAAAACGCTTAGGCGGGCAGGAATTGCGCGTCCAGCACGTCGGCGAACTTCACCCCGGCGACGTCCTCGCCCAGGTTGCGCAGGAATTCCAGATTCTGCTGGAACATCGCCTCGGTCAGCCGCAACTTCGCCGGAAACGCCCCGCGCTGGTCGAGGATGATGGCGTTCAGCGCATCGGCGGTGGACTGGCTCATGAACCCCTTCGACAGCAGCTCGGCGCATTGCCGGGCATCGGATTGGATCAGCTTGCTGGCACGTTCCAGTGCCCGGCAGATCTTGGTCAGCGTCGGCCCGTTCTTGGCGATGTAATCCGGCCGGGCGACCAGCGCGGCATACAGGAAATGCTCAAGACCTGGTACTTCGCCCTGCGACGGCCGGGCTACCCAGACGCCGAGCCCTTCATCGACCACCAGGTTCGTCGTTGGCGATGTCGAGTTGAAGCCGTCGATCCGCCCGGCCTTCAGGGCGGGATACATCTGATCCAGCGCCACCACGGTCAGCGTCACATCGCGGTCCGCATCCAGCTTGCCCACCCGCAGCATGTGCCGCCACATCTGATCCGTGCCGCCGCCGCGCGAACTGACCGCCAGCACCATGCCCTTCACCCGGCGCAGCCGTTCGGCCACCGACATGTCCGGTTTGATGCCGGCCTTCTCGGCCGCCGCCTTGCTGACCAGCGCATCGGAGGCGAACTCGGTCGCGACCGGCGCGAAGCACACCAGCCGCTGTCCCTTCTTCGAGGCCAGGATCACGTCGGGCATCGGCACACAGGCCAGCGCCGAGCTGCCACCCAGCGCTGCCGCCATGGTGTTGGAACCGCCGCCGGTGCGCACCAGGTTGATGTCGACACCCTCATCCTTGAAATGCCCGGCGGCGCTGGCCACCAGGATCGGCAGAAAGGCAAAGGTGAAGGCGCCCAGCGCCAGATCCACCTTCACCAGCCCCTGCGCCCGCAACACCGGCGGCGCCGCCAGCATCGCCGCGGCCGCACCAAGCCCCGTTACCACCGTTCGCCTGCCCTGCATGTCACTCTCCCCTGAAAGGCTGGCGCGTCTGTTGCGCGCCATGCCGGTTTGCAACGCTCATCCTATCGCCAGCGGAACACCCAACGCTCCAGCCGTGCCAATCCGGCATCCAGCAGCACCGTCACCGTCATCAGCGCGGTCAGCGCGGCGAATACCCCGGCCGTGTCGTACTGCCCGGCCGAATTCTGTGTCAGGAAGCCGATGCCCTCGTTGGACGCCATCATCTCGCCCGCCACCGCGCCGACGAAGCCATAGGGCAGGCCGAGCTTGAAGCCGAGGAAGATAAACGGAAACGACGCCGGCAGGATCACGATGCGATGGATCTGCGCCGGCCGCGCCCCCATCATCCGCAACGCATCCACCATCGAGCTATCCACCTCGCGCGCGCCGGCCAGCGTGTTGAAGAACACCAGAAAGAACACGCTGATCCCGGCCAGCACGAATTTCGGCATCAGCCCGATGCCGAACCACATGATGAACAACGGCGCCAGCGCCACCTTCGGTATGCCGTAGACCGCGGTCACGAACGGGTCGATCGTGCGTTGCAGGATGCGGCTTTGTGCCACCAGCCCGCCCAGCACCACCCCGCACACGCCGCCCACGATGAAGCCGACCGCGGTTTCCTCGATCGTCACCAGCAGGTGGCGAAACAGCACGCCGGTGCTGATCCAGAGCCAGAGTTTTGCGCCCACCGCCAGCGGGCTGCTGATCCAGAACGGGTCGACCAGATTGCCCGACAACGCCTGCCACAGCGCGAGCGCCACGACGAGCGTCACCGTGCGCAGCAGCAGCACCCGGCCTTCGCCGCGCGACGCCGGGCGCGGCATCGCCACGCCCTGTTCCAGCGCCTCCTCGGAGCGCAGACCCGTCGCGCTCATGCCGGTACCTGCGCCAGGGCGCCCAGCTCCATCGCCGCCCAGATGCGCTCGTAATGCGTCTCGAATTCCGGTGCGAAGCGGGTGCGGTGCACATCGCGCGGCCGGGGGATGGCGATGGTCTCGATCAGGTTGACCCGCGCCGGCCTGGCCGACAGCACCACCACGCGGTCGGCCAGGGTAATGGCCTCGACGATATCGTGGGTGACGAACATGATCGTTTTGCGCGACCGCGCCCACAGCGCCATCAGCTCGGCCTGCAGCATCAGTTTCAACTGCGCGTCCAGTGGCCCGAACGGCTCATCCATCAGGATCGCCTGCGGGTCCTGGATCAGGGTGCGCGCCAGCATCGCCCGTTTGCGCATGCCGCCCGAGAGCTGGCGCGGATAATGCCCCTCGAACCCGGCCAGCCCGATCGCGTCGATCGCGGCCTGCACCAATGGCCGGCGTGTCGCGGCGGCCATGCCGCGCAGTTCCAGCGGCACGCCGACATTGTCCGCCACCGTGCGCCAGGGCAGCAGCGTATCGTGCTGGGTGAGATAGGCGACTTCGGTGTTGACCTCGCTGACCGGCCGCCCGCCGTAGGAAACGGCCCCGGTGCTCGGCGGCCCCAGCCCGGCCACCATGTTCAGCAGGGTGGACTTGCCGCTGCCGCTGGGACCGACAATGCACAGGAACTCCCCCGGCGCGACCGCGAGATCGAGCGCGCGCACGACGTCGAATTGCTGGCCGCGCACGAAGAAGCTCTTGTGCACGGCCTTGAACTCGATCAGCGGGTTGGCGCCACTGGCGCGCGTCCCTGTCAATTATGTGCCTCCCCGCATTGCCGACCGCCGGTTCAGGCGATCACCTCCTGCTGTTCCAGCAGGCTCCGCTCTTCCCGGCTCAATTTCAACAGCTCTCCGAACACATAATCCTCATGTTCGCCCAGCTTCGGCGTGCCGCGTTCGATCCCGGCCTCGGCGTTGGAGAAGCGCATCGGCGCCCCGATCACCGCGCGCGTGCCGCCATCCGGCATGGCGAAATCGACGATCGTGCCGCGGGCGCGCAGATGCGGATCATCGACGATCGCCTGCGGATTCCACGAGACATGCGCCGCCACGCCGACGCCCTGCAGCGCTTGCGCCGCCGCCTCGGCGTTCTGCGTCGATGTCCATGCCTCCAGCGCCACATCCAGCCGCGCCCGATCCGCACAGCGCCCGGCAGCACTGGCGTAGCGCGGCTCGGCGGCCAGATCCGCCCGTCCGATCAGCGCGCACAGCGCCTGGAATTCTTGATCCTCCCGCACCGCCACTGCGACCCAGGCATCCCCGCCGGCGGTGGCGTACACGCCGTGCGGCGCCATGCCGGGATGGGCGTTGCCCCAACGTTCGGGTGCGACCCCAGACGCCGCCTGCAGCAGATATTCGCCAATCGACGCGCAGGCGACATCACGCGCGGCAACATCGAAATACGCCCCCTGGCCATGCCGCGCCCGGCCATGCAATCCGGCCAGCACGGCAAACGTGCCGTTCAGACCAGCGGCATGGTCCATCATATGGCGCACCTCCATCGGCGGCCCGTCGGCATACCCCGACAGCGTGCCCAGCCCGCCCCAGGCACCGAACAACGGTGCATAGCCGGCGAAGCGGGAATCCGGCGACACCTGACCGGAGGAGGACACCGAGACCATCACCAGCCGGGGATTGGCCGCCGACAACCCGGCCCAATCCAGCCCCAGCCGCGCCATCACCCCGGCGCGGAAATTTTCCACCGCGACGTCGGAAATCGCCGCCAGCGCCCGCGCCAGCTCCGCCCCCTTGGGGTGCTTGAGGTTCAGCCGCACCGAGAGCTTGCCGGCCGAAACCTGATCGAAGGTCGAAGGCTCGGTACGGCCATAGACTGGATGCGGTTTGCGGAAAATATCGGGCCGCAGCCGGCTTTCGATCTTGATGCACTCGGCGCCGAGCTGCGCCAGCAGATGGGTGCAGAACGGCCCGGCCGCGTGCACGGTGAAGTCGGTGATGCGTACCCCGGCCAGCGGCTTCATCGCACAGCCTCGGCCAACAATGACTGGTTTGCCCCCAGCACCGGCGGATCGCCTGGCGAGGGGATCGGCGCGCCGTTCATCTGCATCGGCGCGACCAGCACCGGCAATGTGCCGACGCCCGGGATCGCCGCCGGGGCGAACAGCCCCCGCACCTGCTCATGCTCGCCGGCGACGATCTCGCCCGGCTCGCGGTATTTTGCCACCGGAACCCCCGCCGCCTGGCCCGCCGCCACCAGTTCGGCCGCCGGCCGGCCGGCCGCCCAGGCGCGGATCTCCCGGTTCACCTCCGGCCCGCGCCGCCCACGCCCGGCCGGGTCCGACAATTCGGGATCATCCATCCAGGCCGGGGAGCCGACCAGTTGCACCAGGCCCTGCCATTGCCGCTCCTCGGCGGTGACCAGTTCGATGTGCCCGTCGGCGCAGGGGAACACCCCACCCCAGCGGAACGAGCGCGTGGTGCGATGCTCCAGCACGCCATCGCCCAGCCGCTGCACCGCCATGGCACTCAGCGCCACCGAGACGTCCTGCTCGGCGATATCGACAAACTGCCCGCCCAGCGCCGACACGCTCAGCCCCGCCGACAGCGCGGCCAGCGCGGCCGCCACGCCGGCCTGCATCTGGGCGAAATTTCCGTACATCTTCAGCGGCGCACGGCCCGGAAACAGCTCCAGGTTGAGCCCGTTCGGCAGCAGGTTTCCCTCCCCGCCGGAATGCATTACGGTGACTTCCTCGCCCTTCCAGCCGGCCTTCCCGCCGGCCGCGCCGAACGGCAGGACTGAGACGTAGATCAGCCGTGGATGCGCCGCGCTGATGCGATCGGGATCGAGCGGCCCGCTGGCGCGTTCGGCCACCGGCGTGTCGTCGATGAAGACATCGGCCCGCGCCAGCAATGCGTCGAACCCCGGCTCCCCCGGCGCGCAGACAACGCTCTGCTTGCCCAAGGCGAGGCTGGCGAACAGCGCGCTTACTTCGCCGCCCGCCAGGAACGGCGGCTCGTGGCGCAGCCGGCAGCCCTCCGCCGGTTCGGCCATGATCACCTGCGCGCCCATCGTCGCCAGCAACCGCCCGGCATAGGCCGCCGCCACGCCCTTCGCGTGCTCCAGCACGCGGAACCCACGCAGCGGCAGCATTCCCCCGCTCATCGCACCGTGCTCAGCGCACCGCCGGCAGGTCCAGGTCGAGCCCGCCGGCGTCGAAGCGCACGGGGAAGCGGACATCGCGCGCCGGCAGCAGCACGGTTGCGACACCCGGCGTGGTGACCTCGCCGCGCTGATTCTCGCCCCAGATCTCGATATCGACCAGCGGATGGTTGTCCTTGACGTATTTACGGCTGATCTTGCCCTTGCACCAGGTGCAGTCGCCCATGAGGTTGAACCGGCGATACTCGGTGCGGACCCGCTTCAGGAACGCCGCGTCGCCCATCCAGTTCGTCACCAGGCTCGCCATCCAGGCGGTGCGCTGCGGGCCGTAATCGTAGGTGCCGGGCACGCCGACCTGCTTTGCCACGGATTCGCGATGATGGCCGATGCCGGTATATTCCAATCCGCCGCCTGCCTCGGGATTGCGGAAGTAATGTCCCGGATGCTTGCGCGCCGCCCGGTGCACGATGCCATGGGTGTGGCCACGCCCGCAGCCAACCAGGAAGCCCATCGTGTCCATCAGCGACAGCGGCCCGCGCACGATCGGCGGCAGCAGATCGCCTTCCTTCACATCCTCCCAGTACAGCATCTGCGGCCCGCGGATGCGCTCCTCTTCGGCCGCGATCGCGTCGTCGATCGCGGCATATTCGTCGGCGGTGTATTCATGAGTCTTCACATCCTTGTATTTGCCGGCATCGCGGGCGGCCTTGCGCTCATGGCGGGTGCACCAGCCCAACGCCTTGGCCACCACCTCACCGCGCTGGTTGGCGTAGACCGCCTCGACATACTGCATCACCAGCCGGCCGGAGAACTTGCTCTGCTTCTCCTCCACCCCCACCACGCGCTCGATGGCGGTGATGCGATCGCCGGGGCGGACATGGCGGAACATCTCCCAATCATTGCCGGCGCCGAAGCCGTGTACCCCCGGCAGCCCCCAGCGGGTCCGGCCGATCCAGCCGTACGCCATCGGGAACAGCGGATGCGCCAGCTGGCTGCCATGGCGGCTGAGCCGGCCATGCTCCAGATCGCGGTAGAGCGGGTTCAGATCGCCGATGCCGTTGCAGAAATTACGGATGGTGTCGCCGGTGGCGTCCTGCAGATATGGCCCCTCGGGGCGTAGCTGCATGCCGATCATCGCGATGGCGTCGGCGACCGCCGCATCCGTGATCCGGCCTTCTGCGGGAGCGTCGCCAACCGGCTCTACGTCGTCCATGATTTCCTCCTTGTGCGCGCGAAAGAATGCACAATATTTTTTCTTTGGGTCGATGATGACAGGCGATCGGCGGAATTGGCAAGCGTAAAACGCAGGTCATGGAGGGAATTGCTCCGCGCCATGTTGACCCTGGAGATCTGATTATATACAATTCCGTGTAAGGAAACGACGCCTCGCAGAATGCGAAGGGAACCGGCATGCTGTTGAACGAAGCCCGGGGAAAGAGATTGCTGGCGGCCGCCGGCATCGCAGTGCCAGTTGGAATCGAGATCACCACGCCCGCGGCGGTGGCCGGAGCGCGTTTTGCGTTTCCCGTCGCAGTGAAGGCGCAGGTTGCCAGCGGCGGGCGCGGTCTCGCCGGCGGGGTGCGCCGCTGCAACTCCGAAGCCGAGGTCAGCGAAGCCGCCGCCGCCATCCTGAGCACCCGTTTTTCCGGCCTTCTGCCCAGCACCGTGCTTGTCGAGCCCTGGCTTGCCATCGCCCGCGAGCTGTATCTCAGCGTCGTCATCGACGGCCGCGCCGGTGGCTTCGTCGTGCTCTATGCCCCCAAGGGCGGGGTGGACATCGAAACCGGCCCCAAGCCCCTCGCCTACCCCGTCGGCCTCGCCCGCAATTTCCGCGCCCATGTGTTCCGCGCCCTGCTCGAATCCGTCGAGCACGACCGCAAGCTGCTTGAACAGATCGTCGCGCTCGCCCGGCGCCTGCTCCGGCTGGCCGAAGCGGCGGACTGCACCACCATCGAGATCAATCCGCTGGCCGTACTCGCCGATGGCAGTCTGACCGCCGCCGACGCCAAGATCGTGCGCGACGATGCCGCCGCCTGGCGCCACGCCGACATCGCCACCGCGCTCGAGCAGGCGCGCGCCGCCGAAACCGAAGATGTCCGCCGTTGCCTCGATGCCAATCTGATGCTGGTCTGGCTGGAGGGCGAGGTCGGCCTGCTCTCCGGCGGCGCCGGCATGACGATGGCGGCGATGGACGCGATCGAAGCCGCCGGTGGCCATGCCGCCTGCTTCCTCGATTGCAGCGGCAACCCCACGCCGGCCGGGTTTGGCCTCGCCCTCGAACTGCTCGACAGCAACCCCACCGTGCGCAGCATCCTGGTGAGCATGTTCGGCGGCGGATTGCAGATGGACCGTGTCGCCCGCACGCTGATCGAACTCCTGCGCAACCGCAGCTCGACAAAACCCCTGGTGCTCAGGCTCGACGGCACCCGTGGCGACGTCGCCACCACCCTGCTGGCCGATGCCGGCTTCGCCAATCACCGCGCGCTCGGCCCCGCGGTCAGCGAAGCCGTGCGGCTGGCGCAGGAGACCACGCCATGAGCATCCTGCTCGATGCCGCCTCCCGCGTTGTGGTGCTCGGCATCACCGGGCGGATCGGCACCTTCTCGGCACGCGACATGCTGGCCTACGGCACACAGGTCGTCGCCGGCGTCTCCCCCGGCCGGGGCGGCAGCAACGTCGAGGGGATTCCCGTTTTCGGCAGCGTCGCCGCCGCCGTGGCGGCGACCGGGGCAGACACCGCCATCGTCTACGTCCCCGCGCCGCTGGCGTTGGATGGCGTGCTGGAAGCAGTGGAAAGCGGCTGCCGGCTGGTCGCCTATCCCGGCGACGGCCTGCCGGTGCGCGAGGCGATGGAGATGCGCGCCGCCGCGCGGGCGCAGGGCGGCTGGATGGTCGGCCCGAATTCGCCAGGCCTGATCTCGCCCGGCCGCGCCAAGCTCGGTTTCATGCCTAGTTTCTGCTACCAACCCGGCCCGATCGGCGTGATCTCGCGCAGCGGTTCGCTGTCCTATGAGGCCTCGCTGCGCCTCACCCAGGCCGGGCTCGGCCAAAGCTCGGTGATCGGCATCGGCGGCGACCCGGTGAAGGGCGTCAACGCGGCCGAGGCCATCGCCCTGTTTCACGACGACCCCGCCACCGAGGCCATCGTCTATCTCGGCGAGATCGGCGGCTCGGACGAATACGCCGTGGCCGACTACGCCCAACGCGCGGACGCCAAGCCGGTGGCCACCCTGCTGGTGGGCCGCACCGCGCCGCCGGGCCGCAAGATGGGCCATGCCGCGGCCCTGATCGGCTCCTATGCCGACACCTGGGAGTCCAAGGTGGTTGCCCTCGAAGCCGCCGGAGCGGTCGTGGCACGCAGCCTCGACGCGCTGGTGGACGCCGCCCGCGAAGCCCTCCGCCGATCCGCCCGGTAACACAGCCGCAGGAGCGCCACGATGAAATCCATCCTCCTGGTCATGGACATGATCAACGACCTGGTTCACCCCGAGGGCCCCAACGCGGCCAGCTACGGCGTGAAGATGCGCGAGCGCGGCGTCTATGCCGCAACGTGTCTGGCCATCGAAAAGGCGCGCACCGCCGGCGTGCCGGTCGGCTATGTGCGCATCGGGTTTTCACCCGGCTATCTCGAATGCCCGCCGCGCTCGCCGGTGTTCCGCCGCGCGCGCGAAACCGAGCTGTTCCAGCTCGGCACCTGGGGCACCGCAGTCTATGCCGATTTCGCGCCGCGGCCCGAGGATTTCGACATCGTCAAGCACCGCGTCAGCCCGTTCTACGGCACCCGGCTGGAGCCGATCCTGCGCGCGCACGACATCACGCAGTTGGTGCTGTGCGGCGTCTCGACCAACGGCGTGGTCTCGGCGGCCATCCGCGAGGGCCATGACCGGGATTACCAATGCGTCCTGCTGGAGGACGCCAGCGCGGGGGCCACCGACGAAGAGCATGATTTCGCACTGGCAGGGCTGCGGCGCTTCGCAACGGTTACGACAGCGTCGGCGTACCAATTCGCCTGATGCGACAGTCCGCCGCCTTGACAGCGGTCGCGGAGCGTCCCGCTAATGTTCGCCAGAGGAAATGCCTGAATGCAAGAATGGAAAAACCCATGATAAAATCGTGGAATCATCTCCACTTCAGCGAGGCGGCATGACCGCCAAGCCCCCACTCGACGTGCCCGCCCTGTTCCCGGAAATCACCCAGATCGGCGACGCCGCGTTGCGCGGCGCGATCGAGCGGATCTGGCAGCGCCTGTGGCAGGAAAGCGCGTTCGAGGGCCTCGAGGACGTGCCGGTTTCGGCCTCCATCCCCTACCCGCATATCCGCCACAACCAGGCGATCGTGAAAAGCGTGATCGCGGTGGCGCGGATCTACACCGAGGTGCATGGCGCGGTTTACAACATGGACCACCTGATCGCCGCGGCCCTGCTGGCCGACGCGAGCAAGCTGGTCGAGATCGAGTTCGACGGCAACGGCGGCTATCGGCAGACCCCCCTGGGCAAGCGCCTGCCGCATGCGATGTATGCCGCGCATCTGGCGCTGAAGGAGGGGGTGCCGCTCGACGTGGTGCATTGCATCGCCACCCACTCGCCGTCCTCCGGCAAGGCGCCCAACACGATGGAATGCCACCTGCTGCACTGGCTGGACCAGGCCGATATCTGCGGCTTCGGCTTCGATATCTGGAAGCGCCGGGTCATTCACCATCAATAATATGCACAGGGGCGACGACACCGCGAAGCTGGAGATCGCCGGGATCTCCAAGACGTTCGAAACGCCGGGCAAGCCGCCGGTCGCGGCGCTGGGGGCGATCGACGCGCGCATCGCACCCGGCGAATTCGTCTGCCTGGTGGGCCCAAGCGGGTGCGGCAAAAGCACGCTGTTCAACATCATCGCCGGGCTCGAACAGGCCAGCAGCGGCGCCGTGCTGTGCGACGGAAGCGAGGTCACCGGCAAAACCGGTGTGGTCGGCTACCAGTTGCAGAAAGACCTGCTGCTGCCCTGGCGCACGGTGCTGGACAACATCATTCTCGGCATGGAACTGCGTAACGTGCCGAAACGCGAAGCACGCGCGCAGGTGCTGCCCCTGCTGGCGCGCTATGGCCTCGCGGGCTTCGAGAACAACTACCCCAGCACCCTGTCCGGCGGCATGCGGCAGCGCGCGGCGCTGATGCGGACGCTGCTGTACGACAAGGATGTCATCCTGCTCGATGAGCCGTTCGGCGCGCTGGACGCTCAGACACGGGCGCTGATGCAGGAATGGCTGCTCAGCGTGTGGGCCGAGTCCGGCAAGACCATCCTGTTCATCACCCACGATGTCGAGGAAGCGCTGTTTCTGGCCGACCGCGTCTGGATAATGAGCGCACGGCCGGGCATCCTGAAGGCCCAGCTGGATGTGCCGATCGCACGGCCCCGCACGCAGGACACGCTGGTCGATCCACAGTTCATCGCGTTGAAGCGACAGGTGCTGACGCAGATCCGCGAGGAGAGCCGTCGTGCCTTCGAAACGCGGTAACGCCGACACCGTGGTGGTCGCCGGGCGCATCGCCGTGGTGGTGGTGGTGTTCGGCGCCTGGGAGGGGCTGGTGCGCGCGGGCGTGCTGCCGGTGTTCTTCTTCGGCCAGCCCTCGGTGATCGCCGCGAAGGCCTATGCCTATCTGCTGGATGGCTCGCTGCTGCACAACTGCTGGGTGACGATTTCCGAGACGGTGATCGGCTTCGTCGCCGGGATGCTACTCGGCTCCGTGCTCGGCCTGTCCATGTGGTTCTCCCGCCCGGCAGCGCGCATCGTCGAGCCGTTCCTGGTGATGTTCAACGCAACCCCGAAGATCGCGCTGGCGCCGATGCTGGTGCTGTACCTGGGCATCACCTACTGGATGAAGGTCGCGCTCAGTTTCTCGGTGGTGGTGGTGATCGCCTGGATGGTGGCTTACGAGGGCAGCCGCGCGGTGGATTCCGATCTGGTGCGTTTGCTGTATTCGCTCTCGGCGTCGCGCTGGCAGGTGTTCACCAAGGTTGTGGTGCCATCCTGCCTGTCCTGGATCATTTCCTCGTTCAGGCTGTGTATCGGCTTCTCGCTCACCGGCGCCGTGGTGGGCGAGTTCATTTCCGCCAATGCCGGCCTGGGCTGGTTCATCAATTTCTCGTCGAGTGTCTACGAACTGAACGACGTCTGGGTCGGGCTGTTGTCGCTGATGATCCTGGCGACGGTGCTCAATCTCGGTGTCGACCGGATCGAGCGCCGGCTGCTGGCATGGCGGGGCGCGACGTGACGTGACGTCGCGGCCGGGATGATTTTCATGGGCCATGCGTGGCCCGGTGTGGGGAGAGAAACGTGACGCGGCTAAGCAAGATACTGCGCAGGACCACGTTCGCATTGCTCGCGAGCGCGGCACTTGTCGGAACACAGGCGGCGATGGCGCAGACGCGCCCGCCGTTGAAGAAGGTTCTGGTCTCCGAAGGGATCCGCTACCTGGCGTTCTTCCCGCTCTATGTGGCGATCGAAAAGGGCTTCTTCGTCGAGCAGGGGCTGGATGTGCAGGTGGTCAGCGCCGGCGGACGCACGCTTGCGGTGCAATCGGTGATCGCCGGCGAGGCGCTGATCTCGCTGCACGATCCGGGCGGCCCGTCGCTGGCGAACAAGAAGGGCGCCGATCTGAAGGTGTTCCTGGCCGCGGTGAACCAGCCGCCGGCCTTCCTGATGGTCACCAAGGACCGCCCGGTGGGCACGCCGCCGAACCTGAAGGGCCTGACCATCGCCATGGACCAGCCGCCGTCGCTGGCGCAGGCGCTGGTGATCTCGGCACTGCGCGAGAACGGGTTCGTCGAAGTGAACCCCACCACCTGGAAGCCGAAAGACAGCGCCGATCCGAAGGACCAGGTCACCCTGAGCTTCAGCGGGCCGGGCACGCAGCTGCCGCAGGTGAAGGCCGGGCGGGTGAACGCCATCAGCGTCTACACGCCGGTCGACTCACAGGCCGAGCGCGAACTGGAGATGAAGATGCTGTTCGCCTTCTCCAGCAAGGAAGGCGACTTCGCGTCCTCGGCATTCGACACGCTGGCCAAGACCGTGCGCGAGGACCCGGAAACCCTGCAGCGTTTCTCCAACGCGATGGTGAAAACCTACCGCTTTGTGCACAAGCATCCGGATCAGGCGGTGTCGGTGGCGCAGAAATACCTGCCGAACGCCAACGTGCAGGATGTCACCGCCGTGGTGAACCGGCTGCTGGCGATCGGCGCGATCCCGAAAGACGGCACGATCAGCAAATCGGCCTGGGACCGCAACCTCAATGGCTTCCTGAAGGACGCCAAGGACCCGGCTTCGGACACGCCCTATGAATCCATCGTCGTGTCGCAGTTCTGGGAAAAAGCCAACGCCACCGTGGGTGATGTGCCTTAGACCGAAGCTTTGATCGCCCGATCCAAACAGGGAAATCCGCCATGACCGCACGCGCCGGCATCCATTCCAGCCCCTACAACTTCCTGCCGGAGGTGACCGCCGACGATGACCTCCCGGCCTCGATCACCTTCGAAGACGTCACGCTGCGCGAGGGTGAACAGGCCGCCGAGATCGCCTTCGGGCTGGACGACCGGGTGGAGATTGCGCGTCGGCTGGATGCGGTGGGCGTGCATCAGATCCAGGTCGGCTATGCCGGTGACGAGGACGCGGCGGTCAAGGCGATCAAGCAGGCCGGGGTGCAGGCGCGCCTGGCGCAACTGCTGGTCGGGTTCAAACCCGACTGGCGGCGGCGGCTGGAAAGCGCGCGGGATGCCGGGGTCGATGTGATCCAGGTGCTGTACCGCAGTGCCGACGGACAGCTGAGCCACATGGGCATCAGCCGCGAGCAGGCGCGCGACCGTGTGGTGGAAATCATCACCGCCGCCCGTGAGCTGGGGCTGCCGCTGATCCAGTTCAGCCCCTCCTTCGTGACCCGTGCCGACTGGGATTTTCTCGAGATCCTCTACCGCGCTGCCACCGCGGCGGGGGCGCACCAGATGAGCGTGGCCGATTCCATGGGTGTCGCCCGCCCGGCGGCGATCCGCTACCTGGTCGGCCGCGTTCGCGCGCTGACCGGGCTGCCGGTGCAGATCCATTGCCACAATGATTTCGGCGTCGGCCTGGCCAACACCCTGGCCGGGATCGAGGCCGGCGCCTCGTCCGCCGATGTCGCCATCATGGGCCTGGGCGAGCGCACCGGCGGTGCGCCGCTGGACGAACTGGCGATGGCGTTGGAGGGGCTCTACGGGGTTTCGACCGGCATCAAGCTGGAGGCGCTGTACGATCTGTCGAAGTTCATGGAGCGTCTCACCGGCGTCGTCATCCCGCCGATGAAACCGGTGGTCGGGGCAAACTGCTTCGCGCAGAAGCTGGACATCCATGTGATGCTAACCGCCGAACGCCCGGACCTGCTGGAACCCTATGAGCCCAAGCTGGTTGGCAATCACCGTGCGCTCCGATTGGGGCGAGGATCAGGCCCGCTGGCGGTGAAGGCGAAGCTGCGCGAACTGGGGCTGAGCCTGGAAGAAGCCAAGCTCGACACGGTCGTTGCCCGCATCAACGCAGAGTCGATCACCCAACGCTCCTTCATCACCGATGACGCGTTTCGCGCGTTCGTCCGCGAGGCGTAATTCCAAATACCGGCGACCTGAACCGCGCCCAGGGGAATCGGGTGAACTTTTCATTCGGCGATCAAGCTGACGAGGAAGTCGTCGTCCCATGCTGCCAGCTTACGCCTCAGGCGCAAGGATTCCTTGGTT
>CAIRTN010000345.1 GCA_903881515.1 uncultured Rhodospirillales bacterium | reverse complement strand
GGTCGGGCGTGTTCGTTGCGAGGCCCATGCGGGCGAGCCAGGCTTCGAACTCGGGGGCGGGGCGGAGGTTGAGCACGGAGCGGATGTAGAGCGCGTCGTGAAACGAGGTGCTCTGATAGGAGAGCATCACGTCGTCGGCGCCGGGGATGCCCATGATGTAGGTGACGCCGGCGGCGGCGAGCAGGGTGAGCAGGGCGTCCATATCGTCCTGATCGGCTTCGGCGTGGTTGGTGTAGCAGACGTCGACGCCCATCGGCAGGCCGAGGAGTTTGCCGCAGAAATGATCCTCGAGCCCGGCGCGGATGATCTGTTTGCCGTCGTAGAGGTATTCGGGGCCGATGAAGCCGACGACGGTGTTGACCAGCAGCGGGGAGAATTCGCGGGCGACGGCGTAGGCCCGGGCCTCGATGGTCTGCTGGTCGACGCCGTGATCGGCGTTGGCGGACAGCGCGCTGCCCTGGCCGGTTTCGAAATACATCACGTTGGTACCGACGGTGCCGCGCTTCAGCGAGAGGGCGGCGTCGTGCGCTTCGCGGAGCAGAGCGAGGTTGACGCCGAAGCTGGTGTTGGTGGCTTCGGTGCCGCCGATGGACTGGAACACCAGGTCGACCGGGGCGCCGGCCTCGATGCAGCGGAGCGTGGTGGTGACGTGGGCGAGGATGCAGGTTTGGGTGGGGATGTCGTAGCGGCTGCGCACGGTGTCGAGCATGTGCAGCAGGGTGGTGGTGGCGGCGACGCTGTCGGTGGCGGGGTTGACGCCGATCACCGCATCGCCGGCGCCGAGCAGCAGGCCGTCGAGCGTGGAGGCGGCGACGCCGGCGGGGTCGTCGATGGGGTGGTTGGGTTGCAGGCGGACGGAGAGGCGGCCGGGGAGGCCGATGGTGTTGCGGAAGGCAGTGGTGACGCGGCATTTCGCGGCGATGGCGATGAGGTCCTGCAGGCGGCAGATCTTGCTGACGGCGGCGACCATTTCGGGCGTCAGGCCGGGGCGCAGCGCGGCGAGGGTTTCCGACGAGGCTGAGAGCAGGAAGTCGCGGAAGGCGCCGGTGGTCAGCGAGGCGATGGGGGCGAAGGCGATGGGATCGTGGCGGTCGAGGATGAGGCGGGTGACCTCGTCGGCTTCGTAGGGGATGACGGGCTGGGCGAGGATGTCGGCCAGGGGGACGTCGGCGAGGCAGAGTTGGGCGGCGACGCGCTCGGTGGCGGTGGCGGCCGCGATGCCGGCGAGTTGGTCACCCGAGCGCGCGGGGGTGGCGCGGGCCAGCAGGGTGCGCAGGTCCGGGAAGGTGAAACGCTGGGCGTTGATGGTGTGTCGATAGGGCATCGAAGCAGTTTGGCGGTTTTGCGGGGTTTCCGTCACGCGAAAAGGCGGGGTAGGCTGAGCGAATAAAAGCTCAGCCAGGAGGCAGAGATGGCCCCGCAAGACGTTCCCGCAGCGCCGCGCAACAGCGACCTGGATACCGCGCTGGCCGAAGCCCGCGAAGCCTATGTGACGGCGCGGCCGAAAAGTGCCGCGCAGCACGAGAAAGCCCGCAAGGTGCTGCCGGGGGGCAATACCCGCTCGGTGCTGTTCTACACGCCGTTTCCGACGGCGATGGCGCGCGGCGAGGGCTGCTATCTGGAGGATATCGACGGGCAGAAATACCTGGACCTGTGCGGGGAATACACCGCGGGGCTGTTCGGGCATTCCAATCCGATCATCCAGGCGGCGATCCGCGGCGCGATCGATGCCGGGCTGAACCTGGCCGCGGTGGGGGAGAACGAAGCGAAGCTCGCCGAAATCCTGTGCGCGCGGTTCCCGAGTTTCGAGCGGGTGCGGTTCACCAATAGCGGCACCGAGGCGAACCTGCTGGCGCTGGCCGCCGCGCGGGCGTTCACCGGGCGGGACAAGATCCTGGCGATGATGGGCGGGTATCATGGCGGGGTGCTGGCGTTCGCCGGCGGCGGATCGAAGGTGAATGCGCCGTTCGATGTGACGCTGACCGATTACAACGACACGGTGGCGGCGCTGGCGCTGGTGAATTCGGGGATGTTCGCCGCGGTGATCCTGGAGCCGATGCTTGGCGGCGGCGGGTGCATTCCGGCGACGCGGGATTTTCTGGCTTCGCTGCGGGCGGCGGCGAGCGATAGCGGCACGGTGCTGATTTTCGACGAGGTGATGACCAGCCGGCATTCGGCGGGCGGGTTGCAGCGGATTCATGGCATCACGCCGGATATGACGACGCTGGGCAAATACGTCGCCGGCGGGATGAGCTTTGGCGCGTTCGGCGGCAAGGCGGAGTTGATGGACCAGTTCGACGGGCACCGGCCGGGGGCGCTGGCGCATGCCGGGACGTTCAACAACAATGTGCTGTCGATGACCGCCGGCACGGTGGCGATGGGCGAGATTTTCGACGATGCGGCCGCCGATGCGCTGCTGGCCCGCGGCGAGGCGCTGCGGGCGGCGTTGAACGCGGTATGTGCGAAGCATGGCGTGGCGGTGCAGTTCACCGGCATTGGCAGCATGCTGCAGCCGCATTTCCGCCTGGGGGCGATCACGCGGCCGTACGCGGCCTCGGCCGCAGAGGAGGCGCTGCGGGAGTTGTTCTTCCTGGATCTTATGGCGGGCGGGATCTATGTGGCCCGGCGCGGGATGGTGGCGCTGAGTCTGCCGGTGGGCGAGGCGGAACTGGCGCGGTTTGTGGCCGCGGTGGAGAATTTCTGCGCCGCGCGGGGGCCGCTGCTGCGCGGCTAGGCGCGTCGGGGATTTTTCCGGGGCTGTAGGTACGCAACTGCCGTGGGGTGTATTTGCCCCAGCGCGGCTTTTCCGGTTTCGGGCGCGGCTTGCGGATGCGCGGGGGTTTGGGCGGGGTGCCGGGCGGGATGTAATCGAGGCCGATGCTGAGCGGGCGCAGCAGGCGGGCGGCGCGGGGGACCTCGCGGAGGAATTGCTGGAACTCCGGGTCCTCATGCAGGAGGCGCAAGGTATCGTAGACG
>CAIRTN010000344.1 GCA_903881515.1 uncultured Rhodospirillales bacterium | reverse complement strand
CGGCCGCAGCAATTTCGCGGTGCCGAAAATGCCCTCGCCGCTGGGCACGCAAGGCCGCTGGTGCATCGCCCTGGTGGGAAACTATCCGCAACGGCCATGAGAGCGCGGACGTGCGCAACATCCGTCCGACTTTTAGGCGGGATCGCGAAGGCAGGAAGAAGAATGACCACAGAGACACAGAGGACACAGAGAAGGGTAGCAAAGAGGGTTTGAAGATTTTTGCATTTTCGAGAGCGGGGGGAGTGCCGACCGCAGCACCGATCTCGCTCTAACTCTTTGTTTGCGCGTGTGATTCAGGCACCCGACGACTCCACCTTCGGTCATCACGCCCTAATCTCGATTCTTCCTCTCCTTGCTTTCTACCTCTGTGTCCTCTGTGCCTCTGTGGTCATTCTTCTTGCTAAAGGAAAGCGCGACAAACGCGCCGCCGGTCAGAGTTGGGCGAGTTCGTTGCCCAACGGGCGCTGCGGGCGGGCGCCGAAATGGCTGATCACTTCGGCCGCCGCGATCGAGGCGAGCTTGCCGCATTTGTCGAGGGATAGGCCCTTGGTCCAGGCGGTGAGGAAGCCGGCGGCATAGGCGTCGCCGGCGCCGGTGGTGTCGACCACCTTGGTGGGCACCGCGGCGATCTCAAATGTGTCGCCGCCAGCGATGATCGTGCTGCCGGATTCGGAGCGGGTGAGGGCGGCCAAGGCGACGTCGCGCCGGGCCCACGCGGCGGCTTCGGCGAAGCTGTTGGTTTCGTAGAGCGCGGTGATTTCGGTCTCGTTGGCGAACAGGATGTCGACATCCTCGGCAACCAGGGCGCGGAAGGCGGCGCGGTGACGGTGGACACAGAAGGCGTCGGAGAGCGAGAGCGAGACCTTGCGGCCGGCAGCGCGGGCGATGGCGGCGGCGCGCTTGAAGGCGGCCTGGGCGGCCGGGGGGTCGAACAGGTAGCCTTCCATATAGGTGACGGCGGCGCCGGCGATGGCGGCTTCGTTGAGATCGTCCTCGCCGAAATTCACGCAGGCGCCGAGGAAGGTGTTCATCGTGCGCTGACCGTCTTCGGTGACCATGATCAGGCAGCGGGCGGTCGGCGCGGTGCCGGTGGCGGATGGCGTGGGGAAATGCACGCCCGCGGCAGTGATGTCGTGGCGGAAGACGTGGCCGAGCACGTCGTCGGCGACCAGGCCGAGATAGGCGACGGAGGCACCGAGGTTGGCGGCGACGGCGCAGGTGTTGGCGGCTGAGCCGCCGCTGCTTTCCTGGCCGGCCGGCATGTCCTCGTAAAGGCGCTGGGCGGTGTCGGCGTCGATCAGGGCCATGGCGCCCTTGTGCATGCCGTGTTTGGAGAGGAACGCCTCCGGCACGGGGGCGAGCACGTCGACGATGGCGTTGCCGATGCCGAGGATGTCATAGCGCGGGGTCATGGGGGCGTGCTCCGGAATGCTGGATCGCCCTATCATCGCCGCGATTTATCGGCAATGAGGGATCATGCTGGAACCATTGGACCGCGCGCTGCGCCAAATCGACGACCCCGCTTTCCTCGGCGTGGTGGTGCAAAGCGTGCTGCTGTCGGCGTTGGGGTTCGCCGCAGTTGGCGGGCTGGTCTGGTGGGGGGTGGGGCAGGTTTCGGCGGAGATGCCGGGGTGGCTGGCCTCGCTGCTGGGGGGGGCGACGGCGGTGGTCCTGGCGTTCCTGTTGTTTGTGCCGCTGGCGAGTGCGATCGCATCGAGTTTTACCGACCGGATCGCGGCCGCCGTCGAGCGGCGGTGGTATCCCGGGCTGAGTCCAGCGAAGCCGGCTACGCTGGTGGCGCAGATCTGGGATGGGGTGGCGCTGGTCTGGCGGGTGGCGCTGTTGCAGGTGGTGGCGCTGGTGCTGGCGATCCTTTTGCCGGGGGTGGGGCTGGGGTTGGGATGGATCATTACCGCCTGGGCGATCGGGCGGGGGCTGTTTGTGCCGGTGGCGATGCGGCGGATGACGCGGCGGCAGGCGATGGCGGCGTATCGGGCGCGACGGGGTGCGGTGATCGTGCAGGGGGCGGCGGTGGCGCTGGCGGCGACGATCCCGGTGATCAATCTGGTTGCCCCGGTGTTCGGTATCGCGGCTTTGACGCATGTGCTGCATCTGCCGCGCGATCAACGCGCCTTGTCCCGGCCGGGCAGCGTGTGATACCGCCTGCTGTCTTGATTCGGATTGGAGAGATGCTCGTGTTCAAGCGCCGCAAGCCCGAGGAACTGCCGGCTGTCGATCCGTTGGCGCAGCCGCTCTCCGGCCCGTCACCGATTGGCTCGACCGGCGGGCGTGCGCCCGACCCTGGCGTGGGGGTCCCTCCCCGCCCTGCCCTTTCCAAGGAGCCGCAAACGATGAGCCGTCCCCCCTACCCCGCTTCCCCCGCCCCGCAGCCAGCGCAGCAGACCCGCCCGGCGCAGCAGGGCCGTCAGCCGGCGGAGCGCCGCACGTTGGTGGTTGGCCGCGGCATCACGGTGAACGGCACGATCCAGGACGCCGAGCGGCTGGTGGTCGAGGGCGTGGTGGAAGCCAGTTCGATCCAGGCGGCCGAGCTTTCGGTGTCCCTCGGCGGGTTGCTGAAGGGCGAGGCGCAGGTCGAAGAGGCCGAGATCGCCGGGACGATGGATGGTGCGCTGACGGTGCGCGGCACGCTGACGGTGCGGGGCACCGGGCGGGTGCTGGGCACGACGCGGTGCCGGCGGTTGCAGGTTGAGGATGGCGGGCAGATCAGCGGGCAGATGGAGATGATTTCCGACGCTGCCCCCGCTGGCGAGGCGTCCGCCTGAGGCGGCTGACGGTATTTATGCTGTTGACCGGCTGCGCAGTGGCGCCGCCGGCACAGGATAACGCGAACGGCGCGCGGGCGCGTTTGCCGGTGCCGGTGCGGGCGGCGGCATTGCTGCATTCCGGGCCTGATGCGGTTCGGGGCGCGCTGGGCGCGCCCGACCTCAGGCGGGCCGAGGGTACTGCGCAGGTGTGGCTCTACGCTCCCTCGGCAAATTGTCGTGTGGATGTGGTGTTCTATCCGGAAGCGGACGGACCGAAGGTTGCGCACGCGGTTGCGCGGGTTGCGGCGCCGGTGCGCGAGGATGTCTGCCTGCAGATGGTGGCCGCGCGGTCCTGAGCGCGCGGCGCGCGGGGGTGGCGGGTTGACGCCGTGAAACGGCGGGTTCGGGGCAGGGTTGCGGCGGCAGGGTGCCGGCGCGCCAGGCGTTGAACATGGCCAGCAGGGTGGCCTGCATTTCCAGCAGCATCGCACAGACCATCTCGAGCAGGGCAGCCAACGCCCGATCACCGGCCGCACGGGCCGCGATGGCGATTTTAAGCTCGGGGGGGATGAGGGTGATGTTGTTCATGTCGTTAGATGTATTGACATTCACACATCGTCGCAAGCTTTTTTTTTGCTGGACCCCGATTTTTTTCCGCACTGCCTGATCCGTGCGTCGCGCTAGCTGGTTGGGTTTCAGACCTTGCGGAAGTTGCGAACGCTCATCTTGCCGTCGGCGGCGCTGGCCGCGTTGCCCTGCGCCTGCTGCGTCGCTTCCTTGCAGGCCTTGAGATAGGGGCCGATGGCGCCGATTTTGGTGCCGCGGAGTTCGCCGACATTGGGGTCGTAGAAATCGATGGTGTTAGCGAAAAACGACGTGCCGACCTTGGCGGCCATTGCATGTGTGCCGGACGAGATGTAGCCGAAGTCGCCGCGCCGGAAGGCACTCGACAATGTCACAAACGGAAAATCCACGCTGGCCGCGTCGCCATCGGGCGCCATCACACCCTTCAGTGCCTTGGCCACATCGCCTTGGCCGAGATGCGAGGCGGAGACGCGCTTGGAAAAGGCGGTAACATCGGCGTTGGTGCCGGGGCTGCGCTTGAAGACCGCGTTACGGGTGGTGAGCAATTCGCTGAGGAAGTCCTTACCGGCGGCTTCGGCCTTCAGCCATTCGATCGACAGGCCGGCACAGACGCCGAGCCAGTCGGCGGTGCTGAACCCGCTTTGGCCCATCGCGCCCCACAGCACGGAATGCTGCGAGGCGTAGCGCACGGTGCCGCCGAATTTCTGTTGCGCCGCCTCCATGGCCAGCTTGTAGCGGAACAGTGCATTTTCCAGCACTTTGCGGGCATCGGCGTTATCGGTTTTGAAGCTTACGGGAGGAACGCCGGGGGCCGGGCATGTCTGACTCCTGGATAGGAATATAGGATAATTGCTCAAAACGGCTTGTTGCGTAAATTCACCACATCGTGTTGCGCGGGACATCTGGCGTGCCGGGCGTGCGCTGGCAGGGAACCGGGGGAGTTTGCATGGAACACGACGGGATTTTCGAGCGGCTTTGGCACGGCGAGGCAGCGATGGAGGCCTGGACGCAGGCGGTCAGCGAGGGGGTGCTGACCGAAGTGGCCGAGGGCGTCGTGACGGTGCACAGCACGTATTTCTGCGGCAGCGTGACCGCGATCCGCACGGCGGAGGGGCTGGTGCTGATCGATACCGCCAACGCGGCGCTGGCGGGCAAGACGCTGGTGGCGATCCGGCGTTGGGACGACAGCGCCATCCATACGGTGATCTACACGCATGGGCATGTCGACCATACCGGGGGGATGGCGGCGATCGACGCGGAGGCGGCGGCGCGGGGGCGGGCGCGGCCAAGGATCGTCGGGCATCGCGACGTTGGCCGGCGGCTGGAGCGCTACCAGGCGACGCAGGGCTACAACAGCATCGTGCAGGGCCAGCAGTTCAACACGCCGGGGTTCAGCTATCCGGTGGGGCAGCGGCCGCCGGATCTGGTCTATGACGAGACGTTGAGCCTGGCGATCGGCGGCGTCCGGCTGGAGCTGATGCATGGGCGGGGCGAGACGGACGATGCGACGTTCGTCTGGCTGCCGCAGCGCCGGGTGCTGGTAAGCGGGGATTTCGTGATCTGGATGTTCCCGAATGCGGGCAACCCCCGCAAGGTGCAGCGCTATGCCGCCGAGTGGGCGCAGGCCCTGCGGCGGATGCAGGCTTTGGCGCCGGAGGTGCTGGTCCCGGGGCATGGGCCGGTGATCTTCGGGGCGGCGCGGGCGGCCGAGGTGCTGGAGGACGGGGCGGCGCTGCTGGAAAGCCTGGTGGGGCAGACGCTGGCGCTGATGAATGAGGGCCGCACGCTGGATGAGGTGCTGCGGGCGGTGCGGGCGCCGGCGGGGTTACTGGCGAAGCCGTATCTGCGGCCGTTGTACGACGATCCGGAATTCGTGGTGCGGGCGATGTGGCACCTCTACGGCGGCTGGTTCGACGGACAGGCGGCGCAGTTGAAGCCGGCGCCGGTGGCGGAACTGGCCGGCGAGCTGGCGGCGCTGGCCGGCGGAGCAGACAGGCTGGCGGCGCGGGCCGAGGCGCTGGCCGCGGGGGGGCAGACCCGGCTGGCGGCGCATCTGGCGGAATTCGCGGCCAACGCGGCGCCGGAGGACCGGGCGATCCAGGCGAGCCGGGCACGGGTGCTGGCGCAGTGCATCGCACAGGAGACCTCGCTGATGGGCCGGGCGTTCCTGGCGGTTTATCAGCGCGACGCCGAGGCGCGGTCTCGACGCTGAGGGGCGGGCTGACCGGCGGTTCCGGACTGCTGAAGAAATCTGCGTGGGGCGTGTAACGCCGCGGGAGATGGCCGAGTCTTCAGGGGGCAAACAGCGTTGAGGATGGCAAAAAAAACTGAAATGTCCGCGCGCCCCAGGTTCGGGGTATGAATGGTTCGCAGTAAAGACCATTTATAGAGCGCGGCGGAAAGTGGATTGGCCACATTAACGCGATGACAATCATCGACAAGACTCCGGTAAATTCTCGCCTTTTTCTCCAAACAGGAACAAAGCCATGCTGAAGAAGACCCTTTTCGTCACCACTGCCCTGCTGTTCGGCCTGTCCACCGTCAGCTTCGCGCAAACCACCCCGCCGCCGGTGAAGGCCGCGTCGGAAGGTGGCATGAACGTGAAGCCGGCTTCAGCGGAAGGCGGCACCAACGTGAAGAAGGCCGCTTCCGAAGGTGGCGTCGCCGTCGTCAAGCCGTAAGCCGGAAACGAGCGCGGCCCCCCAACTTGGGGTCGCGCCTTTCGCATTGAATCGGCGAACTCAGCAGAGTTCGCCGATTTTTTTATGTTTGGCGCCGGCCGCGCGCCAGACGGACGAAAGTTTTCTGCTTCTTTTTTACAAAAAAGAAGCTCTTCCCTTCATAGCCGTTCAGCGCGGCCGCGCCAGCGGGGCAGCGAGCCAGCGCGTGCCGTGGGCATCGGCGACGAGGACGGCGACTTCGTGGCGGCCCTGCTCGGTGGCGAGGTCGGCGGCGCGGGCGATGTCGTCGTTGGAGCGGATTTCGGTGTCCTGGATGCGCAGCAGGACGGCACCCTGGGTAAAGCCAAGGTAGGCGCCGAACCCTTTGGGGTCGACATGGGTCAGCACCAGGCCTTGCAGGGCGGGCGCGATCTTGTAGCGCTGGCGCAGGGCGGGGGTGAGCGATGCGGTCGTGATGCCGAGATCGCTGCTGGAGATGCGCATCGGCGCGGGGGCCATCATCATCGCCATATCGACCGTTTTGGCCTCCATCGCCCGTTCGCCGATATCCAGGCTGAGGTCGATCTGCTGCCCGGCGCGCTGGATGTGCAGCGGGGCGTTGCGCAGGCCGGGCTGGGCGGTGACGAAGCGGTTGACGCGGCGGGCGGAGGGAACGTCGTAGCTGCCGATGCGCAGGATGATGTCGCCCGGGCGCAGTCCCGCGGCGGCGGCGGGGCCGTTGGCGGCGACCGTGGCGACAATGGCGCCGGTGACACGGTCAAGGCCGAGGGCATCGGCGAGGCCGGGGGTGACGTCCTGGACTTCGGCACCGAGCACGCCGTGACGGATCTGGCCGAACTGGCGCAGGAGGTCGAAGATCAGCTTCACGTCGTTGCCGGGAATGGCGAAGTTCAGGCCGATGGAGCCGCTTTTGTCGGCGCCTTCCAGGGTGATCAGGGCGGTGTTCATGCCGATCACCTCGCCATCGCTGTTGAACAGCGGGCCGCCGGAATTGCCCGGATTGATGGCGGCGTCGATCTGCATGAAGCTGTCGTAGGGGGTGTCGTGAATGTCGCGGTCGCGCGCACTGACGATGCCGCTGGTGACGGTGCCGCCGAGACCGAGCGGGTTGCCTATGGCGACGACCGGGGCACCTTGGACCATCTTGTCGCTGTCGCCGAAGGTGACCGCGGCGAGCGGGCGAGCGGGGTGCACGCGCAGCAGGGCCAGGTCGATATCGGGGGAGCGGTAGATCAGTTCGGCGCGCAGGCGGGTGTTGTCGGAGAGCGAGACGTAGATCTCGTCGCCGCCGTCGGTGACGTGCCGGTTGGTGCAGATGATGCCGTTGTCATCGACGATGAAGCCGGTGCCGACGCCCTTGCCGGTGGGGACCACAGATTTGCGGTCCGCCTGCATCGCTTTCATTTTGTCGGCCGGACTCTGGTGACGGACGTAGGCGATGTTGACGACCTGCGGCATCAGCTTCGGCACCAGGACGGCAAGGCCCTGTGCCGGCGTTTCGGCGTGCAGCGGCACGGCGAACAGCGTCAGGGCGAAGGTAAGGCGGACGAACGGTGCGGACATGGGTGGTCTCCCTGAAGACTGACTGGCTGGCTTTGGGATGACACGGGATGCGGCGCGGCGTTACAGGCAGGTTGGCTGCAGGATAGAGATCTGACGATGTTGTGCGATGGCTTCAAGCTGAATGGCATGAGCGTTGCGAAGGCGCGGTTTCTGGACCGCGAAGAAGGCCTTGGCGCGGGGAGTAAGTAGCTGAAAGAAAGGGGGTCTTAGGCAAGGCCAGGGCTCTGCCCTGCACCCGCCAAAGGCCGAGGGCCTTTGGAAACTCATTCATTTGCGCGGTGGTTGATCGGTCGGCTGGGTGTTGGGCTGGCGCGGCGGAGCCACCAGGATTCTTTGGGCTTCACCGCCGCGCGCCTGGGGTGGCCCCCGTCGCGGGGGTTGGGACCCTGGGATGGAGTTGAGCAACATCCATTGTGGTACAAATATTTAGCACGGCCTTCGCTGAGTATAATTACGGATTGAATGGCCAATTTAAAGTCCGATATGAATGAAACGGCGATCGACTGATAGTCAATTTTAAATTGACGACACGGTTTGATCCTCTCCTGACCACAAATCGGATTCTTTTTCAAAGGAAAAACGCCATGCTCAAAAGCACTCTTTTCGTGACGACCGCGCTGCTGCTCGGTCTCTCCGCCGCCGGATTTGCGCAAACCGCACAATTGCCGGTGACGGCGACAGCAGAAGGCGGCACGAACGTGAAGCCCGCCTCTGCGGAAGGTGGCACCAATGTCCAGAAGAAGGCGAATGACGATGGAACTATTGTCACGCAGGCGACGGCCGAGGGTGGCACCAATGTGAAGCCCGTCTCTGCCGAAGGCGGCACCAATGCTCCGAAGAAATCCAGCGACGGCGACGTCACGGTCACGTCGGCCGAAGGCGGCACGCGCGTGACGAATGTCTCGGCCGAAGGCGGAACCTCGGCGAAGCAGGACCCCACCAGGACCGGTGCTGCTGCCATCAAGCAGTAAGGTTGCAACGAGCGCGGCCCTCGCCAAGCAGGGGCCGCGCTTTTTCGTGCCCGATCGGCGGGCGACCTCAAAATGACTGTATGCGATTGATAGATAGCGTTCTTTCGGTCCCTTTTTTGCAAAAAGGGGACTGCTTGCCTTCCCGCCTGACCCTATCGGACCAGGCGGAAAGAGCGCAGGCTAGCGCACCACGGCCTGGTGTGCGGCGATGGTGGCGATGTCGACGATCTGGCTGACGGAGGCGTCCATCGGCACGAGTTGCACGGGGTGGCTGAGGCCGATGATCAGCGGGCCGATGGTGCCGCCGCCGCCGAGGCGCGGGGCGAGGCGGGAGGTGATGTGGGCCGAGTGCAGGCCGGGCATCAGCAGCACGTTGGCGGCGTCGGTCAGGCGGCAGAACGGGTAGAGGGCGCGGTAGGAGGGGTCGAGCGCGACGTCGGGGCTCATTTCGCCATCGTATTCGAAATCCACCTTGCGCTGATCGAGGATGCTCACCGCGTCACGCATGGTGTTGACGGTGGGATGCATGGTGTTGCCGAAGGTGGAGTGCGACAGCAGGGCGACGCGCGGTTCGTGGCCGAGGCGGCGGGCGGCGGCGGCGGCGCCGATGGCGATGTCGGCCATCTGTTCGGCGTCGGGGCGGAAATGCATCAGCGTGTCGGCGATGAAGATGGTGCGGCCGCGTTCGCCGAGCATCAGGGTGAGGCCGAAGGCGATGCCGCCGGGGGCGGTGTCGATGACCTGGGCGATGTCTTCCAGGCAGACGGTGGCGGCGCGGGTCAGGCCGGTGACCATGGCATCGGCATCGCCGGTGGCGACCATGCAGGCGGCGAAGACGTTGCGGTCCTGGTTGACCAGGCGCTGGCAGTCGCGGAACAGGTAGCCCTGGCGTTGCAGGCGGGCGTGAATGAAGTCGGCGTAGAAGCGGTTTTTCTGCGACAGGCGGGCGTTGTGGATCTCGATGCCTTCGGCGTCGCCGAGGCCGAGGCTGGCGAGCGTGGCGCGGACGCGGTCTTCGCGGCCGATCAGAATGGGCGTGCCGTAGCCGGCGTTGCGGAAGGCGACGGCGGCGCGGACGATCTTCTCCTCCTCGCCCTCGGCGAAGACGACGCGCTGCGGCTTGGCGCGGACGCGTTCGGAAATGCCGTCGAGCGCGTTGGCCGTCGGGTCGAGGCGGCCGGTGAGTTCGCGGGTGTAGCGGCGCAGGTCAGCGATCGGCTTGCGGGCGACGCCGCTGTCCATCGCGGCCTTGGCGACGGCCGGCGGCAGGCGGGAGATCAGGCGCGGGTCGAAGGCGTTGGGGATGATGTATTCCGGGCCAAATTGCAGGCGCTTGCCGCCGCCGGCGGCGTTGACCTCGTCGGGTACGTCTTCGCGGGCGAGCTGGGCCAGCGCCTGGGCGGCGGCGATCTTCATCGGTTCGTTGATGGTGCTGGCGCGCACGTCGAGCGCGCCGCGGAAGATGTAGGGGAAGCCGAGGACGTTGTTGACCTGGTTCGGGTAGTCCGACCGGCCGGTGGCGATGATGCAGTCGGGGCTGGCGACGCGGGCTTCCTCGGGGGTGATTTCGGGGTCGGGGTTGGCCATGGCGAAGATGATCGGCCGGGCTGCCATGCCGCGCACCATCTCCTGCGTCAGCGCGCCTTTGACGGAGAGGCCGAAGAACACGTCGGCGCCTTCGAGCGCCTGGGTGAGGGTGCGGGCCTTGGTGGCGACGGCGTGGGCCGACTTCCACTGGTTCATGCCCTCGGTGCGGCCCTGGTAGACCACGCCTTTGGTGTCGGCGAGGATGATGTGCTCGTGACGCATGCCCATCGCCTTGAGCAGTTCGACGCAGGCGATGGCTGCGGCGCCGGCGCCGTTGACGACGAGGCGGGTGTCTTTCAGCTCGCGGCCGGTGAGGTGGCAGGCGTTGATGAGACCGGCGGCGGCGACGATGGCGGTGCCGTGCTGGTCGTCGTGGAAGACCGGAATGTCCATCAGTTCGCGCAGGCGCTGCTCGATGACGAAGCACTCGGGGGCCTTGATGTCCTCGAGGTTGATGCCGCCGAAGCTGGGGCCGAGGTAGCGGACGGCGTTGACCAGCTGGTCAACGTCTTCGGTGTCGATGCACAGGTCGATGCCGTCGACATCGGCGAAGCGCTTGAACAGGGCGACCTTGCCCTCCATCACCGGCTTGCCGGCCAGTGCGCCGAGATTGCCGAGGCCGAGCACGGCGGTGCCGTTGGAGACGACGGCGACCATGTTGCCCTTGGAGGTGTAGTCGTAGGCGAGCGAGGGGTCTTTGGCGATGCGCAGGCAGGGTTCGGCGACGCCGGGGGAGTAGGCGAGCGAGAGGTCGCGCGCGGTGGTCAGGTTCTTGGTGATCCGCGTCGCGAGCTTGCCGGCCGGGGCCGCCGCGTGCATGGCGAGGGCTTCCTCGCCAGTGATGCGTGTTGTACGCGGGTCCGCAATGCCGTCAGCCATTTCGTTTTCTCCCTCGGATCTTCAGGGCATCATGGACGCTGAACTGTGACAACGCCAGCTTCGTGCTTCGCAAGCGTGATGCGCGTGGGTAAGTGTTGCCTATGACATCCCCAACGCTCGATGCGACCGGCGCGACGCCGGCGATGGCCCAGTGGTTTGCCGCGAAGACCGCGCATCCGGATGCGCTGGTGTTTTTCCGTATGGGCGATTTCTACGAGATGTTCTTCTCGGACGCCGAGGCGGCGGCGGCGGCGCTGGATATCGCGCTGACGCATCGCGGCGAGCATCTGGGCAAGCCGATCTGCATGTGCGGCGTGCCGGTGGCGGCGGCGGAGGCGTATCTGGCGCGGCTGATCCGGCGCGGGTTCCGGGTGGCGATCGCCGAACAGATGGAGGACCCGAAGCTGCGCACCGGCAAGGCGCCGATCCGGCGCGAGGTGGTGCGGCTGGTGACGCCGGGGACGCTGACGGAGGAGACGCTGCTGGAGGCGTCGCGGGCCAATCTGCTGCTGGCGCTGGTGGGACGCGAGGGGCGGGTGGGGGCGGCGTGGCTGGATGTGTCCACCGGGCTGTTCGAGACGCAGGAGGTGGGGGGCGACGGGTTGCAGGCGCTGCTGGGGCGGCTGGATGCGGCGGAGATTCTGGCGCCTGCGGATATCGGGCTGGGCGGGTTCGAGGCACGGCGGGCGCCAGTGCCGGTGCTGTCGGGGCCGGTGCTGGCGCGGCAAAGACTGGCCGAGGCGTTCGGGGTGGCGAGCCTGGAGGCCTACGGCGCGTTCGGCGATCTGGAGGCGGTGGCAGCGGCGGCGGCGCTGGATTACGTGCGGGCGGCGGGGGCGGGAAAATTGCCGCGGCTGTCGCCGCCGGTGGCCCTCGGCGAGGCCGGGCGGCTGGAGATGGATGCGGCGACGCGGGCGAGCCTGGAGCTGCTGCGCGGGCGGGACGGGTCGACGGCGCATACGCTGATCGGGGCGGTGCAGCGGACGCTGACGGCGGCGGGGACGCGGCTGCTGGGCGGCTGGCTATCGGCGCCGCTGACCGATCATGCGGAGATCGCGGCGCGGCAGGATGGCTGGCGGTTCCTGCTGGGCGATGACGGGTTGCGCGCGGGGCTGCGGGCGGCGTTGCGGGGGGCGCCGGATATGGCGCGCGCGTTGGCGCGGCTGTCGGTGGGGCGTGGTGGGCCGCGGGATGTGGCGGCGCTGCGCGATGGGATGACGGCGTCGGCGGCGATCCAGGACGCGCTGGCCGGGCCGATGCCGGCGGTGTTGGCGGGGATTGCGGAAACGTGCGATCCGCTGCCGGCGCTGCGGGAACGGCTGGGCGCGGCGCTGGCGGTGCCGGCGCCGCTGCGGCTGGAGGACGGCGCGGTGGCGGCCGGGTTCGATGCCGAGCTGGATGCCGAGCGGGGCTTGCGCGACGACAGCCGCCGGGTGATCGCGACGATGCAGCTGGATTTCGCCCAGCGCTTCGGGGTGGCGAGCCTGAAGATCAAGCATCACGCGCAACTGGGTTATGTGATCGAGGCGCCGGCGGTGGCGGTGGAGAAGCTGCGGGATATGCCGGAGCTGACCTTGCGGCAGGGTATGGCGAACGGGGCGCGGTTCACCCATGCCGAGCTGTCGGAGCTGGATCGGCGGATCAGCGAGGCGGCGGAGCGGGCGGCGGCGCGGGAGCGGGTAATCTTCGGGCATCTGGTGGCCGAGTGCCTGCGCGGCGAGGCGGAGCTGGCGGGGTGTGCGGCGGCGCTGGCGCGGCTGGATGTGCTGCAATCCTGCGCGGAGCTGGCGGCGCCGGGGACGTGGTGCCGGCCGGAGCTGGAGGATAGCAACGCGTTCCTGATCCGGGCGGGGCGGCATCCGGTGGTGCAGGCGGCGCTGGCCGGCGCGGCGGCGTTCGTGCCGAATGATTGCGACCTGTCGCCGGACCGGCGGCTGCTGCTGCTGACCGGGCCGAACATGGCGGGCAAGTCGACCTATCTGCGGCAGAACGCGCTGATCGTGATCCTGGCGCAGGCGGGGCTGCCGGTGCCGGCGGTGAGTGCGCGGATCGGGATCGTGGACCGGCTTTTCTCGCGGGTGGGCGCATCGGACGATCTGGCGCGCGGGCGGTCGACCTTCATGGTGGAGATGACGGAGACGGCGTCGATCCTGCATCAGGCGGGGCCGCGCAGCCTGGTGGTGGTGGACGAGATCGGACGGGGCACGGCGACACTGGACGGGCTGGCGATCGCCTGGGCGGTGCTGGAGGCGCTGCATAATTCGCTGCATTGCCGGACGATCTTTGCCACGCATTTCCATGAGCTGGCGGAGCTGACGGGCGAGATGCCGCGGCTGTCGCCGCATACGATGCGGGTGCGGGAGTGGAAGCAGGATGTGGTGTTCCTGCACGAGGTGGCCGCCGGTGCGGGCGGGCGAAGCTGGGGCGTGCATGTGGCGCGGCTGGCGGGCGTGCCGCTGCCGGTGGTACGCCGCGCGGATGTGCTGCTGGAGAAGCTGGAGGACCGGGCGGGGAAACTGACCACGGCCGGCGCGCTGCCGCTATTCGCCGCGGCGGCGCCGGCCAGGCCGGTGCATGATCCCCTGCGCGCGGCGCTGGCGGAGATCGACCCCGATACGCTGACGCCGCGTGAGGCGCTGGAAGCACTTTATCGGCTGCGCGCGTTGACGGAGGTTGCGGGCGGGCGCGACTAGACTAAGATTCGCTTATGCTGCCACCCACCGCCCTTCCGACCGCCGCTTCCGAGGCCACCCAGCAACTGCGCGAGGCGCTTGACGCCCTTGCCGTGGAGGCTGGCGGACAGATCCCGCGCGACGCCGCGCTTGCCGCTTTCCGGCGACATCTGAGCCGGATCCAGACAACAGTGCGCGACGAATTCGAGGCCGGGCACATACTGGGCTTGCAGGCCGCACGCATCCTCGGGCGGCTGCATGACGGCCTGATCGGCGAGTTGCATCGCTACGCACTATCGATGACCACGCCGGAAGGCGGGGTTGGGCGGCTGACAATTGCGGCGACGGGCGGATATGGGCGAGGTGTGCTGGCGCCGTTCAGCGATATCGACCTGCTGTTCCTGTCGGCCGGGAACCCGACGCCGCCGATCGAGCGCGCAGTCGAGTTCATGCTGTATTTCCTTTGGGACCTCGGGCTGAAGGTTGGGCATGCCACGCGCTCGGTGGCGGATTGCCTGCGCGAGGCCAATGGCGACGCGACGATCCGCACCTCGCTGCTGGATGCGCGCCGGCTGTGCGGCGACGAAACGCTGTTCACCGATTTCACCGTGAAGTTCCGCGCGGCGTGCAAGCGCTCGGGAGCGGTGCGGTATATAGCGGCGAAGCAGGCCGAGCGTGATACGCGGCATCGCCGGTTCGGCGACAGTCCGTTCGTGGTGGAGCCGAACATCAAGGAAGGCCGCGGCGGGCTGCGCGACTTGCAGACGCTGTACTGGATCGCGCGCTACATCTTCGGCACCACGCGGATGGATGAGCTGGCCGATCCCGCGGGGCCCGCGGGCGGCATCCTGACCGAGCAGGAAGCGCGCCAGGCGGTCAAGTCGTGGGACTTCCTGTGGACGCTGCGGTTTCACCTGCACTACGTCACCGGGCGCGCCGAGGAACGGCTGACCTTCGACCTGCAGCCGGTGATCGGTGCGCGGATGGGCTATACGCGCCGGTCGCGCATGGATGGGGTGGAGCGGTTCATGCGCCACTACTTCCTGACGGCGCGCGAGGTGATCCGGCTGACCCGGGTGCTGGAGCCGGCATTGCTGCGCGCCGCCCTGGGGCCGCCGGCGGTGGCGAACAAGACCGATGCGGCGCTGGCCGCGGCAGGGTTCGAGCTGGCGGACGGCAAGCTGCTGACGGCGAAGGGACGGGCGTTCCATAACGAGCCGATCCTGATGCTGCGCATCCTGCAGGTGTCACGCGATCGCGGCATCGCGCTGCATCCGCTGGCGGTGCGGGCGCTGATCCGCAATGAGCGGACGGCGACGCGGCTGCGCGGCAACTCGGAGGCGGCGGCGATCTTCCTGGATCTGCTGTGCGGGCGGGATACCGAGCACAACAAGGCCGACGGCGCGCAGTGGCTGGCGATCCTGAACGAGACGGGCGTGCTCGGGCGGTATCTGCCGGACTGGGCGCGCATCGTGGGCCAGATGCAGTTCGACACCTATCACGTGTTCACGGTGGACGAGCACACGATCGAGGCGGTCGGGGTGCTGAACACGCTGGAGCGCGGCGAACTGGCGGAGATCGCGCCGGTGGCGAGCGGGCTGGTGGACCATCTGCAGTCGCGCCGGGCGCTGTATGTGGCGATGCTGCTGCACGATATCGCCAAGGGGCGCGGCGGCGATCATTCCGAGCTGGGCGCCGAGGTGGCGTTGCAGGTCGGCCCGGCGCTGGGACTGTCGGTCGAGGAGACCGAAATGGTGTCCTGGCTGGTGCTGCATCACCTGCTGCTGAGCCAGACCGCGTTCAAGCGCGATATCGACGATGCCAAGACCATCCTGGACCTGGTGGAGACCATCCAGTCGCCGGAACGGCTGCGGCTGCTGCTGGTGCTGACGGTGGCCGATATGCGGGCGGTGTCGTCGAAGGTGTGGAACGGCTGGAAGGCGACATTGCTGCGCGAGTTGTTCGCCCGTGTCGGCGAGGTGCTGGCGGGCGGGCTGTCGACCACGGAGCGCGATGTGCGTGTGTCGCGCGCCAAGGAAGCGGCTGCGATGATGCTGGGCGATTTCGTGCCCGAGGATGTCGAGAAGTTCCTCAGTCTGGGCTACCCTGCATACTGGCTATCCTTCGACCCCGAGACGCATGGGCGGCACGCGCGCATGATCCGCTCGGCGGAAAAGCGCAATGCGCCGCTGACGGTGGAGACCCAGCCGCTGCCGGCGCGCGCGGTGACCGAGGTGACCGTCTATGCCGCCGACCATGCCGGGCTGTTCAGCCGGATCGCGGGCGCTTTGGCGGTGGCTGGCGCGTCGATCGTGGATGCGCGGATTCACACCATGACCAATGGCATGGCGCTCGATACGTTCTGGATCCAGGACGCCGGGCGCAATGTGATCGATGCGCCGCATAAGCTGGCGCGGCTGTCGGTGATGATCGAACAGGCGTTGTCCGGGCGGCTGAAGCTGGCCTCGGAAATCCGCAAGACCGGGCAGTCGCTGCTGGGACGGCGGATGCGGGCAATGCTGGTGCCGCCGCGGGTGGTGATCGACAACCATGCCTCGAACACCCATACCGTGGTCGAGGTAAACGGGCGCGACCGGCCAGGTTTGTTGCATGACGTGACCGCGGCAATCAGCGAGAACGGGCTGCAGATCGCATCGGCGCACGTAACCACCTATGGGCAGCGGGCGGTGGACGTTTTCTACATCAAGGACGTGTTCGGCATGAAGGTCGAGAACGAGCGCCGGCTGGCGCAGTTGCGCGATGCGCTGCTGATCGCGCTGGACAGCCCGGACGATGCCGACCCGTCCGCCGCCACCCCCACCCGTCGCCGGCGCCGGGCCGCCGACGCGGCGTGATGCTGCGGGCGGCTTTCCTGCTGGCGTGCCTGCTGCTGGGGCCTGGCGTGGCCTTCGCACAAGTGCCGCCGCGGGCAATCAAGATCACCCAGGTGGATCGCGAAGGTAACCCGCTCGGGCCGATCATCGATCTCTATTGCCCGGCCACCGGTTGCCAGGAATTGCTGTCGGTAAAAATCGAGAACGCCCAGGAAAACTATATGGCGGCGATCGAGGTGGTTCAGCGCGGGATCTATATCGCACTGACCTCGCGGACGATGGGCACGGCGCAGGTAATCGACTTCGAGACCGGACGGCCGGGAGGAACATTCGTCGCGACGCGAGGGCGCGACCGGATGATCAACGTGTTGAGATTCATCGTCGTGCGCGACGCATCGGTACGCAACGAGCGCGGCTTCGATGCCGAGCGGCAGATCTCCGAAGGGGCGGTTTTCAACCGCAACCGGGTGCCGGATCTGCTGCTGCGGGTCGAAGTGCTGTCGCCGGAGCGGCAATAGGCCTCAGGTGAAGGTAACGTTCGCCTCGCCGAGACCGTCGAACCCGACCTGAACGATACACGGTCCATCGAGCCAGATCGGCGGGGTGACGCTGCCGAGCATGATCACCTGGCCAGCGCGCAGACCGCCGAAGCCGGCGGCGGTGGGGCAGCCGGCGAGCCAGGCAAGAGCGTCGAACGGATGGCCCAGCAGGTCGGCGCCGATGCCGTTGGCTTTCTGCTGGCCATTGACGCTGATCCGCCCGGCGATGGCCGCGAGATCCAGATCCCGCCAGCCCGGCGCCGGGACGCCGATGACGGCGGCGGCGTGGTACATCTGATCGGCCAGCAGGGTGGGCACGCCGACGGCGCCGAGGTCGCCCAGCGGCGGCTTCCCATAGCGGTTCTCGACAATCTCGATGGCGGCGAACACCTCGCCAACGGCGGCCTGTGCCTGGGCGCGCGAGCACGGCCCGGGCGGCAGGTCGGCGGCGAGCCGCAGGCCGATTTCGCACTCCACGCCGACCCCGCGATAGGCGGCAAACGCCAGACTGGCGCGGGAACAGTGGATGTCGGCTACAGCCATGAAGCCGGCGATCGGTTCGCTAACGCCAAGATAGTCCCGCATGCGCTGCGCGGTGGCGCCGATCTTGAAGCCGCCGGGCGGGTTGGCGCCGAGCAGGCTGGCGTGCGCCACCTGCACCGCCACGCCCTGTTCGAGCGTGTTGGGGGCGATGCCGGACGGCATCGGACCGGCGGGCGCGCCTGCGCGACGGGCGTCGCGCAGGGCGTGGGCGGCGGGGATCGGGTCGTAGCTCATGGCGTGCGGGTCAGCTCGTAGAGCGCGACAGCGGCGGCGGCGGAGACGTTGATGCTGTCCAGCGCCACGGTGCCGCCCGGCATCTGAATGCCGGCCACCTCGTCGCAGGTCTCGCGGGTCAGGCGGCGCATGCCGTCGCCTTCGCTGCCCAGCACCAAGGCGATGCGGCGCTGCGCGAGCGCGGTGCCGGAGAGCTTCGGCCCCGCACCGTCGAGCCCAACGATCCACAGCCCGGCCGCGCGCAGCGCGATCAGGGTGCGGGCGATGTTGACGGCACGGATCACCGGCAGCCGCTCCAGCGCGCCGGAGGCGGCCTTGGCCATAGTGCCGGTCTCTTCGGGGGCGTTGCGGTCCTGCATGACGACGCAGGCGACGCCGAAGGCGGCGGCGGAGCGGATGATGGCGCCAATATTGCGCGGATCGGTGACCTGATCGAGCACCAGCACCGGGCCGGGCCGCTCCAGCGCCTGTTGCAGCGACAGCTGCGGCAGTGGGTCGGTGAGCAGGGCGACACCCTGATGTACCACGCCGCGACCGAGCAACTGCTCCAGCCGGGCACGGTCGGTACGCTCGGGCACGATCGGCAGGCCGCCCTTCAGCCGACCCATGACTTCGGGCTCGGCCTCGTCGGTCAGCATCAGGCGGCGCAGCAGGCGGGCCGGGTTGGCAAGTGCCGCGGCAACAGCATGGATGCCGAACAGCCACACCGTGCCGGCGGGGCCGCGCGCGGGCTGCGGCGTGGCCGGTGCCTGCGACGGGCGGAGTGACATGCGACGCTCGCCCTGCGGCGCGTCGGCGCGGGGACGCTCCGGGCGCGGGCCATCCTGCTGCGGACGCTCGGAGCGCGGCTTGTCGGATCGGGGGGCGTCGCCGCGTGGCCGGTCGAAACGCGGCTTGTCACCGGAGCGGGCAAAGTGCGGTTTGTCGCCGGAGCGAGCGAAGTGCGGCTTGTCTCCCGCGGCGCGGTCAACGCGTGGCTTGTCGCCGGCGGGGCGATCGAATCGGGGCTTGTCGCCAGACCGCTCGAAGCGCGGCTTGTCTCCGGCCGGGCGGTCGCTGGGCGCGCGCGGGCGGTCTCCGAAGCTGGGCTTGGAGGGATCACGGGGGCGTTGCGGTCCACCGGAGGAGCGGGGACGGTCGGAGCCACGGTTGCCCGGGCGATTGCTTGGCGGTTTCATGCTGCTCGTATAGCGCCGGGCAGCCATTGCGACAAACCCGCGCAGGCTTCGTTGACAAGCGGGGGCCGTTCGGAATACCTCCGCTGTCCCGGCGGCTGGAGGGGTGCCCGAGTGGCTAAAGGGGACGGACTGTAAATCCGTTGGCGTGCGCCTACGTTGGTTCGAATCCAACCCCCTCCACCATCCGCCGACAGAATTGGCGGCGCGGGTG
>CAIRTN010000343.1 GCA_903881515.1 uncultured Rhodospirillales bacterium | reverse complement strand
GCCGGCACCGCGGCGGACAGGCCGGTGTCGGCCGCGATGTTCAGCAGCGCCTGTTTGACGAAATGCGAGACCAGGCCAGGGTTCGCGCCATGGGTGGTCACCGCCGTCGGATCGCCGGCGCCGGGACGGGCCAATGCCAGCGCACTCTCCCGCAACGCATAATTGCTGCGCGCTGACGCGCTCAGCGCCGGATCGGTATAGCCGCCCGCCCAGGGCTCGATGCAGGTGTCGAGATACAACGCGCCAAGCTCGCGACACAGCTCGATCAACGCGACCGAGGACACGTCAACCGACAGGTTCAGCAGAAAATCGCCGCGGCCCAGGCGCTGCGACAGCTCGGCGCGGTAATTCTCCCGCGTGATCGGCAGCACGGTGTGCGCGACCCCCAGCTCCGCCGCCACGGCGGCGCCACGGTCATCGCCGCCAATGATGCCGATCCGTTCGCGCGGCATGCCGATATGGCGCAGGATCAGCGGCAACACGCCCTGTCCAATGCTGCCAAAGCCGAGAACCAGCAGGCGGCCGGCAAAGGTGGCGTGAATCGTCATGGCGGCGGCTCCTGGCACGGCGTGTCTTTACGGTGGCGGGCCGTTTGCCCGAAGTAGCCAGCGCTGTCTTCCTTTATCTTTCGACAGTCGCCCCGATTCAAGGGCGTGATCGGTACCGATAGAAGCACCGATCACGCTCCAGCAGGAAAGCGAAGGCCAAGGGCTCTGCCCTTGGAACCCGCCAAAGGCCGCGGGCCTTTGGAAACCCATTCATTGGGGATGTGTGGGTTTGAACGGTTAGCTCGGCGATGGGCATGGAGCGGCGGAGCTGTAAAGACTCTTTGGGCTTCGCCGCTGCACGTACGTTGCCGCACAAGCAAATGGATGTGGGGTCATGGGGACTGAGTCCCCTTGCGGGTCCAGGGCAGCGCCCCATAGGCGCGAAGACAAGGCGCCAAGGGGAAGTAAGCACTCCTTTTTTTGCAAAAAAAGGAGCAAAAAAAACTCTTATCCAATTGCCTCCGGCATAGATATGCGGCTGGAGGGCTGGCCGAAGGCCATAGATTGAAAAGTTTTTTTGGTTCTTTTTGTTCACAAAAAGAACGACTTGCCTGTCTTCACTGGCTTAAATTCGCGCTAATGGGGCAGCGCCCTGGCCTTCCCCTTGCCTTGCCTTGCCTTGCCTTGGCGTTGCTTTTTTCGCTCGCCCTAACGCACCGCGCCGAGCGCCCAGGCCAGCACGCCTTTCTGGGCGTGCAGCCGGTTTTCCGCGCCGTCGAACACCACGCTTTGGGGGCCGTCGATCACTTCGTCGGTGACTTCTTCGCCGCGGTGGGCGGGCAGGCAGTGCATGAACAGCGCGTCCGGTGCGGCTTTGCGCATCAGGTCGCCGGTGACCCGGTAGGGCGCCAGCAGGTTGTGCCGGTTGGTGTTGGGGTCATCGGACATGCTGACCCAGGTATCGGTGACCACGCAGCGGGCGCCGGCGACGGCTTCTTCGGGGTCGCTGGTCAGTTCGATCTTGGCGCCGACCGAGCGGGCCCATTCGACGATTTCGGCGGGCGGGCGCAGCGAGTCCGGTGTGGCCAGCCGCAGGGTGAAGCCGAAGCGGGCGGCGCGTTCGATCCAGCTGCGGGCGACGTTGTTGCCGTCGCCCGACCAGGCGACGATCTGGCCGGCGATGGGGCCGCGATGTTCCTCGAAAGTCATCACGTCGGCCATGAGCTGCACGGAGTGGCTGAGATTGGTCAGGCCGTTGATCACAGGGATGCTGGCGTTATCCGCCATTTCCAGCAGCCGCGCGTGGTCATGGGTGCGCATCACGATGGCGTCGACGTAGCGCGACATCACCCGGGCGGTATCGGCGATGGTTTCGCCGCGGCCGAGCTGCATTTCGGTGCCGGTCAGCGTGATCACGTCGCCGCCGAGTTGGCGCATGCCGACCTCGAAGGAGACGCGGGTGCGGGTGCTGGGCTTTTCGAAGATCAGCGCCAGCATTTTGCCGGCGAGCGGGCGGGCGTTGTCGCTGGCGCCTTTGAACCCGGAGGCGACATCCAGCATGTGACGCAGCGTGGCGCTGTCATGATCACGAATGTCTATGAAATGCCGGGGGGAGGCTTTCGCCTCCCCCTCGGTGCTCGGCGCCTGTTGGCGCAAGGCGGGTGGGCTCACTGGGCGGCAGCCTGCGCGGGCGCGGCCACCTTGGCGACGGCACGGCGCAGCATGGCGAGCGCCTCGGCGATGTCGGCATCGGTCACCACCAGCGGCGGGGCGACGCGCAGCGTGTTCTCGCCGGCGGTGATCACCATCAGGCCTTCGGCCTGGGCGGCGGCTTGCACCGTGCCGACGGGGCCCACGCATTTCAGGCCCTGCAACAAGCCCGCGCCGCGATGCGCCTCGAACACGGTGGGGTAGTCGCGCATCAGCGCTTCCAGCCCGTTCCACAGCACCTCGCCCTTGCGGGTGACCTCGGCGAGGAAGCCGGGGGCGAGGATGACGTCCAGCACCGCGTTGCCGGCGGCGCAGGCCAGCGGGTTGCCGCCATAGGTGGTGCCATGCGTGCCCGGCCCGAGGGCGCGGGCGGCGCGTTCGACCGCGAGCACGGCGCCGAGCGGGAAGCCGCCGCCGATGCCTTTGGCCGCGGCGACGACGTCCGGCTTGATGCCCGCCCATTCATGGGCGAACAGCTTGCCGGTGCGGCCGATGCCGGACTGCACTTCGTCAAGCCCGAGCAGCAGGCCGTATTCGTCGCAGGCGGCGCGCAGGTCGCGCAGGAATTGCAGATGCGCCGGGCGGACACCGCCCTCGCCCTGCAACGGCTCGATGATGATGCCGGCGGTTTGCGGGCCGATGGCGTCGCGCACCGCGTTCATGTTGTTGAACGGGACATGATCGAAACCTTCGACCACGGGGCCGAAGCCTTCCATGTAGTGCGGGTTGCCGGTGGCAGCGAGCGTGGCCAGCGTGCGGCCGTGGAAGGCGCCTTCGAAGCAGATGATGCGGTAAGCGTCTTCCTTGCCGGAATCGAACATCGCGCGGCGCATCATCTTGATCATGCCCTCGTTCGTCGTCAGCCGGCTTGTCGGAGGTGCGGACGGATACGAGGGCGATCACGGATGCCACAAGGTC
>CAIRTN010000342.1 GCA_903881515.1 uncultured Rhodospirillales bacterium | reverse complement strand
TGAAGTTTTTTGGGTCCCTTTTTTGCAAAAAAGGGACTGCTTGCCTTTCCGCTTCCCGCCATATGCTGAACCGGTAACAGGTTTGCGCCGAAGGGCTCTGGGCGCGGCGCTGGGGCTGTCTATAGTCGGGTTTTCCGCGGAATGGGCGTGTCGATGCAGAAGATGGTTGCCGAGGGGGGCGTGCCGGTACAGGCCGGGCCGATCGCCGTGACGCGTACGGCGTTTCCGGTGATTCTGGCGCTGAGTTTCTGCCATATGCTGAACGACATGATGCAGTCGCTGATTTCGGCGCTGTATCCGATGCTGAAGGCGGACTTCCATCTGGATTTCGCGCAGATCGGGCTGCTGACGCTGTCGTTTCAGCTGACGGCGTCGCTGCTGCAGCCGCTGGTGGGGCTGTATACCGATCGTAAGCCGCAGCCGTATTCGCTGGCGGTGGGCATGGGATCGACCCTGGTGGGCCTGGTGCTGCTGGCGCAGGCGCACAGCTTCGGCATGCTGGTGTTTGCCGCCTCGCTGGTGGGGGTTGGCTCTTCGGTGTTCCACCCGGAAAGCTCGCGGGTGGCGCGGTTGGCCTCGGGCGGGCGGTACGGGTTGGCGCAGTCGCTGTTTCAGGTGGGCGGCAATGCGGGCCAGGCGGTCGGCCCGCTGCTGGCCGCGCTGGTGGTGTTGCCGCGGGGGCAGGGGGCGATTGCCTGGTTCTCGTTCGCGGCGATGCTGGGGATGTTCGTGCGGGCGATGGTCGGCCGTTGGTACAAGCCGCGCATGACGCCGCCGCGCAGCAAGAAGAGCGGCGGGGTTTCGGCGACCGGGCTGACGTCGGCGCAGGTGGGGTTTGCGATCAGCGTGCTGATCGCGCTGATCTTCTCGAAGAACGTCTATACCGCGTCGCTGTCGAGCTATTACACCTTCTATCTGATCCACCGGTTCGGGCTTTCGGTCTCTGACGCGACGGTGATGCTGTTCCTGTTCATGGCGTCGGTGGCGGTCGGCACGTTGCTGGGCGGGCCGCTGGGCGACCGGATCGGGCGCAAGGCGGTGATGTGGGTGTCGATCCTGGGGGTGCTGCCGTTCACCATGGCGCTGCCGTATGTCAGCCTGGTGTGGACCGGGGCGCTGACCATGGTGATCGGCGCGCTGATGGCCTCGGCGTTCCCGGCGATCCTGGTCTATGCGCAGGAATTGCTGCCGGGGCGGGTGGGCATGGTGGCGGGGATCTTCTTCGGCTTTGCCTTCGGGCTGGGCGGGCTGGGGGCGGCCGCGATGGGGCGGCTGGCCGACGCGACCAGCATCGAGTTCGTTTATAAGGTGACGGCGTTCCTGCCGCTGCTGGGGCTGTTGACGGCGTTGCTGCCGGATCTGGCGAAAGCGCGGGAACGCGCCGCTGAGGCGGCAGGCTGAGCGGCGGCGCGCCCGAGCTGCTGGCTGCCGGCGCCACGCATGGCGCGCGGGGGGAGTGGCAGGCGGCGCATGATTGTTTCCGGCGGGCCACGGACGCTTATCCGGAACATGCGTTGGCCTGGACCGGGCTGGCGACGGCGCTGAATTGCCTGGGGCGGATCGAGGCGGCGATCGACGCTTACCGCCGCGCGGAAATGCTCGACCCGGCGTTGGGGATGGCCACCGCCGGGCGGGCGGCGGCGTTGCAGTCGGTCGGGCGGCATCACGAGGCCGAGCCGGTGTTCCGCAGGGCGCTGAGCCTGATGCCGCAGGACGCGATGCTGCGCTCGGGCTTCGTGCAGACGCTGCGGGCGCTGGAGCAGCCGCGCGAGGCGGAGGCGCAGGCCAGGCTGACGATCCTGCTGGCGCCGGATATTCCGCTGGGGCACCTGGCGCTGGGCGCGGCGCTGGCCGATCAGGGCGAAGTCGCCGCCGCGCAGGACGCGTTCCGGGCGGGGGTGGCGCTGCCGCCGGATAATCCGGAGGCGACGCTGGCGGTGGGGATGATCAGGCTGCTGCTGGGCGATTATCCCGCGGGGTGGCAGGGCTATCAGTCGCGCACGGTGGCGGGCGCCGGCTGGCCGGAGGGTGCGGACTTGGCCGGCAAGCGGATCAATGTGCGGCCGGAGCAGGGGTTGGGCGATACGCTGCAATTCAGCCGCTGGCTGCCGATGCTGGTGGCGCGGGGCGCCGTGGTGGGCTTCGACGCGCCGGCGCCGTTGCGCCGGTTGCTGGCGGGACTGCCGGGGGTGGCCGAAGGGGCGATCCAGCTCCGCCCGTTGGAGCGGCCGGATTACAGTTGCGCGCTGCTGGACCTGGGCCATCTGCTGGCGATCCGCCCGGCGCCGGCGGCGAAGCTGCCGTTTGTCGATCCGGCGGCGTGGGCCGAACGGATGGCGCCGGATGGGCGGCTGCGCGTCGGGTTGGCCTGGGCCGGCAACCCGGCGCATGGCAATGACCGTGCGCGCTCGGTGGGGCTCGCGGCGCTGGCGCCGGTGCTTGCGGTGCCGAATTGCCGGTTTGTCGCGGTGCAGCCACGGCCGGCGGGTGCGCTGCCGCCGGAGATCGAAACGCCGGGGTTCAGCGATTTCGGCGATACCTCCGGGCTGATGGCGCATCTGGATCTGGTGATCTCGGTGGATAGCGCGCCGGCGCATCTGGCGGGGGCGCTGGGGGGGCCGGTGTGGGTGCTGCTGGCGGCGATGCCGGACTGGCGCTGGCAACTCGGGCGGGCGGACTCGCCGTGGTATCCGTCGGCGCGGCTGTACCGGCAGGCGTGGGCGGGGGATTGGGGCGCGCCGGTGGCGGCGGATTTGGCGCGGATGGCTCGGCGGTGAGCGGCGGAGGGTCCTGGATTGCCACGACGCCAAGCGGCGTCTCGCAATGACGGTATTGTGTTGATTTCGAAGGTTTTTTGGGTCCCTTTTTTGCAAAAAAGGGACTGCTTGCCTTGGGTTTTCTTGGGGAATACGCGTGGTGGGGAGAGGTGGTGGGGTGCGGAAGGGCACCCCACCCTACTGGGTTTTCTGGCCTTTAGGACCGCCATACCGGCGCGCGCTTGGATCGGCTAGGCTGGGCGGGGACGGCATTGAAGAGGAAGCAATTGGATGAGCGATGCGGCGCGGTATACCGAGACTTATTTGCAGGCCAGCCGGGTGGCGCTTGATGCGTTCATCGCCGATGAGGTGGCGCGGGCGGCGATGCTGGGCATGGCCGAGGATATTACGGCCAGCATGCGGGCGGGGGGGAAGTATCTGACCTGCGGCAATGGTGGCAGTGCCGCGGATGCGCAGCATATCGCGGGCGAATTCATCTCGCGCCTGATGTTCGATCATGCGCCGTTGCCGTCGGTGGCGCTGACCACCGATACGTCAGCGATGACGGCGACGGGCAATGATTATGGCTATGAGCATGTGTTCAGCCGCCAGGTTTTGGGGATCGGGCGGAAGGGCGATGTGCTGCTGGCGATCTCGACCTCGGGCAATTCGCCGAATGTGGTGCGGGCGATCGAGGCGGCGCGGGGGCTGGGCATGGTGGTGCACGGGTTTACCGGCGGCAGCGGCGGCAAGATGGCGGGGCTGTGCGACCGGGTGTTGATTGCGCCGACGCCTTGGACGCCGGTGATCCAGCAGATCCATATTACAGTGGCGCATATTGTGTGTGCGCTGGTGGAACGGGCGATGTTCCCTGAGCAGGCGCCGGCGATCTGAGATGGCGCCGCTTGCGGGGATCAAGGTTCTCGATCTGACCTCGGTGGTGGTGGGGCCGACCTGTACCTTGCTGATGGCGCAGCAGGGGGCGGAGGTGATCAAGCTGGAGCCGCCGGAAGGGGATCTGCTGCGCAAGCTGGGCGGCAAGTCTCGCACGCCGGGGATGAGCCCGAAGTTTCTGCATTTCAACCGGGGCAAGCGGTCGATCACGGTCGATCTGAAGACCGAGGCGGGCAAGGCGGTGGCGCGGCGGATTGCGGCGGGGGTGGATGTGTTCGTGTCCAACATCCGCGGCGCAGCGTTGCGGCGGCTGGGGCTGGGGTGGGAGGATTTGTCGCCGTTGAACCCTCGGTTGGTGCATTGCGCGATTACTGGGTTCGGATCGGGCGGGCGGTATGCCGATCTGCCGGCGTATGACACGATCATTCAGGGGGCGTCGGGCATGGCGTCGGCGATGGCGCGGACGTTCGAGGAGCCGCGTTATATGCCGTTTGTCGCGGCCGATCATATGACCGGGTTTCTGGCGGCGCAGGCGATCTGTGCGGCGCTGGTGGGCCGCGCGGCGAGCGGGCTGGGGCAGGCGATCGAGGTGCCGATGTTCGAGAACATGGCGAGCTTCGTGCTGACCGAGCATATGTATCAGCGGACCTATGGGCCGGAGGGGGAGATGGGCGATCCGCGCATCATGGACCCGTCGGGCCGGCCGGTGCGCACGGCGGATGGCTGGATCTGTGTGTCGCCGAATACGGATGCGCAGGCGTTTGCGTTCTTCGAGGCGATCGGGCGGCCGGAGCTGAAGGACGATCCGCGGTTCAACTCGGTGGCGGCGCGACTGGGGAATGTGGCGGCGTATTTCGGGGTGCGGGCGGAGGGGCTGCGTGGGCGGAAGACGGCGGAGTGGCTGGAGATTCTGCGGGCGCGGCAGATCCCGGCGATGCAGGTCAACGCGATGGAGGAGTTGTTCGATGACCCGCATCTGGTGGATGTCGGGCTGATCGAGACGCAGATGCACCATAGCGAGGGCGAGGTGCTGGCGCTGCGGCCGGCGACGCGGTTTTCGGCGGGGGCGCCTGTGATGTGCGACGCGCCGCGGCAGGGCGAGGATGGGGCTGCGATCCTGGGCGAGTTCGGGTTCAGCGCGGATGAGATCGAGAGTTTGATGACCGGGGCGGTGCGCCCGGCGGAGAAATTGCAATGAGCCGTTCCCTGCCGGTGTGGCGTTCGCTGTTGTATGTGCCGGCGCATGTCGAGCGCTTTGTGGCCCGCGCGCATGAGCGCGGGGCGGATTGCATTCAGCTCGATCTGGAGGATGCGGTGCCGCCGGAGCAGAAGGCGGCGGCGCGGGCGGCGATTGCCGGGGCCGCGCCGCTGGTGCGGCGATCGGGCGCGGATGTGCTGGTAAGGATCAATGCGCCGCTGGGGTTGGCGGTGCCGGATATCGAGGCGGCGGTGGGCCCGGATGTGGACGGGATCATCGTGACCAAGGCGCGCGGGGCGGACCATATCAAGCTGCTGGACGAGTTGGTTTCGGAATGCGAGCAGCGGGCGGGCATCGAGGTGGGGCGGACCTGGCTGTATCCGCTGGTGGAGACGCCGGAGGCGTTGCCGCATGCCGAGGCGATCGCGCGGGCGAGTGCGCGGATCGTGGCGATCGGACTGGGGGGCGAGGATTTCGCCACCGCGATCGGGGCGGAGCCGACGCCGGAGGTGTTGCAGTTGCCGAAGCAGCTGATGCTGTATGCGGCGCGGGCGGCGGGGGTGATCCCGTTGGGGCTGATTGGGAGCCTGGCCGATTTTTCTGATCCGGTGGCGTTTCAGGCGATGGCGGAGCGCAGCCGGCGGATGGGGTACGAGGGGGCGAGCTGTATCAATCCGGCGCAGGTGGCGCCGGTGAATGCGGCGTTTACGCCTGGAGAGGCCGAGGTTGCGTATGCGCGGCGGGTGATTGCCGCCGATGCTGTCGCGCGGGCTGAGGGGCGGGGGGCTGTCGCGCTGGATGGCAAGATGATCGATGTGCCAATTGTGCGGCGGGCCGAGCGGTTGCTGGCGCGCGCGGCGGCGATTGCGGCGCGGGTGGGGAGAACGACGTGACGCAGATCGCGGTTTTTGTGGATTCGGGGTACCTGTTCGCGCAGGGCTCGGTGTTGATGGCGGGGCAGCGGCAGCCACGGCGGAACCTGCGGCTTGAGGTGAAGCGGGTGCTGCGGGCGCTGTACAAGGCGCGGCAGGTGGTGGCGCATGATGCGCGGCTGTTGCGGGTGTATTGGTACGATGGGGTGCCGCGCGGCTCGACCACCACGCCGCAGCAGGACGAGATCGCGATGGCGCCGTACGTGAAGCTGCGGCTGGGGATCATCAAGGCGGATGGCGGGCAGAAGGGGGTCGACAGCCTGATCGTGCTGGATCTGATCGAGCTGGCGCGGAACCGGGCGATTACCGATGCGCTGATCGTGTCGGGGGATGAGGATATTCGCGCCGGGGTGCTGGTGGCGCAGAACCATGGGGTGCGGGTGCATCTGCTGAGCGTTGGGCCGGCGCGGGGGTCGCAGTCGCCGGATCTGGTGAAGGAAGCGGATACGCTGACCGAATGGCAGCGCGAGGATGTGGCCGATTTCCTCGAGGTGGTTGTCGAGGACGCGCGCGGGGGGGGCGCGGGGGTACGAGGCGCAGGACGGGGCGATCGAGGCGGAGATCGCCGCGACGATTGCGGCGATGCCGGCCGAAGAGTTGCAGGCGGTGGTGGAGAATATCGTCGTCAATCCGACGCGGATTCCCTCGGAGCTGGACCGGACGACGCTGGGGCGGATCAAGGCGAGTATCGGCCGGGAATTGGATGACGAGGAGCGCAAGCGCTACCGGCAGATGTTTGCGTCGGCATTGCGGGCCGCCGCGCCGGTGCCGGCGGTGGAGGATGCGTCGTGAGCGGCTTGGAGGACTGGATCGGGCGTAGCCGGACGCACGAAGACGAGATTACCCGGCCGGCGCTGCGCCGGATCGCCAGCATGCTGGATCGCAGCGATGTGTTCGCGCCGGGCGATCCGATCCCGGCGCACTGGTATGCGATGTTCTTTCCCGAAATCGCGCGGCAGAGCCAGCTTGGCCCGGATGGGCACCCGGCGCGGGGCGATTTCCTGCCGCCGGTGGCGTTGCCGCGGCGGATGTTCGCGGGGCGGCGGGTGCGGTTCGTGTCGCCGCTGGCGGCGGGGGATGTGGCGACCAAGACCTCGACCATTGCCGCGATCACGCCGAAGACCGGGCGGTCGGGGCAGATGGTGTTTGTGACCATCCGCCATGCGATCAGCGTCGGTGCGCGGGTGGCGATCGAGGAGGAGCAGGACGTGGTTTATCGGGAGCCGCCGGCTCCCGGGGCTGCGCCGCCGGCGGCGACGGCCGCGCCGGAGGGAGCGACCTGGCGGGGGTCGTATCTGCCGACGACGACGTTGTTGTTCCGGTATTCCGCGCTGACCTGGAACGGGCATCGCATCCATTACGACGCGGATTATACCAGGGGCGAGGAGGGGTATCCGGGCCTTGTGGTGAATGGGGGGCTGACGCTGCTGATGCTGCTGGAGGCGGCGATTGCGGCGAACGGGGCGTCGCCGCGGCAGATCGCGGTGCGCAATGTCAGCCCGTTGATCGCGGGGGCGGCGGTGACGCTGGCGGGGGATGGCAGCAGGGCGTGGGCGGCAAGTGCGGCGGGGGCGTTGTCGGTTTCGGCGGAACTGAGCTTCTGAGCGTCGCAATGACGCATATCAACGATCCCTGGCCTGGATTGTTGGTATGCTGCGCCGCAGCAAAACGGAGTTCCCATGTCTGATACCCATGCCAAGCTGGACGCGCTCGTCGCGCGGGCGCGCAATCTGCCGAAGCCGGTCACCGCTGTGGCGCATCCGTGCGATGCCGCCTCGCTGGAGGGGGCGCTGCAGGCGCATATCGCCGGGCTGATTACGCCGATCCTGGTTGGGCCGATCGGGCGCATCCGTGCCGCGGCGGCGGAGGTGGGGCTGTCGCTGGACGATGTGCGGATTGTCGATACGCCGCATTCGCATGCCTCGGCGGCGCGAGCGGTCGCGCTGGTGCGGGCGGGCGAGGCGCAGGCGCTGATGAAGGGAAGCCTGCATACCGATGAGTTGATGGCGGAGGTGGTGGCCAAGGATACCGGGCTGCGCACGGCGCGGCGGGTCAGCCATGTGTTCATTCTGGACGTGCCGACCTACGACAAGCTGCTGCTGGTGACGGATGCGGCGGTGAATATCTTTCCGACTTTGGACGACAAGGTCGATATCATTGCCAATTCGATTGATCTGGCGCGGGCGCTGGGGATTGCCAAGCCGCTGATTGCGATCCTGTCGGCGGTGGAGACGGTGACCGCGAAGATCCCCTCGACCATCGAGGCGGCGGCGTTGTGCAAGATGGCGGAGCGCGGGCAGATCGTGGGCGGGTTGCTGGATGGGCCGCTGGCGTTCGACAACGCGATCAATCTGGATGCGGCGCGGACCAAGCATATTGTCTCGCCGGTGGCGGGGCAGGCGGACATTCTGATGGTGCCGGATCTGGAGGCCGGCAACATGCTGGTGAAGACGCTGACCTTCCTGGCGCGGGCCGATGGCGGCGGGATCGTGATGGGCGCGCGGGTGCCGATTATTCTGACCAGCCGCGCCGATACGGTTGGGGCTCGGCTGGCGAGTGCGGCGGTGGCGGCGTTGCTGGCGAACGGACGGGGCTAGAGCGTGATCGTCTGAAGACGATCACGCTCTAGCCATATTTTATCGAGCAATTTCATCGCTTTGTTGATCGCTGCGCGATTCAACCTAAAGCGATATTGCTCTAGTTCCCGCCGCTTGCGACCATCTCGAGCGCGTGCAGGTTCGGGATGATGATCTCGGTCGCGTTCGGGACGTCGATCAGTTTTTCGCTCTTCAGCTTGGTGAGCGTGCGGCTGACCGTCTCGATGGTCAGGCCGAGATAGTCGGCGATATCGCTGCGGGTCATCGGCAGGGCCAGGCGCAGCATGCCGCGCGGACCGGCCTGGGCGGGGCAGTGATGCTGCGGTGCGTGGGCACGGGCGGCGAGGAAGCTTGCCAGCCGCTCGCGCGCGGTTTTGCGGCCGAGCAACAGCATCTGGTCCTGTGCGGCGACCAGTTCGTTCGAGGCGACTTCGAGCAGGCGCTTTTCCATCGCCGGGAAGTCATCGAGCAGAATCCGCAGCTTGCTGCGCGAGAAGCGGCACAGCTTGACCTCGTCAACCGCTTCAGCGCTGAAGGAATAGGCATGCGACACTGCAAGGCCCAGGAAATCGCCTGAGGTGGCGAAGCCGGTGATCTGCCGCCGGCCATCGGGCAGCAGCTTGAACAGCTTGGCGGTGCCGGCGGTGATGTTGCGGAACGATTCCGCGGTATCGCCCTCGTCGACGAAGGTGTGCCCAGGCTCGATTTTCACTTGCACGGCCGAGGAGGCCAGCCGAGCGAGATCCTTATCGTCGATTGCATTGCACACGCTGTGGGAGCGGGCGTCGCAGTTCGCGCAGAACTGCACGTTGCGCGCTGGGTCCAGCACCAACGGCCGAGGGCGGATCGTCTGGCCATGCGTCGTCATACGCGGTTCACCAAGGAAGCACGCAGCCATCATAGGCCGCGTTGTGCGCGCGGTGAACCACCTTATGCGTGCTTTTATAGCTTTCGACTTTCAGTGCGGCCTTGACACAGATCAAGGTGATTTTCCGCCGTTGACGGGACACTGCCGGCCACAGGAGCAGGCGTTGCGTAATGGGCTTCATTTGCGAAAACCTTAACTTGAATCAAGCGGATGCGGCATTTCCGCTGGTTCGCGAGGCCGTACCGGGATTGACGCTGAAGGCATGGCGTGCCTTTGCCCGGCACCAGGCGAGCCCCCGCCGTGCAGCAAACGCAGGGATCATGGTGATCCGCAGGCGTGCGCGGCCGCACCCCTGTGGGCTGTTTGTGTATCGCCGTGAGCAGGATCTGTCTCACGGTCCGATTCTTGTCGCCGAGCATGTGGTGGCCGTGGATGTTTTGGACGCCCGCCCGGCCATGCAGGCATTGTTGCATGAGATGGAGGACCTCGCCCGCCGGCTTGGCTGCACGGCGATTCGCACCGTGCTTCTGGGGTCTGAGGTGCTGGCGGCAGACAGGATGGCCGAGGCGGGTCACGTCCCCGAGGGCGAAACGTTGTGGAAGCAACTGCCGGAAGCCTGTTCGGCTTCGTGCGGCCACCCCGGTCTGTGACTTTCGGAATCACGCTTCCCGTGCTGTAAGGTTGACGCCGGACGAAATCCGAGGCCGGATCGTCTGATCCGCCGGAGCCACGTATGCGCTTATCGCCCCAGTCGATTGCCTTCACCGTCCTGCTCGGCGCGCTTGCGGCCTTGCCGCCGCTGTCAATCGATATGGGCTTGCCCGCCTTGCCGTTGCTGGGCACGGCGTTGGGGGCGACGGCGTCGCAGCAGACATTGACGCTGTCGCTGTTCCTGATCGGTTTTGCCGGGCCGCAGTTGCTGCTTGGTCCGTTGTCGGATCGTATTGGCCGCCGGCCGGTTTTGCTCGGCGGGTTGACGCTGTACTTGCTCGCCGGGGTCGCTTGTACCATGGCGCGTTCCATCGATGCGCTGCTGACAGCGCGGATTGTGCAAGGCGTCGGTGCCGCGGGGGCCACGACCTTGGCGCTTGCCATCGTGCGCGACCAGTTTCATGGCCCGCAGGCACGGATCAAGATTTCGACGATCACCATGGTGTTCAGCGTCGCGCCGATCATCGCGCCTACGCTCGGCTCGATCATGGTGGGCATCGGCGGGTGGCAGGGGCTCTATGGGCTGCTGGCGCTGTGTGGCGCCACATTGCTGGTGATTGTCTATTTTGGCCTTGAAGAGACCAGGCCCGCGGCCTTGGCCGGGATGCGGCTGGACCTGGCTGGCCGCTATGGCGTGGTGCTGCGGCACCGCCGCTGTGTGGGCTACGTGCTGACGACGGCGCTGAATTTCGGCGGGCTGTTTGCCTTCGTGGCTGGCTCGCCGTTGGTGTTGATGGGCGATCTCCGGATGTCGATGACGGAGTTCAGCGTGCTGTTCGCGGTGACTTCCCTGGGGATTTTGGCCGGGTCCTGGTTCAACGGCTGGCTCGCGGCGCGCGATGTGGACACCCAGAGCCCGCTGGGCTGGGGGTTGTGGATGTCGCTGGGGGCCGCGGTGATCGCGTCGCTGATGCTGGCCGCGGGGCTGCTGGCGCTGGTTTCGCTGGTGCCGTTCATTCTGGTGACCAGCTTCTGCCGGGGCTTGGTCAGTCCGAATGCGGCGCATGCGGTGCTGGAGCCGGTACCGGCGCATGCCGGCGTTGCCTCGGCGCTGATCGGCTGCTCGCAGACCACGATGGGCGCCGTGTCGGGCGCGGTGATCGCGCTGCTTTATCCGGCCCTGGGACCGGTGGGCATGACCCTGGCGATGGCGATGTTCGCCGCCGGCGCACTTGCCGCCTGGCGCTGGGCCGAGGCGGAAGTGTCCGTCGTCTGACGTTCAGCCGGCGAAGTTGACCAGCCGTCCGGACGGGCTGCCTAGCACCTCGCCGTCGCGCATCACTGCCTGCCCGCGGATGATGGTGCCGACCGGCCAGCCGGTGATCTGCATGCCGTCGAACGGCGTCCAGCCGCAGGGCGAGACGATCCAGCTGTTTTCAATCCGGCCCTTCTTCCCCATGTCCACCAGGGTGAAGTCGGCGTCATAGCCAGCCGCCATCCGGCCCTTGCCGACCACGCCATAGACGCGCGCCGGCCCGGCGCACATCAGATCGACCATCCGCATCAGCGACAGCCGTCCGGCGTTCACATGGTCCAGCATCACCGGCACCAGCGTTTGCACCCCGGTCAGCCCCGCCGGGCATTCCGGCCACGGCTTCAGCTTGGCGGCATAGGGGTGCGGCGCGTGGTCGGAGCCGATGGTGTCGACCATGCCGTTGCGTACCGCCGCCCAGGCCGCGTCGTAATGCCGCTGCCCGCGGATCGGCGGGTTCATCACCCCGAAGCCCTTCAGCCTGTCGTACACATCCGGCGCCATCTGCGTCAGGTGGTTGACCAGCACCTCGGCGGTGGCGATGTCGCGGTAATCCTTCAGGTAGTCGAGTTCCTCGGCGGTGGAGACGTGCAAGATATGCGCGGCCCGCTTGGTCTTGCGTGCCAGCGCCATCAGCCGCCGCGTGCCGAGGAAGGCGGCTTCCTCGTCGCGCCATTCGGCGTGGCGGGCGTAGGGATCCCCGACCTTGAACAGATGCTTGCGCTCCTGCAGGCGGTATTCGTCCTCGGAATGATAGGCGATCCGCCGCCGGCCTGAGCGCATCAGAAGTTCCAGATGTTCGTCATCTTCGACCATCAGATCGCCGGTCGAGGAGCCAGCAAACACCTTGATGGCGCAGACGCCGCGGCCCAGTTCGAGCGCGGCCAGTTCGGGGATGTTGGTCTTGGTGCCGCCGACATATAGCCCCATGTCGCACCAGGCCGCCTGTTCGGCGTAGCCCTGCTTCCAGGCCAGTTGGGTTGCGTCGGTGATCGCGGGGCGGGTGTTCGGCATGTCGAACACGGCGGTGAGCCCGCCCAGTACCGCGCCCTTGGTGCCGGTGGGGATGCTTTCGATGCTGGCATCGCCGGGGTCGCGCAGGTGCACGTGCGGATCGATCAGGCCGGGAAGGACGTGCAGGCCGCTGGCGTTCACCACTTCGTCGGCGGTGGCCGTGGCGTCGACGCCGAGGTCGACGATCCGGCCGTTGCGGACGCCGACGGAGGTCTGCTCCATGCCCCAGGGCAGCACACAGGTGCCGCCCGTGATCAGCAGGTCGTAATGCGTGCTCATACCGCGCTCCTCTAACCCTAACGAACCGAATCGGCTGACAGCTTGCGCCCAGCCGCAATTGACCCCAAGTGCCATGAATGATCGAGATCGCATACCTCCCCGGACGTGGCGTCGTTGAAGTTGCTGGCGAAGACCGCGTTTCGTTCCTCCAAGGCCTGGTGTCCAACGATGTGACCGGCGCAGCGCCCGGCCGCGCGGTTTGGGCGGCACTGCTTTCGCCGCAGGGCAAGTGGCTGGCGGATTTTTTCATCCTGGCCGACGCTGAACGGCTGCTGTTGGATTGCGCGCGCGATCAGGCGCCGATGATCGCCCAGAAGCTGTCGCGGTTTCGGTTGCGGGCCAAGGTTAGCGTGCGCGATGCCTCCGCGGAGTGGCACGTGCATGCGGTGTGGGGCGGCGTGCCGCAGCCGACTCCGGGTAACGTCTTTGCTGCCGATCCGCGCCTGTCAGACGCCGGTTGGCGCATCCTCGCCAACGCGCCGATGGCGGCCGATGGCACCGCTGCCTGGGACAGCCATCGCCTCGCGCTCGGGCTGCCGGATCCCTGCGATATGGAAACCGACAAGACCGTGCTGCTGGAAGCCGGGTTCGATGAACTGAATGGTGTATCCTGGACCAAGGGTTGCTACATGGGCCAGGAGTTGACGGCGCGCACCAAGTATCGCGGGCTGATCAAGCGCCGGCTGGTGCCTGTGACGATCAGCGGCCCCCCCCCTGCGCCCGGCTCGATCCTTATGCGTGACGGGATCGAGGTCGGGGTCATGCGCAGCAGCCAGGGTGCAATCGGTCTGGCGACGATGCGGCTGGAGGCGTTGGCCCAACCCGTTGTCTTGGAGGGCACGGCGCTGACGCCGTCCATTCCGGGCTGGATGCGTTTGGGCTGAGGCTGGGTCAGAACTGCTTTAGCAGCCGATCGAGGTATTCCAGTTCCGGCTGCGGGCGCTGGCGTTCGGCGCTGCGGCGGCGCAATTCGTCCTGAATGGCGCGGGTACGGGCCTGTTCCATTTCGTCGGGCACTTTGAGATCGCTGCTTTCGTCCATGCCGGAATTGCCTTCGCGCAGCATGCGGCCCAACGGGTCTCTTCTGTTATCGGCACGCCGGTCCATCGACTGGCCTCGGCCATTCCAGTTCCGTCCGCGGCCGCGTTCGGGCCGGCCTTTGCCGTTGCCGTCGCCATCCTGATCGCCGTCATCGTTGCCGGCCATGGCGCCTTGCTGGCCTTCGCCGTCTGCCTCGCCGGCGTCTTCGCCTTCGCCCTCGCCTTCGCTTTCATTGCCGCGGCCGAGTTGCTGGGCCATCTGCTGCGCCATCTGGCGGCCGCCCTTTTGCAGCGCCTCGATCGCTTTTTGCTCCAGCCCCGCCGCCGCCAGATCCTGCGCCTGGCCGAGCGCGCTGGCGGCATCGCGCATGGCGGTGTCGGCTTCGGTGAGGGCTGGCGGGACCTGACCCATCATGTCGCCGTATTGCTGCATGACCTCGCCGAGCACGCGACGCAGAGCGCGTTCGATCTTTTGCTCGATCTCCCGCGCCGTGCCGTTCTGCTGCGCCTGGGCCGCCACGCTGGGGGGCAGGCTGTCGAGCCGGCGCAGGGGCGAGCCCAGGCGCGGCGAGAGTTGCGGGGCGGCGGCCTCGGCGCGGCTCTGCGCGGCGTCCAGCAATCCGCCTTCGCGCTTGACCATGTCCTGCAGCACGCTGACCTGCTGCTGCCCCTTTTGCCGTTTTTCCGCGCGCTGGCGCTCATGCTCGGTCAGCTTGCCGCGTTCCGGGCGGGCGTTCTTCATCTCCTCGATCATGCGGTCGAGTTCGGCGAGTTTGTCCTGCGCCTTGTCCATCTCGTCGCGCTTCGCGGCGTCGCGCATTTCCTCGGTGAGGCGCTGCATGTCGCGCACGTCAAGCTCATGCTGGCGCGGGTCGTAGCGGCGGGAGTCTGGGTCGCGCTGCGCCAGTTCGGCCAACGCTTCCAGATGCTTGCGCAGCGCCTCTTGCAAATCGCGCATGCGCTTTTCGATCTCGGTGCGGTCGGCCAGTTCGCCTTTTTTGTCTGCCTCCATCGCCTGGCGCAGCTTTTCACGGGCCTCCTCGAGTGACTTTGCGGTTCGCTCGGGGGCGCCCTCCTCCAGGTGCAGCGCCAGTTGCCACATCCGGTCCTGCGCCTCGTCCACCAGCGTGTTCTGCTCGCGGAACTGGCTCAGCAACTGCACGATGTCGCGCAGCACGAGGTAACCGCCGGTGTCGGCGTCCCAGACCTCGTCGAGGGTGGCGAGTTCGTTGAGCTTCAGGATGGCCGGGGTATGCATCTCCGGCTTCAGCGAGAGCTGCTTGCGGATATCCATCAGCGCCCGGGCGACGGGGTGCAGGAAAGCGCGCTCGGGCAGGGTGAACGCAATATCGGCGCTATGGCCTTCGCGGCCGGAGACGCTACGGGCAACCAGCCGGCCGGTGACCGGCAGGCCGGCCCAAGGATGCGGCGTCAGATCGACAATGCGGGCGCCCTTGGCCGATTTCGGCGCCAGGCCGGGCAGCGGGATCGGCACCAACAGCGGCGCGGCGTCTTCGCGGTCGCGCAACCGGATTTCCGCCTGCAGGCTGGCCACGCCATAGACATGGGTGGCTTCCCAGGGCAGCCGCAGTTGCGGAATGCGGGCGCGGGTGCCGCCGGGGCCTTCGGGAAAGCTGACGACGGGATCCAGGTCGGGCACGACGGTGAGCTGCCAGGAAGCAACGCTGCGCCCGCCGCGGTTCAGTGCCAGGCTGCCGCCCGCGCTGAGATCGGCATCGGCCTGATAGCTGTCTTTGCCGAGGGAGCGGAGTTCCAACGCTCGGCCTGCCAGCTTCAGGCTGGGATCACCGCTGCCGCCGGACAGGTTGAGCGTCAGGTGCGACTCGGCGGGCAATGTGGCGTTGCCGCCGTCCGGTTTCAGGAACACCGGCGCCTGCGCGGTATAGCCCGGCGGCGTGATCCAGGCCTGCAACAGCACGGCGGGCGGTGCGCCGGCGGCGCCGAATTGCGGTGAAAGGGCGCGCAGGATGCGCTGCGGTGCCAGGGGGCCGGCGATCACTAAGCTGGCGACCAGCCCGACGATCAATCCGCCACGCAAAGCCCGGCGGTCGAAACGGGCCAGGCCCGGTCGCGGCAGGCCGATGCGAAGGCGCTGGATCTGTGCCGCGCTGCGTTGCAGATGGGCCTGCCAGACTGTCCTGGCACCAGGGAAGGCCGGTTGATCGGCCAGGGCTTCGAGGGGCCGGTGCTTGAGGCCGGAGGCGCGTTCCAGCCGGCGGTCCGCCGCTGCGGCGCCCGGCCAGTCCGCCTGCAGCAACCCACGCAGTAATAGCCAGATCGCCGTCAGACCCGTCGTCGCGAGCACAATGGCATGTAACCAACCGGGCAGGGACGGCAGCACATCCAGCAAGGCGGCGCACAGCAGCAGGCCGCACACGCCGAGCGCCGGCCAGATCGCCGGCCACAGCACTTCAAACCACAGAACGATCCGAGCCGCGATCCGGCGCCGATGCAGGCCGCGAAGCAGGGGTTCCAACCTCTCCTCCGGCCGCTCCGGCACGATCATGCGATCAGCCTCCTGATGAATGGATGAAATCTGGGACGCGCTCGCCCGCCCACAAGGCTGTCATCGCCTGCCGCTCCCGGATCACCGCCCATTTATCGCCATCGATCATCGCGATCGGCGGCAATGGCCGGGCATTGTAGGTGGAGCTCATCACCGCACCGTAGGCTCCGGCATCCAGAATGGCGACAACATTGCCTTCCTGCAACGCCGGCAGCATGCGTCTGCGCGCGAAAGTGTCGCTGCTCTCGCAGATCGGGCCGACCACGTCGACCGGCGCCACCTTGCCGGTCGCCACCGCGGCGCCGACCGGGACGATGCCGTGCCAGGCATCGTACATCGCCGGGCGCACCAGATCGTTCATCGCGGCGTCGACGACAACGAAGCGGTCCTTGGTGAGAACCACCGAGGTCAGCAGCACGCCGGCCGGTCCAACCAGCCAGCGGCCGGGTTCGACCATGAGTTTGACGCCCAGGTTGCCCAGGGTGGACTGGATCACCCCGGCCAGCGCGGCGGGGGAACCGTCGGCTTCGTCGCGATAGCCGATGCCGAGACCGCCGCCGCAATCCACCCGTTCCACCGACAGGCCGCGCGCGCGCAGCGCATGCACCATGTCCGCGGTGCGGGCATAGGCTGCGCGATAGGGCGCGGTGGACAGGATCTGGCTGCCGATATGCAGCGCCAGGCCGACCGGCTGCACGCCCGGCAGCGTTGCTGCGTGCGCGTAGAGCGCGACAGCGTCGTCGTACTGGATGCCGAACTTGTTTTCCGCCGTGCCGGTGGTGATTTTGGCGTGGGTGCCGGCATCGACATCGGGGTTGATCCGCAGCGCCACCCGCGCCGTGCGGCCCATCGCGCTGGCCACCGCCGAGATCATTTCCAGCTCGGCGGGGCTTTCGACGTTGATCTGCGCGATGTCTTCTTCCAGCGCGCGGCGGATCTCGCCGACCGTCTTGCCGGCGCCGGAGAACACAATATGGCCGGCGTCGATGCCGGCGGCGCGGGCGCGCATCAATTCGCCCTCGCTGACCACATCGGCCCCGGCGCCGCCGGCTGCCATCACGCCCAGCACCGCGAGGTGATCATTGGCCTTCACCGCGTAATGCACCTCGGCGCCGACGGCGCCCAGCGCGCTCTGCAAGGCTTTCAGCCGGCTGCGCATCGCCCCGGCCGAGTAGACCCAGGCGGGGGTGCCGATGGCTGCGGCGATCTGCCCCAGCGGCACGCCTTCCATTAGCAGCCCGTCACGGGCGTGCAATGACAGATGCGGCCGCGCGGCGATCAGCTCGGCGGTTGTCGGGTCGGGCGTGTCGAGAACGGGTGCGGGGCTTGCCATGACTGTGATGCTAGCGTCGTGTGCTTCAACGTGCCAGTTCGGCTTCGAACTTGCGGCAGGCGACGCGAAAGACCGCCGGGCCGTTCGGTTGGGTCTGGAAATTGCGGGTGGCGGCGTAGATGTGCCGCATCACCATGTCCAGCTGACGCAGCCGCGGCGGATCGCCTTCGGTGCGCACGTCGATCTGCAGGTCGTTGTCCATCTGGGCGTCATTGGCGATGGCGCGTTGCAAGATGCCAAGCTCGCTGCGGCTTTCCTCGATCTGCGGGAAATACAGGATGGCGGCGATGCATTTCGCCGCGCGCTCGTAGCGCGGGCCGGAGGTGAACCACCCCGGGGCTGTCTGCGCCTGCGCGAGCGAGGACAGGCAAAGGCCGATAATAATCCAGGCATAGAGGCGCATAGGGGGGAACCGGATGTGACATTGGGTTGACCCGGTAGCTTACCCGCGCGGCAGCCGCACCACAAACCGCGCGCCGGTCACTTTTCCGCTGCTGTCGCGGCGGTTCTCCGCGGTGATGCGTCCGCGCAGGGCTTGCACGATCTGCCGGCTGATCGACAGGCCCAAGCCGGAATGCTGGCCGAAATGCTCGCCCTGCGGCCGCTCGGAATAGAACCGGTCGAAGATATGCTCCAGCTTGGCTTCGGGAATGCCTGGGCCCTCGTCCTCGACACTGAATTCGACCTGCGTGCCGTCCTCGCGCGCCGCCAGCATGATGCGTCCGTTCGGCGGCGAGAAGCTCTGCGCGTTGCCTATCAGGTTTCGCAACACCTGCACGATGCGGTCTTCCACACCCAGCACGGTGATGTTGCCCTCCGGCGGCGTCAGCAGCAGGCGGGGGCCGTTCTCGCGCCGGGTCACCTCGTCGATCTCGGCCAGGGTGGACAGGATCGGCGCCACGTTCACTGGCTCGGCGGCCACGCGCGACAATTCGGCGTCGATGCGCGAGGCGTCGGAGATGTCGCTGATCAGCCGGTCCAGCCGGGCCACGTCCTCGGCGATGATCGCCAGCAGGCGACGTTGCTTCTCCGGGTCCTCGATGCGGCGAAGCGTTTCGATCGCGCTGCGGATCGAGGTCAGCGGGTTCTTGATCTCATGCGCCACGTCGGCGGCGAAGCGCTCGATCGCGTCCATGCGCGCCCACAACGCGGTGGCCGATTCGCTGAGCGCCATTGCCAGTTCGCCGATCTCGTCGCCACGGCCCAGCAGCGCCGATGGAACTTCGCCGGCGCGGCCGGCGCCCTCGCGCATCCGCTCGGCGGCCTGCGCCAGGCGCAGGATCGGCCGGGCGATGGTCAGCGACAGGTACCATGACAACATCACCGTGATCAGCAGCGCCAGGGTGAACAGCCCCAGGATCGACAGCCGGACCGAGAGCAGACTGTCATCCACCTCGCGCGCCTCGCGCGTCAGCAGCACGATGCCGGCCGTGGCGCGGGACCGCCGCAGCGGTTCGGAGACCGTCACCAGCAGCCGGTTGTCGGCGGTGCGCCGGATATAGGGCGGCGCCTCGCGACCCTGGTCGGTGTTCAACAGCCGCAGCTCTTCCAGCACGTCGGGCTGCCATTCCGGCCCGGCCGCCGACGGCCCGGTATCCAGCAGATCCGGCCCGCCATGGATCAGCCGCAGCATCCGGTCGGTCATCGTGTCGATCAGCGTCGTCAGAAAGCCGCGTTGCAGCGCCGGCGGCAGCGGTTCGGTTACGATCAGGCCGCCCGCGCCCTGTCGCACCCGGCTATCGGCGACCACGGTGCCATCGAGCGCGTAGAGCCGCGCCTGGGCGTTCGGCGTCGGCTCGGTCAGGCGGCGCAGCAGCGGCCGAGCCTGATCGGGCACCAGCTGCGGCGGCTTGCCGTCCTCTTCCCGCACGGCGGCTTCACCCAGCGCGCCGGCATAGATCCGCGCCTGCTCGCGCAGCGTGGTCACCTCGGCGCGCAGCAGCCCGGTCTGGTACTGGTCCAGATACAGCAAGGCGCCGAGCAGCAGCGCCAGCGGCAAGGCGTTGACCAGCAGGATGCGCCGCAGCAGCGGCGACGCCCAGCGCCGCCGCTCCATCAACGCCATCCCGGGCCGCAGGCTCAGCGGCAGGCCGCCGCTATCAGGCATCCTTGTACCGGTAGCCGATGCCGTACAGCGTCTCAATGGCGTTGAAGATTTCATCCACGTTGCGGAACTTCTTGCGCACCCGCTTCACATGGCTGTCGATGGTGCGGTCATCGACATAGGTGGTCTCGCCATAGGCGGCATCGATCAACTGGTCGCGCGATTTCACCATGCCGGGCCGGGTCGCCAGGGCTTTCACCAGCAGGAACTCGGTGACGGTGAGCTGGATGTCCTTCCCCTTCCAGGTGCACAGATGCTTGTTCTCGTCCAGGATCAGTTCGCCGCGCACCATCACCCCGGCCGGCACCGCGCCCGCACCCTCGGCGCGGCCGACCTCGTTTCGCCGCAGCAGCGCGCGGATGCGCTCCAGCAGCAGGCGCTGGCTGAACGGCTTGGTGATGTAGTCGTCTGCGCCCAGGCGCAGGCCCATCACCTCGTCGACCTCCTCGTCCTTGCTGGTGAGAAAGATCACCGGCAGCGAGGTGCGCAGCCGCAGCCGCTGCAACAGCTCCATGCCGTCCATCCGCGGCATTTTGATATCCAGCACCGCGAGGTCCACCGGGCGGGCGGTGATGCCCTGCAGGGCGCTTTCCCCGTCGGTATAGGTGCGGACCTGGAAGCCTTCCTGCTCCAGGGTCATGGAAACGCTGGTGAGGATATTGCGGTCATCGTCGACCAGGGCGATTGTCTGTTTCACGACCTGTTACTCCGGCTTCGGGATGACGCGGAATGTGGCAGCCAATTGTGGCGCATTGAGGATGGAAAGCGAACAGAATATGGCGGACGAACCGGAAGACGCCCCGTGGCTCCAGGCCCGCCGCCTGCAGCGGAGCGTGCGCGGCGGCACACTAGCCACCCTGTCGAAGGGCCAGCCTTTCGCCTCCCTGGTCACCCCCGGCACCGCGCATGACGGGGCGGTGCTGATGCTGCTGTCCGGCCTGTCGGAGCACACGCGGCATCTGCGCGCCGATCCGCGCTGTTCGGTGCTGATCGCCGGCGCGCCGCAGAGCGCGAACCCGCAGACCGCGCCGCGCCTGACCATCACCGGGCTGGCCGAACCGATCGACGACCCGGCGCTGAAAGCGCGCTGGCTGGCGCTGCACCCCTATGCCCAGCTTTATGCCGGTTTCGGCGATTTCGGGCTTTGGCGGCTGCAACCGGCAGCGGCGATGCTGGTTGGCGGCTTTGCCCGCGCGTTCCGGCTGAAAATCGCCGAATTCCTGCCCGATCCCGCCGTCGCTGCCGCCATTGCCGCCGCCGAAGGCGAGATCGTTGCCCATTGCAATGCCGACCATGCCGACGCGATGACGGCGATCGGCGCCGCCGCGTCCGGCACATCAGGCCCCTGGCGGATGGCCGGTGCCGACAGCGATGGCTGCGATCTTGTTCTGGAGGAGCGTGTGGTCCGCGCGCATTGGCGGGCGCCGGTGGAGAGCGTCGATGTTCTGAGGGCGGAACTGATTCGCCTCGCCCGCGCCGCGCGGGGAGCGTAGCTGTCATACCTCGGTGATGGTGGCGATATCACGCCTTGACCCACAACCGGGGCGGCCCATAGACGCGCGGGTATTGCTGCCCAGGGAAACGTTGATGAATCAGATTGCCACCACGTCCGCGGTCGTTACGCCAGACCCGCTCGGCGGAACCGGCGTCCGCGCCCTGGGCGCCGTTCACAGCAATCTGACCGCCAATGCGCTGACCGCGCGCGCCATGCAGCGCAACGAGGGCACCCTGTCCGAGGATGGCGCGCTGATGGTGCGCACCGGCATCCACACCGGGCGTTCGGCGAAGGACAAGTTCGTCGTCGACGAGCCCCCGGTCACCGACGAGATCTGGTGGGGCGCGGTCAACCAGAAGCTGGCGCCCGAGAAATTCGCCATGTTTTCCGCCCGCGTGCGCGCCTATCTCGCCGGGCAGGAATTGTTCACCCAGGACCTCTACGCCGGTGCCGATCCCGAGCACCGCATTCGCGTCCGCCTGGTCACCACCCAGGCCTGGTCGGCCCTGTTCGCCCGCAACATGTTCATCCGCCCCGCCGAGGCGGCGTTGGAGGAATTCGAGCCCCGACTACGTCATCCTGCACGCCCCGCTGTTTCAGGCCGATCCGGCGCTCGACGGCGTGCGCACCGCCACTGCGATTGCGCTGTCATTCGCGCAGCGCACCATCGTCATCGCCGGCAGCGAGTATGCCGGCGAGATCAAGAAATCGATCTTCACCGTGATGAACTGGCTGTTGCCGCCGGCCGGTGTGCTGCCGATGCATTGCAGCGCCAACACCGGCGCCAAGGGCGATGTCGCGCTGTTCTTCGGCCTGTCCGGCACCGGTAAGACCACCCTGTCATCCGACCCCG
>CAIRTN010000341.1 GCA_903881515.1 uncultured Rhodospirillales bacterium | reverse complement strand
GTGCGCGACGTTTTAGCGGGACCCTGAAGCGCGAGCACAAGCTCGATCAGTTCTTCCCGGCTCAGGCGCTGCAAATCAATGCGATCCATGCCCCATGGATTCAGAGATTGGAGTCCATGGCAAGGGGGTGGGTAATTACGCATCAGCCAAGTGGTACAGAGCACGCTGACCAAGGTTGGTATCAAGATCGACCTGGACCTGAAGGGCGGCACCGAATTCGTCGATGCCCTGCTGGGCGGCAAGTTCGCTGCGGTGTTCGGCGGTGTCGGCAATGTGCAGAAATTCCCGAGCCGTGTGGCGACCAACAGCATCTATCGCACCGTAAAGAACCCGGTGCTGGGCGATCCGCACCCGCATCCGGGCTATGTCGCCGCGATTGAGAAGGTCAACACCACGCTGGGGTCTGGCGCTCCGGTGAAGGCCGCTTATGACGGGCTGAACAAGGCGCTGGTGGAAGCTTCTTTTGGAATTCCGACCAATACTTACGATGTGTTCCTGATCGTGGCAGCAAAGAATGTCGCCGGCTTCACGCCAGATATCGACAATCTGCTGGTGCTGCGGACAGTGGGCTTCAAGCCCTGATCCGATGAGTCCGACATCGTCCGGCGGCGCCGCGCCGCCGGACGCACCGGTTTTGTCGGTGCGGGACCTTGCCGTCAGCTTCGGCGCCGGGCGCGTCGTCCGCGGTATCGATTTTGACGTATTTCCCGGCGAGGTACTGGGCATTGTTGGCGAGTCCGGCTCCGGCAAGAGCGTCACCGCACTTGCCATCAGTGGCTTGCTCGATGCCTCGGCCAACGTAAGCGGCAGCGTGCGCTTCGCGGGACTGGAAATCACCACCGCCAATCCCGAGGACCTGCGCCACATGCGCGGCGTCGATGTTGGCATGATATTCCAGGACCCGACGACGACGCTTAATCCCGTTCTGACCATCGGCCGCCAAGTGACCGAGGGCCAGGTCGCCCACCGCCTGATCAGCGCCGAGGCCGCCGACGCTCAGGCAGAAGCACTGCTGCGCGAGGTCGATATCCCCGACCCAGCCGCCCGCATCGGCCAATTCCCACACCAGTTCTCCGGCGGCATGCGCCAACGCGCGGTGATCGCCATGGCGATGGCCGGACACAAAAAGCTGATCATCGCTGACGAACCCACCACCGCGCTTGACGTCACCGTCCAAGCCCAGGTGCTTGCCGTGCTTGCCCGGCGCCGGGCGGAGACCGGGGCAGCGGTGATCCTGATCACGCATGACCTCGGCGTCGTCGCCGAAGTCGCCGACAGGGTCGCGGTAATGTATGCCGGACGGATCGTCGAAACTGGGACGGTCGACGCGATCTTCCGCACCCCGCGCCACCCCTACACATCAGGCCTGCTGCGCAGCCTGCCGCGCCTCGACACCGTCGCCGAGCGTTTGCAGCCGATTGACGGCCAGCCCCCCATCGCTTCCCGCCTGCCCTCCGGCTGTGCCTTTCATCCCCGCTGCGCCATTGGCCGAGAACGGCCTGAATGCCAGACTGAACCTGTGCTGCGCGACATCGCGCCGGGCGCCTCCGTCGCCTGCCACTTCCCGCAATCCGAAGCCGCGACGTTACCCGCCCGCATTGCCTCCGAGGCTCGTGGCGCGCGAGGGGCGCCGCTGCTGGAAATCGAGGACCTCCGCGTCCATTTTCCGATCCGCAGCCGCCTGCTGCGCCGGCGCATTGGATGGGTCCGCGCGGTGGATGGGGTGAATCTTACCGTGCACGCGGGCGAGACCGTCGGTCTGGTGGGCGAATCAGGCTGCGGCAAGACCACCACCGGACGCGCCATCATGGGCCTACTGCCGGCAAGCGGCGGGCGCATCCGCTTCGATGGCGAGGACATCACCGGGTTGCCGCGCAGCGAACTCCGCCGCATTCGCCGGCAGATGCAATACGTCTTTCAAGACCCGTTCGCCTCGCTTAACCCGATCCGCACTGCCGGCGAGATCGTCGCCGAGCCGCTGAGGATCCACGGGCTCTACGACCAGATGGGCGGCGACATCTATATTGGCGGTTTGTTCGAGAAAGTGGGGCTATCAGCAGCGATGATGGGGCGCCTGCCTCGGCAGTTCTCCGGCGGCCAGAAACAGCGCATCGGCATCGCCCGCGCCCTCGCCTTGCAGCCCCGCCTGCTGATTCTCGACGAACCCGTCGCGGCGCTGGATGTCTCGATCCAGGCCCAGATCGTCAATCTACTGCAGGATCTGCAACGCGAGTTGGGTCTCGCCTATCTATTCGTCGCGCACGACCTCTCGGTGGTGCGGCACATCTGCGATCGTGTCGCGGTCATGTATCTTGGCCGCATCGTGGAGGAGAGCACGCGCGATGCGCTCTATGCGACGCCAGTCCATCCCTACACCCAGTCACTGCTCTCTGCCGTCCCGCTGCCAGACCCCGCCTTGCGTAATGCTCGCCGCCGGATCGTGCTGCGCGGCGAGATACCCAGCCCGGCAAGGCCGCCTACCGGCTGCACCTTCCACCCCCGCTGCTTCCGCGCCACCGCTCGCTGCGCCGCCGAGGCACCTGTCTTCGCGTCCTACCCGGGACTGCCCTCAAGCGTTGCCTGCCACTTTCCCGGAGCCGCCGAATGATCGCCCTGCGCTATCCAGGCGCCTTTCTCGGGGTGACCTTCCTTGCCGTGCTGCTGCTTGCGTCGTTCGTCGCGCCGGTGCTGTTCGATCTCGACCCTCTGGCGCAGGACCTCGCCGCCGCTCTCGACCCACCCAACGCCGAGCATTGGTTCGGTGCGGACGAACTCGGTCGCGACATCCTGGCGCGTGTCATCGCCGGCGCCCGCACCTCGCTGGTCACCGCCGGCGGCGCAGTACTGATCGCCGGCGCCATCGGCGTGCCGATCGGCCTGGTCGCCGGGTTCTTCGGCGGATGGCGGGATGCCGTGCTGATGCGCATTGTCGACGTGCTGCTGGCCCTGCCCAACATCCTGTTCGCCATGGCGTTGATCGCCGTGCTCGGCCGTAGCCAGGGCGCGGCCCTGGTCGCTGTCGGCATCACCGGCATCCCCAGCTTTGCCCGCATCACCCGCGCCCAGGTGCTCTCGTTGCGCAGCCGTGATTTCGTCGTCGCTGTTGAGGCGATGGGCGGATCAGCGGGCTATGCCATGTTTCGCACCGTGCTGCCCAATGCCTGGAGCCCGATCCTGGTGCAGGTTGTCATCCTCTCCTCGGTCGCCATCCTGCTCGAAGCGGCGCTGGCCTTCCTCGGCGTCGGCATTCCCCCGCCTGCGCCAAGCTGGGGCGAAATGCTGCGCACCGGCAAATCCTACCTCTACGAGGCCCCCACTTACGCGGTGCTGCCCGGTCTCGTGCTGACACTGACCATCCTCTCGCTTGACACGCTCGGCCGTACGCTGGCCCGCATCCTTGAAGACCGAGCCGACCATGCCGGAGATGCCGCATGACCGGCTATGTGCTGCGCCGCCTGTTGCAACTCCTACCTGTGCTGCTGCTCGCCTCGCTTGGCGTCTGGGCGATGGTTTTCGCCGTTCCCGGCAGCCCGGTCGGTGCCTTGGTCGGCGAGAACGCCACGCCCGAGCAGATTAGGGAGACCGTGGCCCGGCTCGGCCTCGACCGACCGGTGCTCGAGCAATACTGGTTCTGGCTGCTCTCCGCCCTGCACGGCGATCTAGGACTGTCGATCCAGAGCCGCGAACCCGTCGCCATGCTGATCGCCGAGCGCATTCCTGCCACCATCCAACTGGGTCTGAGTTCAACCATTGTGGGGCTGGTTTTCGGCATCCCCGTCGCCATCATCAGCGCGCTCTCGCCGCGCGGCTGGCTTGACCGCGCGTTGTCAGGCTGGAGCGCGCTGGCCCTGGGTGTGCCGACCTTCTGGCTCGGCATCCTGCTGATCCTGCTGTTCGCGGTCACGCTGAACTGGCTGCCCTCGGTCTCCGCGTTCGTACCGGTCTGGCTCGATCCCTGGGGCGCCGTGGTGAACACGCTGTTGCCGGCGCTCACTCTTGGTATCTACGTCTCCGGCATCTTTGCACGTTTCCTGCGTGCCGCTCTGCTCGGTGAACTCAAGGCCGATTATGTCCGCACCGCGCGTTCCAAAGGCCTGCGGGAACGCGACGTCATCGGCCGCCATGTGATGCGCAATGCGCTACTACCCTTCGTCACCGTCGTCGGACTGATGACGGCGAGCTTCATCGGCGGCACCGTCGTCACCGAGGCAGTGTTCACCTACCCTGGCATCGGCCGCCTGCTGATCCAGGCGATCGACGCCCGTGACTACCCGCTGATCCAGGGCTGCATCATGTTCATCCTGGTGATCTACGTGCTGATGAATGTGATGGTCGACGTGCTCTACGCCTATATCGATCCCCGGATCGACTACGGCTAGTCGTCCTGCAGCCCGGCGGTGCGCCCCAACCTGATCCGCAGCACCACCTGGACAATCAGCAGCAGTGCGGCCAAACCCAGGAACGTCGCGCTGATCGGACGCTCGACAAACACCGAAAGCTTGCCGCCCGATATCAGCATCGCGCGGCGAAAATTCTCTTCCAACCGGGGTCCCAACACGAAGCCCAGCAGAATTGGTGCCGGGTGAAACCCGAGCTGCAGTAACCCATACCCGCCGATCCCGATTGCCAGAGCCTCCCCGACCGTAAAGAGGTCATTGGTTGTGCTGTAGACGCCGATGCAGATGAAGAACAGCGCGCTCGGGTACAGGAACCGATACGGAATTTTCAGCAGCTTCACCCAGATCCCTATGAGCGGAACATTGAGGATCAGCAGCAGCACATTGCCGATCCAGAAGCTCGCGATCAGCCCCCAAAACAGATCCGGATGCTCGCGGATCAACTGCGGCCCCGGCTGGATGCCCTGAATCACCAGCGCCCCCAGGATCAGCGCCATCACCGAATCGCCCGGTATTCCCAGGCTCATCGTCGGGATGAAATCGCCCTGCACCGATGAGTGCGTCGAGGCCTCCGGTGCTGCCACCCCCTCGATCGCACCGTGCCCGAACTTCTCCGGATTACGTGAAATCTTCTTTTCCGCAGCATAGGCCACGAAGGATGCAATAGTTGGCCCCGTGCCGGGGATCAGCGCGCACATGCTGCCAATCAACGTGCCACGGATCATCGCCGGGAACGCGCGGCGCAGTTCATCGCGCCGCGGCACCATGTCGCGCAGGCGTACCACCGTTCCCGTCGCGGAGATTGGCAGCACATTGTTCACGCTCTTCAGGAACTCGGCGATGCCGAACAGCCCGAGCGCAAGAGCAACAATCTCCACCCCGTCAGTGAGTTCGACGAAACCGAAGGTGAAGCGCGTTTCCCCGGTATTCACATCTGTTCCCGCCAGCCCCAGCAGCAGGCCCAGCACCGTCATCCCCACGCCCTTCAATGGCGCGCTTTTCGCCAACGTCGATCCCGCGAGCAATCCCAGCAGCATCAGCGAACAGATATCCGCAGGCCCGAATTTGAACGCCACCTCCACCAGCACAGGCGCGAAAAAGATCATCTCGGTAATGCCGAACGATGCCCCCACGAACGAAGACAGCATCGTTATCCCCAGCGCGCTCGCGCCACGGCCCTGCAGCGTAAGCGGATAGCCGTCCAGGCAGGTCACTGCGTGCGGAGGGTGACAGGGAAGGTTGAGCAGGATCGAACAGATCGCGCCACCGTACTGCGCCCCGTAATAAATCCCCGCCAGCATCAGGATCGCGGCAACCGGCTTCATTGCAAACGTCAACGGCAGCAGCACCGAAATCGCCGCCATCACCCCCATGCCTGGCAGCACACCAACGATGTTGCCGAACAGCACGCCCAGGAAACAGAACAGCAAATTGTTCTGCTGAAATGCGACCTCGAATCCCAGGCCAAGATCGGTCAGCGCGGTGCCGATCATGCGGGCCACTGCCAGATCGGAAACGGCACTTGCAGAAGATAGGCGAACACCAAAACCGCGGCGACCGTCAGCACCACCGCCAGCCCCAGCGCACCACGCCAGGTCGCAGCCCGGTCGCCCAGCGCCGAAATCAGCACGCAGGAAAACGTCGCCGGCGCCAGGCCGAACCAGGCCCCCAGCGCGATGAAGCACACTACACCCGCAACGATGGCACTAGTTCCGTGCCAATCCGGCTTATGCGCCACATGCGCCTCGCCACTGTCGCGCCCCAGCACCGCCAGGCCCGCCATCAGCAGCCCGATCATCACCATCAACGTGCCGAGTGCGACCGGGAAATACCCCGCCTGCATCTCGCGCAGCGTGCCGATATGATGTCGCCGGCCCTCCAGCACCGCCCCGGCACCGATCGCCGACAGCACAAGCCCGGAAATCAGATCTTGCCGCATTTCAATCCGCCTGGATCCGGCCACCGAGGCCGTCCAATCCGTAGAATCGCATTACCTCATCCACGCGTGCCCGCTGCGGCCGCGCATGGAAGAACCCGTTGCAGCTGGGCTGCATTCCCGACAGAAGCCGCAGGTCGGCCTGCATCTCGGCCATCTTCAGCACGCTCGCCAGCCCATCCATCACAGTGGCGCCACCGATCTCGTGCACCCCGGCCAAAGCCAGCAGCAGGTTCAGTGGCATTTCCGACGGCACAATCACATCTGCCCCCGTCTCGCGCACCAGCGCCTCGCCTGCTTCGCGCACCGCCGCAACCACACCGGTGCGTGCCGCCTCGTCCTGCAGTCCCCCGATGACCGCATCAAAGCCTATACCCAGGCCGCGTACACCCACGAACCGGTCAGCAAATCCCCATTCCCGCAGCTTCTCGGGCCAGAACCCCGCACGCCCGGCAATGAAGCACAGCATGCCGAACCGGCGCCCATACAGCCGGGACAGCGTCAGCACCGTCTCGCCGTAGCCAATCACCGGGATATCCACCAGCGTGCGCAGTTCCTCGATCAGCGGGTTCGACATCGTCGCGCAGATCATCGCGTCGAAACCCTGTCGTTCCGCCTCCCGCGCCGCAGCGATCCACTGCAACCCGTGCAGCGCAAACAATGCGCTGAACCCAAGGTCTCCACCGGGATAATTCGTCGAATACGTTCCCGGAATCTGCCCATGCAGAACGACCTCGGTACCCGGTCGCACGACCTTCGCGATGCGCGCATGCAGCGCATCGCGGTAGGCCGGCACATCAGCCAGCGTGGTGAAACTCTGGTGCCAGATCCTCAAGTGGCCGGCGGCCTGTCGTTCACTCGCCGGCATTGAACTTGAGATTGTTGTCCTTCGCCACAGACACCCAACGCGCAATGTCGGTCTGCATGAATGCAACCAATTGCTCCGGCGTGCCCAACGGCACTTCCAGCCCTGACTGTTCCAGCCACTGCTTAACTTCCGGCGCTTGCGCCGCCTCGCGCATCGCCGCGTTGATCTTCGCCACCACTGGAGCGGGCGTCCCTGGCGGCGCATAAAGCGCACTCCACGCCACTGCGTCGAACCCTGGCGAAACCGTCTCGTTCAACGTCGGCACATCCGGTAAGATCCGCGAGCGTGTCAGGCTGGTGACGAAATATGCCTTGATCCGCTTATCTTTGAGGAACGGCACTGCGGTCGATGCCCCCATGATCCCGAACGGAATCTGATTGCCCGCCAGATCGGTCAGCAGCGGCCCGGTGGATTTGTAAGGGACCGGAACCGTTTCCACCCCCAGCTTCGGCTTCATCAGCTCCATCGCGAACCGCCCCGATGTCGCCGGTCCGGAATTGCCGACCGGCGAACGGGGATGCGCCTTAAGATACTCCAATATCTGTTGTACCCCCTCCGCCTTGATGTCCGGGCCGGAAACCAAAACGTTCGGGTCCTGACTGATCAGGGTGATCGGCGCGAAATCCTTCACCGGATCGTACGGCAGCGGCGCCATCGCAACGACTGAAACGCTATGGCTCGCAGATGTCGCCCACAGCAGGGTATAGCCATCGGGCTTCGCCCGTTTCACGAACTCTGCCGCCGGCACCCCGCTCGCACCGGGTCGGTTCTCCACCACGATGGAAACGCCGAGATTTTTTGCCATCACGGTGGAGAACAATCGCGCGGGGATGTCGGTATTCCCGCCAGGGGCATAGCCAACAATGATACGAATGGGTTGCGAGGGGTACGTTGGCTGCGCATGAACCCCGCCAGCAATGGTCAGGACCGCCGCGCATGCCGCGCCTAACAGGCCGGTCCGCCGAGACCAGAATTTCATCGGTAATCCCCCCAATCGTCCTTCGGTCAACCGCCGGAATTTTGTGCATCCGCCAACCGGCCTCCCGTTTCGGGATTATCGTCCACCTGGCAGATTGCGCCTGGGAAATCTAGGGGCGCGCGGCCGTCACCGTCAACGCGCACTGTCCATATATTGGACTTGATGCCGCCGCCAACACCCCTACATCATGGCCCATGAGCCAAACCGCGCCCCCCGCTGGCACCCAGGCAATCCGGCGCGCCGCCAATATCCTGCACGAAATCGGCCGTGCCGCGACTCGTGGCGTCACGATCGCCGAACTCGCGCGCGCGCTGCCGATTGAACGCCCGACATTGCATCGGATCCTGGCCTGCCTGCAGGTCGAAGGCCTTGTCGGCCGCGATGCACGCACAAAGCGCTTCTTCCTTGGCAGGATCCTCTACAGCCTCGGTCAATCCGCCGCTCCACGTTTCGAACTGCGTGAAATCTGTGCACCTGCGCTGAACAGGATTGCCGCCCGCAGCAACGATGCTGTCTTTCTGATCACGCTGGATGGCGATGACGGCTTGGTTCTCGATGCCCGCGATGCGCAATCCCCTGCCCGCGCCACACCTCTGCGCCCCGGGATGCGCCGTCCCCTCGGCGTCGGCGCGGGCGGCCTCGCTATTCTCATGGAGATGAGCTGCGACAGGATCCAAACCTTCCTCAGCGAGAACATCCGCCGCCTGCGGGAACACAATGTTCGGGCGGACAGATTGTTGCCCAGCCTGCAGAAATTTCGTGCACGCGGATACGCAATCAGCCGTGGCTACGGCCAACCTGGCCTTTGTGGACTCGCCATTCCATTGCGTGACCTCGCTGGTGCCCCCATCGGTGCCCTCAGCGTCACCGCGCCAACACCCCGCATGACCCCCCAGCATCAGGCGGAAGTGCTGTCCATCCTGCAGACAGAGCTCGCAACCATTGAGCCGCGACTGCTGGAGTCTTTGGCCTAGCGCAGGATCTGGAAGGCTATGCCGCTGGCATCCAACGCTCCCGGCCCTACCTAAATCACATTATCCACATTATGGACGCCCGCCCTCGACAGTTCCCATCTCCGGTTTCTAGTTTCGCCGTAGACCGCCCATCAGGCGGCATGGGGGAGGGCATTCATGCGAGACGTAAAGCAGATCCATCTTGGCGCGCATTTTCCATCGATGGGCCAGCACGTCGCCGCCTGGCTGCATCCTGACGCGCAAATCGACGCCGGCCAGAACGTCTCATATTTCATGAAACTGGCGCAGAGCGCCGAGCGCGCCTGTTTCGATTTCGTGTTCATGGCTGACGCGGTGGCGACGCGCGACGGCAACATGGATGCGCTGAGCCGCTGGCCGCAATACATGGCGCATTTCGAGCCGATCACCCTGATGTCAGCGACTGCGGCGGTCACACGCCACATTGGCTTGGTCTGTACCGCATCCACCAGTTACTATGAGCCATTCAACGTCGCTCGCCTGTTCGGCTCGCTTGATCACATCAGCGGCGGTCGCGCCGGCTGGAACGTCGTGACCACGGCCAACCCGTCCGCAAGTTTCAACTTCGGCCGAGAGGCGCATTACGATGTCGAGGAGCGCTACGCCCGCGCGCGCGAGTTCGTTGCCGTGGTGAAGGGATTATGGGACAGTTGGGACGATGACGCCTTCCTGCGTGACCGTGTCAGCGGGCGCTATTTTCACCCCGACGCGGTGCATCGCCTCGACCATAAGGGCCAATTCTACACTGTGCGTGGCCCGATCAATCTCGCGCGTCCGCCGCAGGGCTACCCGGTGATCGCGCAGGCCGGAGCCTCGGAAGATGGCATGGACCTTGGCGCAGAGACAGGCGAGGTGATCTTCTTCTCTCAGTCGCGCATTGAGGGCGCACGCGCCTTCTATGCCAATGTGAAGTGCCGGACCGGAAAGTTCGGCCGCACGCCTGATGACATCAAAATGATGGCTGGTCTAAATCCCACCGTCGGCCGCACGCGCGCGGAGGCCCAAGACAAGTTCGAACAGATGCAGTCCCTGGTTCATCCCGATGTGGGGCGCGAACTGCTAAGTGTGGAACTGGGGGGCGCCGATCTGTCCGGGCTGGATATCAACGAGATCCTGCCGGAGGATCGCGTGCCGGTAACCACCAATGTCAGCCGAAGCCGCCTGAAGGCGATGGCCGAAATGGCTCGGCGGGAAAACCTGACGTTGAAACAACTCTATGAACGCTATGCGGGCACCCGCGGCTCCTACTCTGTTGTCGGCACGCCGACGGATATCGCCGATGTCATGGAGGAATGGGTGGCGACCGAGGCCTCCGACGGCTTCATCATCCAGGCCTCGTATCTGCCCGGCGGCTTCGATGATTTTGCCACCATGGTGGTGCCCGAATTGCAGCGCCGTGGTCTTATGCGCAGCGCCTACAGCGCCACAACCTTGCGCGGACACATGGGCCTTAACCGCCCTGCCAGCCGGTACGCCCGATGAGCGCGTTACGCTGCCGCGGTATAGAGTCCCAGGTACAACGTGACGAATCCTTCGCCCGCCTCCGCCGTTTCCTCATTGATGATGTCGCGCGCTATTCCCCGTTCTACCGCCGCAAGTTCGCTGCCTTGCAGGTCGACCTGGACGCCATCGCATCCGAGGCGGACTTTGCCGCCCATGTCCCCTTTACCTCGAAGGAGGAATTGCGGTCGCACTTCGCCGATTTCGTCCTCAGCCCAAATTATCCAGGGAAGCCAGCGAACCCCGACGTCGAGGAGATCTCCACCAGCTACCTCGCCCGCTACAAGGCCAGCGCCCAAGCCGCAGCGGAGATCGCTGGCGATATCGAGCCAACCGATCGCGCCGGCGACTATGTCTGGCGCGAGTTCCTCAATGACTGGCAGCCCATCCTCACCACGCGTACCGGTGGCACGACCGGCAATGCCGCGCAATCGGCTTACTCCCTATCGGATATCCACGGCCCGTTGCGCCGGGCCGGCCTGTTTCACCACAATTTCTCCACATGGAGTCCGACGCAGCGCTACATGTCCCTGCTGCCCGCAGGTGAACATCTCGGCTTCTACGGCAATTTCCTCGTGCCGCTGTTGAACGGCCAACCGCTGCGTCCGATGTTCGGCGGCCGTGTAACCAGCACGGAGAATCAGGTGCTGGTGGCGCATCGCGAGAAAACGCAGGCCCTCTTCGGCACCTCTTCCTATCTGGTCGCCTGGCTCGATACCGCCTGCAAGATGCTGCATGACGGCCGCATCGATGGCCTGCCGCATATCGAGATGGTCTCCGCCTCGGCCGAGGCCCTCAGCGAGGGCTACGAATCGGCCATCCGCCGCAACCTTGCTGAACTCGGTGCGCCCGGCGCGCGTGTCGTGCAGGGCATGAGCTCCACCGAACTGAAATCCGGCGGCTTTCGCGAATGCGACGAGAACACCGGCTTGCATGTCGATCCGCAGCACTTCTTCATCGAAGTCATCGACCCCGAAACCCGCCTGCCCGCCGCGCCGGGAACGCCCGGCGTGCTGGTCTGGAGCCATATCGACTGGCACGGTACAGTGATCCTGCGCTACTGGTCCGGCGACTTGATCGAGGGCGGAACAAAATGGGACGAGTGCACGGGCTGCGGCCTAACGGTCCCACGCTTATTCGGCCCGTTCCGCCGCCTGGAGTCCGACTTCATCAAGGTCCGCGGCGCCCGCGTCGATCTGACCGAACTGCGTGCCGCCATCGAGACCCTGATTGCCCGCGACACATACCAGATCGAGATCCTCGCCGGCGCCGATGGCCGACACAGGGTGAACGCCTACGTGCAGGACCACCCCGGCCTCGACGCGGCCAAACTGCATGACATCGTCATGGGCGCCGTCGAACTGCGGATTGACAGGCTGAGCCTGGTCGATCACGGGGATATGCAGACCCGACTCTACGGCGGCGGCGGTTGGAAGCCCCGCTGGCTGATCAACGCCTGAACCGGAGACGACCCATGGATCACGTTGCGAACCAACAAAAGACGGAAGCACTCGCGCTGCGCTACGGCGCAGATGCAGTTCCTGCCGCTGGCCCATGGAACGACCACATCGCCCTGCTGTTGTCACACCGCTCGGTGCGCGGCTACCGCCCTGACGCGCCGCCGGAGGGCACCCTGGAAACCTTGGTGGCCACTGCACAGTCCGCGGCCACCTCGTCGAACATGCAGACCTGGTCGGTGCTTTCCGTCAACAACCCTGCCGCCCGAGCAGAACTCGCACGCATCGCCAACGACCAGAAGCATATCCAGCAGTGCCCGCTCTTCCTGGTCTGGCTCGCCGACGTCGCACGTAATCAGCGTGTTGCCGCCGAGGAAGGCGAGACGCTGGAAGCGGCGCCCTACCTTGAAGCATTTCTTGTCGCCGCCATCGACGCGGCCCTCGCGGCCCAGAACGCCGTGGTCGCCGCCGAGTCCCTGGGCCTGTCCACAGTCTATATCGGCGCACTGCGCAACGAACCGGAAACCGTTTCCCGCCTGCTCGGCCTGCCCGACGGCGTGGTCTGCCTATTCGGTCTGTGCATCGGCTACGCCGCTGAAGCAACCTCCAACGAGGTCAAACCACGCCTGCCGCAATCCATCGTTCTGCATCACGAGACCTACGCAACCACGGGCGAAACCGCCGAGCGTCACGCCTACGATCTGCGCATGGGCGCGTTCTCCCGCCGCAACGAGGTTTCCGCTGACGATTGGACACGCCGGGTCATCCGTCGCATGGGTAAGATCAAGGCGATGAACGGCCGCCACACCTTGCGCTCAACCCTGGAACGCCTCGGCTTCCCGCTGCGCTAACCCAGCGCGCGGTCAAGCCGGTCGCGGAACCGGTACCAGGAGCCGATCGCCGGCAGGAACCAGGGATTGCCGTTGTACAGCGGATGATCCGGGAATTCTTCGGCGTCGAAATGGCATGTGTAGTTCGCCACACCGGCGATCTTGCGTGCCGTTTGCACACCCAGATAGGACATCATCGCTACCCCGCTGCCGTTGCAGCCTAGCAGGTAATGCATCCGATCCTGTTGCCCCATATGCGGCACGGCATCGAGCGTAAACGCCACGTTGCCGGTCCAGGCATGGGTGATCCGGACATCTTTGAGCTGCGGGAAGCGCTCGGTCATGAACTGATGCAGGATCGGCGCGCTGATGATCGGCGAAATCTGGGTGAACCGTGCGCGCCCCCCGAAGATCACCCGCTTGTGGTCGGGTGACATGCGGTAATAGGTCAACACACGGCGCGTATCTGACAGCGTGCGCGTCTTCGGGATCAGCGTCGCGGCCAGATCGGCCGGCAATTCCTCGGTGGCGATGATGTGGCTCGCCACCGGGATCAACCGTCGCTTCAACTGCGGCGTAACGTCTCCGGTATAGCCATTGGTGGCGATCACCACCTCGTCGGCCAACACCTCACCCCGCGCCGTACGCACCCGCCAGCCATCATTCTCCTCGCGAATGCCGAGCACCGGCGCCTCGGCGCAGACCGCAATGCCACGCCGCCGCACAGCATCCAGCAAACCCTTGTAGTAAAGCGCCGGGTGCAAGCTTGCGGCCCGCTCCACCACCATGCCTCCGCAATAATAGTCGCTGGCAATCTCCTCACGCTGCCGCTCACGCGGCACCATGTAGGCGCCCGAATGCGCCACGTCGTTTAGCTTCGCCACGCGCGCGGTCTGGCTGGCATAGTGCTTGGCGGTCCAGGCGCCGACGAACCGCCCATTCTTCTCCCAGCCGCAGTCGATCCCCTCCTCGCCGATCAGCCGTTCGATATTGCTGAACGCATCCGCTGCATCGGCCAGCAGTCCGTGGGCTTTCGGCGAGTTCGCATCGAGCGTTTTGCCGGTGAAGCTCTTGCCGATGTTCACCCCGCCCGACACCGCGCCCCCGCTGCGCGTGCTGGCGCCGTGCCCAAGCTCCTTGGCTTCCAGCACAACCGCCTCGACGCCCTGCTTGTGCAATTCAAGCGCCGTCGATAGCCCGGCATATCCCGCGCCCACGATCGCCACCCGGACCCTTGGCGGCAAATCCACCAGGGCACCGCTGATCGGCCGATAGGCCTCCCACCAGTAAGGTTCGGGCTTGAAGTCAGGGTGAAACAGATCGCTGTGTGACATGCACAACTGTAACCACGTCACGCCGTGGCGCGAAAGCCTTGCCCCCACCGTCGCGCGGGACAACACTCCGCCGAGAAACGTCACGGGAAACCCGACAAATGCGCCCCAACCGCCTGCGCCAGAAGCTCGATGCCGGCCTGCCCAGCCTCGGCACCCATATCCTGTCCACCTGGCCGACCCTGGTCGAACTGATCGGCGCCGCCGGTGGCCATTACGACTATGTCGAGTTCACCGCGGAATACGCCCCGTTCAGCCTGCACGATCTCGACAACCTCGGCCGCGCCTTGGAGCTTGCCGGCATCGGCGGCATGATCAAGGTCGAGCAGGGCGAATACACCCATCAGGCCATGCGGGCGATCGGCTCCGGCTTCCAGTCAGTGCTGTTCGCTGACGTCCGCACCGTCGCCGATGCCAAGGCCTGCGTCGCCGCCGTTCGCGCGGAAACCCCCGGCAACCGCCGCGGTTTCGGCCTCACCGGCGTCGGCATGCGCCGCGACGTCGGCACCAACCGCGAAGGCGGCTCTCCGGCCTACGTCCAGGCCTTGGACGACGCGGTTGTCGTGCTGATGATCGAGAAGCGCGAAGCGGTCGAGGACCTCGACGCCATTCTCTCTGTCCCCGGCATCGACATGGTCCAGTTCGGCGGCTCCGACTACTCGATGTCGATCGGCCAGACCGGTAACCGCGCGCATCCCGACGTCCGCAAAGCCGAACTCAAGACCATCGAGACCGCGCTGAAAAAAGGCATCCAGCCGCGCATCGAAATCCAGGAACCCGACCAGGCCGCACCCTATCTGGAAATGGGCGTCAAGCATTTCTGCGTCGGCTGGGACGTCGGCATCCTCAGCTCCTATTGGCGCACCCGTGGCGCCACGATGACGGATCTGCTCGCCGCAGCGCCGAAACCGAAGTCCAAAGCCCGCAAACCAAAGCCTGCTCCGGACCTGTATCGCTAAAAAGGGAGAAATTGGCGGAGGGGATGGGATTCGAACCCACGTACGGGATTTACTCCCGTAAACGGTTTAGCAAACCGTCGCCTTCAGCCGCTCGGCCACCCCTCCGCCGGGGGAATCAGGTCACACGACGTTTGCAGCCCCGGTTCTAGGGGCTGCAAACCGGTCCGTCAAACGCCCATTTAGCTCAGCGCCACCGCGAAGCCGCGCTGTGTCGCTGGGCGCGCCATCATCGTTTCGTACCAGCGCTTGACGTTGGGAAACTCCGCAAGATCAACCTGATGGCGCTCATGCCGCCAGGCCCAGCCCAGAATGGCGAAATCGGCAATCGAGATATCGCCGGCAAAGAACTCAACCTGCGCCAGCCGTCGGTCCGCCACGCCATACAACCGGCGCGTTTCCTTGGAATACCGCTCCAGCCCGTAACGCCGGTCGGCTTCGTTCTCAACCTGCAGGAAATGATGCACCTGCCCCGGCATCGGCCCGAACCCGCCCATCTGCCACATCAGCCATTCCAGCACCGGGACCTGCGCCCGCAGGTCTGCCGGCCAGAATTTGCCGGTCTTCTGTCCCAGATAGATCAGGATCGCGCCCGACTCGAACACGGTGATCGGCTTGCCATCCGGCGCCTGCGGATCGCGGATCGCCGGGATGCGGTTGTTCGGGCTGAACGCCAGGAACTCCGGATTGAACTGCTCGCCCTTGCCGATATTCACCGGATGGACGCTGTAGGGCAGCCCCATTTCCTCCAGCGCCGCGCTGATCTTGCGCCCGTTGGGGGTGTTCCAGGTCCAGAGTTCGATGCTCATCGACGTTTCCTTGTTTCAGGCGGAGAGAAGTTTCTTCAGCGCCTCATTCACCAGTGCCGGATTGCCCTTCCCGGCCATCGCCTTCATCACCTGCCCGACAAAGAAGCCGAACATCTTGTCCTTGCCCGAACGGTATTCGGCGACCTTGTCCGGATTGGCCGACAGCACCGCGGCACAGGCCGCGTCGATCGCCCCGGTATCGGTGACCTGCCGCAACCCCTTGCGCTCGACAATCACCGCCGGCAGGTCGCCGCTATCCACCATCGCCTCGAACACATCCTTGGCAATACGCCCGTTGATCGTCCCGTTCGCCATCAGGTCCAGCATCTGCCCCAGCGCGACAGCGCTCACCGGGCTATTCTCGATGCTCAGACCGCGCTTGTTCAGCACCGCGAACAACTCCACCGTCACCCAGTTCGCCGCCAGCTTCGCATCTTGCCCTGCGGCCACCGCCTCGAAGAAATCGGCCGTCGCCCGCTCGGCGACCAGCACCGAGGCGTCATAGCCCGACAGGCCAAAATCGCGCATGAACCGCGCCCGCTTCTCGTCCGGCAACTCCGGCAGCGCGGCACGCAACTGCTCCACCCAATCGGCGTCCAGCACCAACGGCAACAAATCGGGGTCCGGGAAATACCGGTAATCATGCGCGTCTTCCTTCGAGCGCATCGGCCGCGTCTCGCCGCGCGCCGGGTCGAACAGCCGGGTTTCCTGCACCACCTCGCCGCCGGATTCCCAAACCTCCACCTGCCGTGCCGCCTCCGCCTCCACCGCCTGCATCACGAAGCGCACGGAGTTGACGTTCTTAACCTCGCAGCGCGTCCGATACGCCTCGCCCGCCTTGCGCACGGAGACGTTGACGTCCGCGCGCATCGAGCCCTCCTCCATGTTGCCGTCGCAGGTGCCGAGATAGCGCAGGATCGCCCGCAGCTTGCGCAGATAGGCCCCGGTCTCCTCAGGGCTGCGCAGATCGGGCTCGCTGACGATCTCCATCAACCCAACGCCGGAGCGGTTGAGGTCGATGAACGACTTGGTCGGATGCTGGTCATGTAGGCTCTTGCCGGCATCCTGCTCCAGATGCAGCCGGGTGACCCCGATCTGCCGGGTCGAACCGTCCGCCAGTTCGATTTCCACCACGCCCTTGCCGACAATCGGGTGCTCGTACTGGCTGATCTGATAGCCCTGCGGCAAGTCGGCGTAGAAATAGTTCTTCCGGTCGAACCGGCTGACCAGGTTGATCTGCGCGTTCAGCCCCAGCCCCGTGCGCACCGCCTGCGCCACGCATTCCTCGTTGAGCACCGGCAGCATGCCGGGAAACGCCGCATCCACGAAGCTGACCTGCGCATTCGCTTCCGCGCCGAAAGTAGCGGCCGCACCGCTGAACAGCTTGGCCTTGCTGATCACCTGGGCATGCACTTCCAGGCCGATCACGACCTCCCAAGCCCCGGTCCGGCCCTCGATGCTGTATGCCATGGCTCAGCCCCCCGCCCGGATGCCAGGCAGCGCGGTGAACCCCGCCGCCCGCTCGATCGCCGCACCCACGGCGAACACGGTTTCCTCGTCGAACGACCGGCCCAGCACCTGCAAGCCCAGCGGCAACCCCTGCGAATCCAGCCCCGCCGGTACCGACAGCCCCGGCACGCCCGCCATATTGGCCGGCACGGTGAACACGTCGTTGAGGTACATCGTCACCGGATCGTCCATCTTCTCGCCCTGCGCGAACGCCGCCGACGGCGCGGTCGGCGTCAACAGCGCATCCACCTGCTGAAATACGTCGTTGAAATCCTTCAGGATCAACGCCCGCACCTTCTGCGCCTTCAGGTAGTACGCGTCGTAATACCCGGCCGACAGCACATAGGTGCCGATCAGGATGCGCCGCTTCACCTCGGCGCCAAACCCCTCGGCGCGGGTGTTTTCATAGAGCTCGATCAGGTCGGCGCCATTGGTCCGCGCTCCGAACCGCACCCCGTCATAGCGCGCCAGGTTCGATGACGCCTCGGCCGGGGCGACGATGTAATAGGTCGCCAGGCCATACTTGGTATGCGGCAGCGACACATCGACGATCTCGGCGCCCTCGGCACGCAGCCAGGCCAGCCCCTGCTGCCAGATCGCCTCGATCTCCGGCGCCATGCCGTCCATCCGGTATTCCCGCGGCACGCCGATCCGCAGCCCCTTCACGCCCCGGCGGCAGGCCGCCGCGAAATCGGGCACCTTCAGGTTGGCGCTGGTCGAATCCTTCGGATCGAAGCCCGACATCGATCCAAGCAGTATGGCACAATCCTCCACCGTGCGGGCGAGCGGGCCGGGATGATCCAGCGAGGACGCAAACGCCACCACGCCCCAACGGCTGCACCGCCCATAGGTCGGCTTGATCCCGGCAATACCGCAGAAGCTTGCTGGCTGGCGGATCGAGCCGCCGGTATCCGTCGCCGTCGCCCCCAGCGCCAGCCGCGCCGCCACCGCCGCCGCCGACCCGCCGGAGGAGCCGCCCGGCACCAGCGCCCGGTTGTCGCCCGCGCGCGTCCACGGGTTGGTCACCGGGCCGAACGCCGAGGTCATGTTCGACGAGCCCATGGCGAACTCGTCCATGTTCACCTTGCCCAGGAACACCGCGCCATCGCGCAGCAGGTTCGCCGTCACCGTGCTCTCATAGGGCGGCACGAATGGTGCCAGGATCTTGCTGCCCGCCGTCGTCCGCACCCCCTTGGTGCAGAACAAATCCTTGATCGCCAACGGAATGCCGGTCAGCGCCCTGGTATCGCCGGCCGCCAGCGCGGCATCCGCCGCCGCCGCCTGCGCTCGGGCCGCCTCGCCGGTGACGGTGATAAACGCGTTCAGCCGCGGGTTCACTTCGGCGATCGCCGCCAGAAACGCGTCGGTCAGTTCCACTGCGGAGAATTGCCGGTCGCGCAGGCCGGCACGGGCCTGGGCGAGGGTCAGATCGGTCAAAATCATCGAAACATCCTAGATCCAGGGCGCCGCCCCGTTGTTATTCCACGACTTTCGGCACGGCGTAGAACACGCCGGCACGGTCGGGCGCGTTCGACAGGACATCGTCCTGCAGATCGCCATCGGTCACCACGTCGGGGCGCATGCGCATCGCCATCTGACTGCCGCCGGTCAGCGGCGCGACACCGCTGACATCGACCTCGTCAAGCTGTTCGATCCAGCCCAGGATGGCATTCAAATCCGCCCCCAACGCATCCACATCGGCGTCGCTGACGCGGATGCGGGCGAGTTTGGCAATACGGCGAACGGTCGCGGGATCGAGCGACATGGGTTTTCCTTGGCGATGGGGCGTGGGCAGACCATAAACATGCGCATGGCCCTGTTCAACATGACGGATTTGCGCGCCTCTCTCGCCCCCGGCGAACGCCTGATCGGGCTGGACCCTGGCAGCCGCGTGATCGGCGTGGCGCTCAGCGACGTGTCGCTGATGCTGGCCAGCCCTTATGGCGCTATCCAGCGCGGCAAACTGGGCAAGAACGCCGACGAAGTGGCCACCATCGCCCGCAAGCACGGCGCCCGCGGCCTGGTGGTCGGCCTGCCGCTGTCGATGGACGGCACCGCCGGCCCGGCGGCCCAGGCGGCGCGGGACTGGGCGCACGCCATGTCCATGGCCACCGGAATGCCATTCGCGATGTTCGATGAACGCCTGTCTTCCAGCGCGGTGAACCGCTTCCTGATCGACGAGGCGGACATGACTCGCAAGAAGCGCGCCGCCGTGGTCGACCAGATGGCCGCAGCCTACATGCTGCAAGCCGCGCTGGACGCCTCGCGCGGTCCGTGATCGCGGCTTGGCGCGGGCCACCGGGGTGACTACCTTCCCACGGGATCACGCATGAAGGCGGGCGCATGGGCTACCGGATCGGTGTCGATATTGGCGGGTCGTTCACCGACTTCGCCGTGCTGGACGAGCGGGATGGCAGCCTGCGGGCGCTGAAAGTCTTCTCCCGGCAGGACCAACCTGGTGCCGAAGTTCTCGAGGGCATGCACCAGTTGCAGCAGCGCTACGCCATCGCCCCCGGCGAGGTCAGCTACTTCACCCACGGCACCACCGTCGGCGTGAACACGGTGATCCAGCGCAAGGGGCTGAAACTCGCGCTTGTCGCCACCGAGGGCTTCATCGACGTGCTGGAACTGGCGCGGCTGAAGATCCCCAACATGTACGACCTGTTCTCCCGCCGCCCGACGCCGCTGATCCCCCGCGCGCGTGCCTATGGCGTGCACGGACGTATCGATGCCGATGGCCGTGAAACCACGCCACTCGATCACGAATGCGTCGCCGCCGCGCTCCATGCCGCTGTTGCCGCGGGCTGCGAAGGCGTGGTGGTGGCGCTGCTGCACAGCTACCGCAACACCGCGCATGAACAGGCGATCAAGGCCATCGCCGCCGAGCTTGTCCCTGGCCTGCCTATCTTCCTGTCCTCCGAGGTCTGGCCGATCATCCGCGAGTACGAACGGACAATAACTGCGGTTGTCAGCGGCTACGTGCAGCCGCGCGTGGCGCATTACCTGAACTCGCTGCAACAGGCGCTGCGCGATGTCGGCGTCACGCCGGAGCCACGCATCACCAAATCCAACGGCGGGGTGATGAGCGCCGAGCAGGGAAAGTCCGACTGCATCCAGATGATCCTGTCCGGCACCGCCTCGGGCGTGATCGGTGCCGCCTTCGTCGCCCGCGCCGCCGGCGTGGCGCGGGCGATGAGCATCGACATCGGCGGCACCAGCGCCGACCTGGCGCTGATCCTCGACGGGCAGCCGCAATACGGCGTCGGCGAGACCATCGGCGAGTTTCAGATTTACATCCCCTCGGTCTCCGTCAGCTCGATCGGCGAGGGCGGCGGCTCCATCGCCTGGGTCGACGATCTCGGCGTGCTGAAAGTCGGGCCGAAAAGTGCCGGCTCCAACCCCGGCCCGGTCTGCTACGGCCGCGGCGGCACCCGCCCTACGGTCACCGACAGCTTCGCGGTCTGCGGCCTGATCGGCGGCGCCGGGCTGGGCTACGACGCGGTCAAGGTCGATCGCGACGCCGCCCGCGCCGCGATCGCCCCGCTGGCCGGCCGTCTGGGCGCCGGCGTCGAAGCCACCGCGGAGGCGATCAAGGATCTCTGCGTCTCCGGTATGTATGGCGGGGTCAGCGGCCTGGTCTCCCGCTTCGGCATCGATCCGCGCGAATTCACCCTGATCGCCTTCGGCGGCGCCGGCCCGATGCTGGCGCCGTTCCTGGCGCGCGAACTGGGCATCGGTGAGGTGCTGGTGCCACCTACCCCCGGCGTGCTGAGCGCGCTGGGCGGGCTGGTCGCCGACATCAAGAACGATTTCATCCGCACGATCTACGCCGGCCTCACCGACGGCGTGCAGGATCGCTTGCGCGAAGGCTACGCCGACCTTGAAGCCCGCGCCCGGCACTGGCTGTTCGTCGACCAGGGTTACAACGGCACGTCCACGCTCAGCCACTCCGCCGACATGCGCTACGCCGGCCAGTCCTTCGAAGTCGAAACCCCGCTCGACCCGCAAGCCGTCGCCACCGGCGATCTCGCCGCCCTCGCCGAAGCCTTCCACCGCCGCCACGAGCAGCTCTTCGGCCATTGCGATCGCCACGCCGCAGTGCAGGTGATCAACCTGCGCCTGGTGATCGGCGGCCCCACCCCGCAACCGGTGATGGCCGAAATCGCCCCCGCCGCCGGCCCGCCGCCGATCGTGCGCACCGGCACCGCCTGGATCGACGGCGCCGCGCGCGAAATCCCGTTCTACCGCCGCGCCGACCTGCTGGCCGGACACCGCTTCAGCGGCCCGGCCGTGGTGGCGCAGGACGACTGCACCACCGTGGTCCCCCCCGGCTGCACCGCCGAGCTGGACCGTCTGGGCAATCTGCGCATCGCCATCGCGGGAGCAGCCCCATGAGCATCGATCGCATGTCCCTGCAGATCCTCGCCGACCGCTGCGCCGCCGCGGCCGAGGCGATGGCCTACACCCTGATGCGCACCGCGCATTCCACCTTCGTCAAAGAGACCGAGGATTTCTCCTGCGGCCTGCTGACCCCCGACGGCGTCACCTTCGCCTCGCCCAAGGCGATCGGCGCCACCTGGTATATCGGCCTCGATTACGGCCCCGTGGTTCGGATGTTCGACTACGCGGACGGCGACATCTGCATCACCAACGACCCCTATGCCGGCGCGGTCGCCACCCACACGCCGGATATCCATATCTGGAAGCCGGTATTCATCGACGGCGAACTGGTCTGCTTCGTCGCCGGCCATATCCACAACACCGACATGGGCGGCGCGGTCCCGGCCACCCTGTCGCGCACGCTGACCGAGATCCAGCAGGAAGGCATCCGCATCCCGCCGGTGAAGCTGGTCAAGGCCGGCGTGATGAACACCGAGCTGATCGAACTGATGACCCGCAACGTCCGCGTCCCGGCGCAGAACTGGGGCGACCTGAATGCCCAGCTCGCCTCGGTCGCGGTGGGCGAGAGCCGGGTGCGCGAGATCGTCGCCCGCTTCGGCCTCGCCACCTTCCGCCAAGGCATCGGCGACCTGCTCGACTATGCCGAGGCCCAGGCGCGGCGCATCATCCGCGGCATCCCCGATGGCACTTACTTCCACGCCGAATACGCCGACGAGGATTCCGAAGGCGGCAACCCCTGCCGCATCGCCATCACGTTGCGCATCGCCGGCGACGAGCTGGAACTGGACTACACCGGCAGCGACCCGCAGTTGAACGCCTCGCTGAACATGCCGACCGGTGGACGGGAACGTCATGTGCTGGCCATGGTCGGCCTCGGCTACGTGCTCTACTCGCTCGACAATAACCTGCTGCTCAATGCCGGCGTGTTGCGCCCCGCCCGCGCCATCCTGCCGCGCGGCACCGTGGTGCATGCCGTCGAACCCGCCGCCGTCGGCATGCGGAGCCTGACCTGCTCGATCACCCAATCCGCCACCTTCGGCGTCTTCGCCGCCGCAATCCCCCAGCGCATGCCGGCCTCCCCGGCTGGCGGCCTGACCATCATGAACGTCAAGACCATCGACCGCACCGGGCGCCTCGTCATGGCCTCCGTCGGCCCGGTCGGCGGCGGCGCGGGCGGCTGTAGCGGCGCCGACGGCTCGGACGGCTCAGGCGCGAACTACTCATTCCTGAAAAACACCCCCGTCGAGATCAACGAAGCCGAGGTGCCGATCCGCTTCAACGCCTACGGCCTGGTGCCCAATTCCGCCGGCCCCGGCCGCTGGCGCGGCGGCAGCGGCACGCTGATGGAGTTCGAGGTCTTCGCCCCCCAAACCATGGTCACCGCCCGCAACCGCGACCGCTCGCATTTCGGCGCCTGGGGCCTCAACGGCGGCAAGGCGGGCGCCACCTCCAGCTTCGTGCGCAACCCCGGCCGCCCCGATCAGGAGATCCTCGACAACCGCGACATCGTGCACTGCAACCCCGGCGACGTCATCCGCATCGCCGGCTCCGGCGCCGGCGGCTGGGGCGACCCCTTCGAACGCCCGCCAGAGACCGTCGCCGCCGATGTCGCCAGTGGCCTGCTCAGCACCGAAGCCGCCGAACGCGATTACGGCGTCGTGCTGGTCAACGGCCTCCCCGACACCCAGGCCACCGCCCAACGCCGCGCCACCCCCCGCCCGGCCCCCGCCCTGTTCGACTACGGCCCCGGCCGCGACGCCTTCGAACGGCTCTGGACCGTCGAACGCTACGACGCGCTGACCGAGATCCTGGCCCAGACCCCGATCCCCTGGCGGCACTGGCTGAAAGGCATGATCTTTGCGGCCCTGCGCGACGCGCCTGGCCAGCAGATCCGCCCCCTCTACGCCGAAATCTGCCAGCGCTTTCCCCAGCTCAACGCTACTTGAGCTGATCCGCCACCTTGTCGATCCCCGCCTGCGAACACGGCTCGTCCACCCCCGGCGAGCCCGACGCGCCAATCCCGCCCACCACCTCATTGCCGATCTTGATCGGCAACCCGCCGCCAATGGCGATGATGTTCGGCAAGCTGACCTGCTGGCGCACCACCGGATTGTTGTCGGCAAAGCGCTTGGCGTATTCCGCGCTCGGAATGCGGAAATTCATCGCCGTGTACGCTTTCCGCCGCGCGTTCTCCATCGTGTAGGGCTGCGCGTCATCACCGCGGATCGCCACAATCGTCGCCCCGCTGCGGTCCACCACCACCGCCGATTCCGCATACCCCTTGGCCTTGCAACTCTCCACCGCCGCCTGCGCCATCGTCACTGCCACCGCATACGGCAGATCATGATGCACCAGCATGTCGGCGCGTGCGCCGCCAGCCAGCAGGACGAAGGCGGCGATCCGGCATAGATGCAGCTTCATATTCAGGTTCCCCTTATGTTTGTCGCGCGATTTCACTCATAGAAACGACAATCCGGCAACATCTGCGGATTGCGCTCGCCGCCAGAAGCTTGGCATTCTTGCCGCCTCGCACGAACGATTGGCCGTTCGACATTCTTGGAGGTCTCCGATGAAGCTTTCCCGTTGGCTGCTGCTCGGGGCCGTTGCCGCACTCCCCGCCTTACCCGCCCCGGCGCACGCCGCCGACCAACCCCTGCGCGTCGCGCTCGAGTTCGACCCCGCCCCGCTCGATCCTGCCACAGACGGCAGCTACACCAACCGCGTCGTCACCACGATAATGTGCGACAGCCTGATCGACGTCACACCGGACCTGAAATTCGTCCCCGAACTGGCCACAAGCTGGGAATGGGCCGCCGACCGCATGTCGCTGACGCTGCATCTGCGCCAGGGCGTGGTCTTCCAGGACGGCACCCCGTTCGACGCCGCCGCCATGGCCGCCAACATCCAGCGCTACAAAACCGCCGCCTACTCCATCCGCAAAGCCGAAATGGCCGCGATCTCCGGAGCCGAGATCGTCGATCCGCAAACCCTGCGCATCACGCTCACCCGCCCTTACGCGCCCCTGATCGCCCTGCTCGCCAACCGCCCGGGCACCCCCTATTCGCCGAAGCTGCTCGACCTCCCCCGCGAACAGATCTTCGCCCACCCGGTCTGCGCCGGTCCCTTCGCCTACAAGGAACGGGTGGCACAGGATCACATCACCCTCGAGCGCTTCCCTGGCTACTGGAACGCCGCCGCGATCAAGCTGCCCGGCGTGATCTTCCGCACCATCACCGACTCCAACATCCGCAAGGTCGACCTCGCCGCCGGCGCGCTCGACATCGCTCAGCGCCTGTCGCCGACCGATGTCGCCTCCGTCGCCGCCAACCCCAAGCTGCGCGTCGCCAAAAGCCCCTCGCTCGGCTTCGTGCCGATCGAATTCAACGTCGCCAACGGCAAGGCCGCCGACACCCCGCTCGGTCGCGACCCCCGCGTGCGTCAGGCCTTCTCCCTGGCCATCGACCGCGCCGCCCTGAACCAGGTCGCCTTCGACGGCCAATACGTCCCCTCCAACCAGATGGAAGCCCCCGGCAGCTATTATTTCGACACCAACCACCCGGTGCCCGAACGCGACGTCGAAGCCGCGAAGAAACTCCTCGCCGCCGCCGGCGTCAGCCGCGTCGCCTTCACGCTCCGCACCGGCACCGACCCGCTGGACGGTCAGGTCGCTCAGATCATCCAGTCGATGGTCAAGGACGCCGGCTTCGACATGAAAATCGTCGCCATGGACGCCGCCGCCCAGGTCTCCGCCACCCAGTCCGGCGATTTCGAGGCCAGCCTGCTGCTGTGGTCCGGCCGCGCCGACCCCGATGGCAACGCCCCGGTCTGGCTGAGCTGCAAGGGCTTCGTCAACTGGGGCCATTACTGCAACCAGAAATACGACGATCTGATCCTGCAGGCCACCGCGCTCCAATCCCCCTCCGAACGCCTGCCGCTCTACAAGCAGGCCTCCGAGATCTTCTTCGCCGATCAGGCCGATGTGGTGCTGTACCACTGGTCGATGCTGTGGGGCACCTCGGCCAAACTCGCGGGCTTCCAGGGCCGGCCCGACGGTCTGTGGCGCCCGGAAGGCATGGCGATCGCCCCCTGATGCGCTCTAGCGTTGCCGAGCTTTACGTGCTCGGCAACGCCTCCATCGACGTCACCCTGAACGTCGCCCGCCTGCCCCTGGCCGGCGAAACACTGATGGCCAGCGGCATCGTGCGCGCGCCCGGCGGCAAAGGCCTCAACCAGGCCGTCGTCGCCGCCCGCACCGGCGCGCAGGTACATTTCTGCGCCCCCATCGGCACCGAACCGGAAACCGCGATGCTGCACGCGGCCCTGGCCCGCGAATCCTTCGCCAGCCTGCGCCTGATCGCAGCCGCCCTGCCCACCGACCTCTCCACCCTGGTGGTCGCCGCCGGCGGCGAAAACCTCATCATCAGCACCGGCGATTGCGCCGACGCTCTCACCCCCGAACTCGCCGCCGATTTCGTCCGCCCCATGCGCCCGCAGGACTGGCTGCTCGTCCAAGGCAACCTCTCCGAACCCACTACCTGGGCCGCCGTCTCCCGCGCCCCCAACATCATCTTCAACACCGCCCCAATCCGCTGGATCTCACCGCGCATCCTGCACGCCGCCACCATCGTCATCGCCAACCAGGTCGAAGCCAGCCAAATCACCGCCTCCCCAGATCCCACAACGCCCCTCGGCGGCCAAACCAGCATCGTCACCCTCGGCGCCGAAGGCTGCCTGCTGCACCACAACGGCCAAACCCAACACTTCCCCGCCGCCCGCATCACCGCCATCGACAGCACCGGCGCCGGCGACACCTTCTGCGGCGTCCTCGCCGCCCACTGCGCCGCCGGAACCGACCTGCCCACCGCCATCACCCACGCTCAAAACGCCGCCGCCCTCGCCGTCTCCCGCCCCGGCTGCTTCGCCGCGCTGCCGCGTGCCGAGGAACTGTCCTAGCAGGCTGCTGAAAAACCGGAGCGAGCGATAGAAGCAGGCAAAGGAAGAAAATTCCTTGCTTCTTTTTTATAAAAAAGAAGACCCTTTCCTTGTTCTTTTTTGAAAAAAAGAACCAAAAAACTTCTATTCGTTTGGGCCGAGCTCTACTGGGCTGACCGGTTCGCCCTTTTTCAGCAGCCTGCGAACGCGTATCGAGTCAGACACTGACAGGCCCTCGCAAGCGCGAAGCAGCGAGAAAGATAAAAAGGGAAAAACCACAGAGACACAGAGGACACAGAGAAGAAAGACACGGCGAGGAATTCCATAATCCCTCCCTAACCCTCCTCCTCTTCCTCGCCTTCCTTTCTCCGTGTCCTCTGTGTCTCTGTGGTCAAATTCCTTACTTACTCATCCGATGACACCCGGCACAAACACCGAGCAGAAAAGCTAGCCAAAGGCCAAAAAGGAAAAAGTTTTTTTGGTTCTTTTTGTTCACAAAAAGAACAACTTCCTTCCCTTAGCTCCCGCCCAAAGCCCCCCAGATCACCGCCGACATCACCGAAGCCGACGCCGCATGGTCCACGTGCCGGGCCGCCGCGCCGGTGCCCTGCCGGAACCGCACATCCAGCACCCCCGCCTCGTCCAGCAGCGGCGTGAAATCATCCACGAACCGCAGCCCGCGCGCCGCGCACATCGCCCGCAGCGCCGTGTTGAACGCGGCCCGCATCAGGGTGCGCGCCCGCATATTCGGCACCGCCACGCCCGCCGCCAGTGCCGCCATCTCCGGCCCGAACGCCTCGCCGAATGCCCCCGCCCAGGCGTCATCGGTCAGCACGGTGGGAAACACCGCGCACACCATCAGCCTGCCGAACCCGATCGTCCCGCCCAGCGCGTCGATGAACTGCCCATAGCGCCGCACCGCCTCCGCCGCGTAGTCGCGGTATGCGTCCTGCGGAAAATCCGTCGCCCCCGCGCGCAATCGCGCCCGGATCCACAGGAACTCCGCATCGATGCCGCCGAATTTCAGGAACACCGGCACATCCAGCCCCCGCGCCGAGGCCGCCCAGCGCATGATCCGCAACCCGAACGGCTCGCGCGACCCCGCCCAGCCCAGCGCCCGCGCCGACGCGCCCCGGCACAGCAGCGGCAGCGCCGCCAGCCAGGTTTCGCCCTCGATCGCATGCTGGATGTAGTGATTGGTGTGGCTATCGCCGATCACCACATAGGGCAGACCGCCCTGCCGCCGCAGCAAATCCGGCAGCCCGGGGTCGATCCCCGCCCAGAGCCGCGCCGGCGAGCCGGGATGGCGCAACTGGCCCAGATACAGGCTGCGCACCAGCCGCCGCCGATACGCGGCGTCCGGCGGTGTCACCGCCGCCAGCCCGTCGCCGACCAGCCCGGCGGTGAACTGCCGCGCCTCGTCGTAGCCATGCGTCAGGAAATGCGCCAACGCGCCCGGCACGTCATAGCCGGCCGCCCGCAGGTCCTCATTGCAGTCCAGATAGGATGCGGCATCGAAACCGCATCCGGCCACCCACTCCGCCAGCAGCGCCGGGTCGCAGCCGCCGCTGCGCGCCCGGATCAGTCCATCCTGGCCGCCGCGTCCGCTCACACCACCTGATTAACCAGTGCCGTCTCGCCGCGCCACAACCGCTGCATATTCTCCACCAGCAGATCCAGCACGTTATCCTCATACTTCCGCGTCTCGCCCGCCGTATGCGGCGTCAGCAGCACGTTCTCCATCGTCCACAGCGGCGAGTCCGCCGACAGCGGCTCCTCCACCGTCACGTCGATCCCCGCCGCACTCAGCTTGCCCGACCGCAGGGCGTCCACCAAAGCCGCCTCGTCCACCACCTTGCCCCGCGCGCAATTGATCAACTGCGCCCCCGGCTTCATCGCCGCGAAGGCGGCGGCATCGATCAGCCCGGTGGTCTCCGGCGTCAGCGGGCAGGTCAGCACCACGTAATCCGCCCGCGCCAGCACGCTGTGCAGTTCGCTGATCGAACGCACCTCGTCCGCGCCATCCACTGGCACCGAAGTATCGCGCTTCACCGCGATCACCTTCATGTCGAACGCCCGGCCGATCTGCGCCAGCCGCCCGCCGATCCGCCCGGGCCCGACGATCGCCATCGTCTTGCCGCCCAGCTCGTCCTCGCGCCCCGCCGGGTCGCCGATCATGCCGCGCCAGAACTTGCGATGCTGATTGTCCCGCGCCTCCGGCAGCCGCCGCGCCAGCGCCAGGATCAGCGCGATGGCGTGCTCCGACACCGCCCGTGCATTCACCCCCGCCGCCGAGGCCAGCCGCACCCCCGCCGCCGCCAATGCCGCGCGGTCATACTGGTCGGTGCCGGCGCTCACCGACTGGATGAATTTCAGCTTCTTCGCTTTCGGGATCAGCGCATTGTCCCAATAGCCGGAGATCACCAGCGCATCCGCTTCCCCGATTCGCGCCGCCAGATCCTCGCGCGTCCACACCTGAAACGCCCGCACTCCCGTGCCCCGCGCGGCAAACGCCGGCTCGAACTGATAGGCAACATGCGCGAAGCAAACCGTGAGGTCGTCCTTGCCCGGCAACATCACAGCCGCACCCCAGCCGCCTTCAACCGCGGCAGCACGTGTTCCAGGAAATACGGCAACTCCTTGAGGTAGTTGACGAAACTGACCGTCGTCCCCGCAAACCCCGCCTCGCACATCGCCACCATCTCATCGGCAATCCGCGCCGGCGTGCCGATCAGCGGATACGTCCCCGCCCCGCCGGCGAAGCGCTTGCGGTGCAGCTTGTAATCCTCGGCGGCATGGCTGCCGGAATTCTTTTCCTTGGCACCCATGTAGTGATCGACCGAGACGGTGTCTTCCATCTCCACCGCGTAATGCTCGTAATAATCCTCCGCCTCCGACTGGCTTTCCCGGCAGACCACGTGGCAGGTGGTGTAGACGCCCACATCGCGTCCCTCGGCCGCGGCGCGGGTTTTCATATCGGTGATGGTGTCCTTGCCCTTCTCGATGGTGGAGAACGTGGTGAACAGGCAATCCACCGCCTTGGCCGCGAAATCCCGCCCCGGCGGCGAGAACGCCGCATTCAGCGTCACCGGCCGCGGCGTCTGCACCGGCCCCGGCCGCCCCGAGACGTTCTTCAGCTTGTAGTATTTGCCGTCATAATCGAACGGCCTGGTATCGGCGTGAATGCGCTTGAGGATGTCGAACCACTCCATGCCCTGCCCATAGCGGTCCTCGATCAGCTCCAGCCCGAACATGCCGAACTCCTCCGGGCTCCAGCCGCAGACGATGTTCAACCCCGCCCGTCCGCCCGACGCCTGGTCCACCGTCGCCAGCGCCTTGGCCGCATACACCGGATGCACCATCGGCACATGCACGGTCGAAAACAGCGCGATCCGCTCCGTCACGCCCGACAGCGCCGCGGCAAAGGTGAAGGTCTCATACGACCATTCGCGGGAATTCATCTCCCCCCCGAACCCCTTCCAGCGCGCGATCGGCAGGAAAAACTCGATCCCCGCCTTGTCCGCCATCTGCGCCACCGCCACCACGTCCTTCCACTGCGCCGTCCAGCGCTCGGGAACCTTGGTCAAAGTCAATCCGCCATCGGAATTGGCGGAGAACACGCCCAGCTTGAAGCGGTTGGGTCCGTGCATCGGATGTGGTGACATGCGGCTCTCCCTTGTCTGGCTCGATGTGACCACCCGCGCCAAACTATTTCAAGCTTGAAGGATCGACCGATGTCCCTGGCTCACATCCCCTACGGCGCATACTGGAGCACCCCGTTCGCCCGCTGGCAGGGCAGCTTCGCGCGGCTGCATGCCCTTGAATTTGCTGCCGATGTCGCCGCCGCGGCCCTGGCCGAACGCGGCATCGACCCAGCCTCGCTCGAAGCCGGCGTGCTCGGAATAAGCGTGCCACAATACCAGAGTTTCTACGGATTTCCCTGGTTGGCCGGCCGTCTCGGCGCCGGCCACCTCGCCGGCCCGACGATTTCCCAGGCCTGCGCCACCTCCGCCCGCTGCCTCGCCGAGGCCCGCGCCGAGGTGCAAGGTGGCGCCGCCTCGGTGCTGGTGATCACCGCCGACCGCACCTCCAACGGCCCGCATCTGATCTACCCCGACCCCGGTGCCCCCGGCGGCGCCGGCAAGCACGAGCACTGGGTGCTGGATAACTTCAATCGGGACCCGCACGGCGGCACCTCGATGCTGCAAACCGGCGAAAACGTCGCCGCCCGCTACGGCATCTCGATGGCCGAACAGCACGACCTCGTGCTGCAACGCTACGCCCAATACGGCGACGCCAGCTTTCTCAGCCGCTTCATGCGCCTGCCGTTCGACGTGCCGAATCAGCGCAAGCCGATCACCCTTGCCGGCGACGAAGGCGTGCACAACACCACCGCCGAAGCGATCGCCCGCCTCAAGCCGGTGCTCCCCGGCGGCACCATTACGTATGCCGGGCAGACCCATCCTGCCGACGGCAATGCCGGCATGATCGTCACCGACGCCGCCACCGCGCAGAGCCTGCAACGCGCGCCCATCCCGATCGCTATCCACGGCATCGGCCAGGCCCGGGTGGAAAAAGCCATGATGCCCACCGCCCCTGTCCCCGCCGCCCGCCGCGCCCTCGAACAGGCCGGCATCTCCATCGCCGACCTGGCGGCGATCAAGACGCACAACCCCTTCATCATCAACGACATCCACTTCCTGCGCGAAACCGGCGCCAACCCCGCGATCATGAACAATTACGGCTGCTCGCTGGTTTGGGGCCATCCGCAGGGGCCGACCGGGCTGCGCTGCGTCATCGAACTGATCGAGGAACTGGCCATTCTCGGCGGCGGCTGGGGCCTGTTCACCGGCTGCGCCGCCGGCGACAGCGCCATGGCCGTGGTGGTGAAGGTCGGATGAACGTCGCTGACCTGCTCGCCGCCGCCGCCTATCGCCGCCCCGCCGCCGAGGCGCTGATCTCAGGTGCCGAACGGCTGAATTACGCCGACTACGCCGCCTCCGCCGCCGGCTTCGCCGCCGAACTGCACGGCGCCGCGCGGATCGCGGTGCTGATGCACAACTCCGCCGACATGGCCATCGCACTCTGGGCCGCCTGGGCCGCCGGCGCCCAGGTCGTCCCCCTGAACCCGCTCTACACCCAAGCCGAACTCGGCCCGATCCTGGACGACGCCGCGCCCGACCTCATCATCGCTGACGGCCCCACCGCCTGGGCCACCCCCACCGCCCGCGTCTCCGGCCGCCGCTGGACCGGTCTCACCCTCGAACCGGTCGAAGCCGAGCTCGCCTCGCTGCAATACACCGGCGGCACCACCGGCCGCGCCAAAGGCGTCGAACTCACCCACGCCGCAACCCTCGCC
>CAIRTN010000340.1 GCA_903881515.1 uncultured Rhodospirillales bacterium | reverse complement strand
CTGCCGCCGGCCAATGCCGATGCGTTGCTCGGCGAGTTGCTCGGATCCTCCGACGCGCTGGCGCCGCTGCGCGCGCGCATCGTCGGCAGGGCAGGGGGGACGCCGTTCTTCCTGGAGGAACTCGCCCGCTCGCTGATCGAATCCGGCGCCATCGCACCGGGCGAGCCACCACCGGCGGAAATCGCGATCCCGGCATCGGTGCAGGCGATTCTGGCCGCGCGCATCGATCGCCTGCCCAACGCGCGCCGGCGGGTATTGCAGGTGGCCGCGGTGGTCGGACGCGATGTGCCGCTACCGCTGCTGGCCGCCGCGACGGGACTGCCGGCCAACGCCCTGGCAGAGGACCTGGCCGCCCTGCGGGCCGGTGGCTTCCTGACCGAGATCGATCTGCCATCCGGCATCGCGCACAGCTTCCGACACGCCCTGACCCAAGCGGTGGCCTATGACAGCCTGCTGCGCCTGCACCGGCGCGAACTGCATGGCCGTGTGCTGGCGGCGATGGAACAGCTCTATGCCGAGCGCATCGACGAATTCATCGAACCGCTGGCGCATCATGCCATTCATGCCGAGGCCTGGCCGGCCGCCGCGCGCTACGCGCTTGCCGCCGGCGAGCGCGCCAATCGCCGCTCGGCATGGCAGGAGGCGGTTGCCTTCCTGGAAGACGCCATCACAGCGCTTGGCCGATTGCCGCAGAGTAAGGACGTCGTGGCCCGTGGCATCGAGGCGCGCCTGCGTCTGCGTGCGGTGCTCGCCCCGTTGGCTGATATCGGCAAGATGCTGCGCAGTCTCGATGAAGCGCGTGCGTTGGCGGAATCGGCGGGCGACCTCCTCGCGCTCGCGGGCGTCAACACCAGTCGTGGGGCGATGCTGGCGCATTGGGGCGATCTGCCTACCGCCATCGCGGTCAGCCGCAACGCGCTGGAGACGATGATCGCGGCGGGCGATCCGATTGCCATCACCTCGGCCGCGTTCTCCCTGGCGCAGGCACTTTGGTACCACGGCAACTTTGCTGAAGCCGCCGCTGTGATGGGGGCGAATCTGGGCCATGCCCGCGGCGAGCGGCGGTTGCAGGGCACCGCGATTACCACCGGCACGGCGTCGGCGATCTATTTCTGCTGTCTATCGTCGATCCATGCCGCAATGGGCGATTACGCGGCTGCCACGGTGGCCATTGCCGAAGCGCGCAGCATCGCCGATGCAACCCGGCGGCCGTTCGATCTGCTGGTGACCGATCTCTACGAAGGGCCGTTGCACTTGGCGGTGGGAGATACTGATGCCGCGATCGCGGTGTTGGAGCAGGCACTCGGTATCGCGCGCGCCAATGATATCCCGGTGCACATGCCCTTCATCGCCCGCGTGCTGGGCCGCGCCTATGCCCGGGCCGGACGTGTCGCGCAGGCGCGCAGCCTGCTGACAGATGCGTCCGACTATGCCGGCCGGCACGGCCTGTCCGGCATGAAACTGCTCTGCGGTCCGCCGTTGGCTTACGCATTGGCGACCGGCGAGGGCGGCGATTTGAATGCGGCCCGTGCGGTTGCCGACCTGACCCATGCCGAAGCCTCGCGACTTGGTTTGCGCCCGACGGTGATGCATGCCGAGCGTGCGCGAGCTGAAATCGCCATCATGACGGGGGATATTGTGGCGGCGCGTGCGGCCCTTGATGCGGCCATCGAACTTGCTGGTGCGCTGGGTATGGTTCCCGATGAATGTACTGCCCGCGAGCGTCGCGCGGGCCTGCCAGACGCGCTTTGCGATGACGCTGCCATCGCAGCATTGCGCGCGCGCATCACGCCTGCCAATCGGCTCTCACGACCGGAACGGCGCGAACGCTGGGTAAACCTGTAAGTTTTCTGTGTACAGACCCAACTCGCGATGCCATGTAAAACGGCACGCCAATGCAACCAACAGGAACGGGGATTCATCATGGGTAAGAAACTCACCATCGATCTTGGCGACGTGAAGCTCAGCCCCGACGAGCACAATGCTCTCGTCGGCGCAGTGCACAGTGCCGTCGTTTCGCATCTCGCGAAGTCGTCGAACGCCTCGGTTCATGCGGCGGCCAAGCATTTGCACGACATGGGCATGGGTCTTGTCGCCACGGCGCCGGCTGCCGCGCCAAAGGCCAAGGCTGCGCCGAAGAAAAAGGGCTGAGATCGTATGGCTGGCGGCGCGCTCTGCCCCAGCACGACGCCGCGTGCCGCCGGTGAGGCGGCACGCATCGTTGGTGTGGTGGGCAGTGATGGCCGTGTCGCCAATCTGCTGACGCCGATCCCGGCGACGCAGGCGGTGCTGGCCGCCGCTGGGCCGGAGCCGGAGAAAGCGTTTCGTTTTTCGGCGCCCTGCGCCGAGGGGCTCTGCACGCAGTGGCGTGACAATCAGTGCAGCCTGATCGGCCGCATCCGCGCGGCGATTGCGCCCGAGGATGACCGATTGCCGGTGTGCGCCATCCGCGGCGATTGCCGCTGGTTCCAGCAGGACGGCAAGGCCGCCTGCGGCGTCTGCAGCTATGTTTCGTTCAACGCCTCTTCGGCTTAACCGCCGATTTCGGCGAGAAACGCTGCGGTGGTGCGTTGCCGGCAATAGCCTTGGTTCGCGCGCAGGGTGAAATCATGCCGTTCCTGCGAGTAGGTTGCGCAGGCATCGGTAATCAGCGTAACGAGATAGCCGAGGTCGCAGGCGCTGCGCACGGCGCCATCGATGCACTGATCGGTGACGATGCCGGAGACCACCAGATATTTCGTGCCGAGATTGCGCAGGACGTAATCGATGTTCGTCGAGTGGAACACGTTCGATGAGGTCTTCGGCAGCACGATCTCGTCATCGCCGGGCTTGATCGCATCGATCACCTGGCCGTCCCAACTGTCGGGCGGGACACTGAAGCCGGTGATCTTGTAGTCCAGGCTGCGGTCCCGGCCGTCTTTCGTCAGGTTGCGGATCACGGTGTACATCACCTCGACCCCTGCGGCGCGGCAGCCTGCCTGCAGTTTCTGCATATTCGGCACCACATGGCCCGTCATCTCGCGGAAGAACCAGCCGAGCTTGGCTTCCTTCTCTGCCTCGCTCATCGCCGCGAACTCGGTGCCATCGGGCCCGGCGCAGTAGTTCTGCACATCGACGAACAGCAGCGTGGTGTGCGGGATCTCAACAGGAACGTCCCGTGTCGTCGGATGCGTCATCGTGCCCTCAATAGGTCTGTGCGTATTTTTCACATTGCGCTGCCTCGGACAGCCCGTCCAGCGCCGCCAGCTCGCCGCGCTTGTGCATCAGGTAGGCGTTCAGGTATTCGCCGCCGAACCAGTCCACGGCTGCGGAGTTTGCCTCCAGCGCGTCGAGCGCCTCGCCCAGGCTGGCCGGCAGCGGCTTGCCTTCGATCGGTGGTTCCAGCCCGCGCTTGATGCCATCGACGCCGGCCCAGACCATGGCGCCCAGCGCCAGATAGGGGCTCGCGGCCGCATCGGCCACGCGATATTCGACATTGAACTGGCGTGCCACGTCCGGTCCGGGAAGCACCGGGCACACCCGCAGCGCGGCGGCGCGGTCCTGCGTCATCAGGTTGGCATGCGTCGGCGCCCAGCGATTGGGGCGCAGGCGGATGTAGGAGACCGTGGAAGGCGCCGTGACCGCGCACAACGCCGGCAGATGGTGCAGAATGCCGGCCACGAAGTGACGCCCGAGCTTTGAGATGCCGAACGGCGCCGCGGCATCGTGCAGCACCGGCGCACCCGCTGCGTCGAGGAAGCTAAAATGGATGTGCACGCCATTGCCGACGCCGTTGGGGTCGAGGATCGGCGAGAAGATCGCCCGCTCGCCCAGGCGGTGCGCTGTGGCGCGCGCCATCTCTCGCGCGACCACGGCCCGATCGGCCGAACGCAGACCATGTGCCGGGCCGCAGGTGAATTCGAACTGACGCGGCCCGTATTCCGCCATGAAGGAGTCGGGCTCGCACCCGGCGGTCCGCAGTGCCGCCATGAAGGCTTCGGCGAAGATGCCTTGCCGGCGGAAGGCGTCGAGCGAATAGGGGTTGCCGGGCATGTCGGTCACCCCGGTATAGGTAAACTCGTGCTCGAACGCCGAATTCAGCGTAACGCCGGCGGCCTCTTGCAACGCTTCCAGCGCGCGGCGGGCGAAGTCACGCGGGCAGCAGGACCAGGGCGCGCCGTCGAGGTGGCGGATATCGCCGAGGAAGAAATGCTCCGCGGCGGATCCGTCGGCGAAATCCACTGCGGTTTCGGTGGTCATGTCGGGCACCAGGATCAGATCGCCGCCGGTGCCAAATGGGGTGCTGTAGATCGGGCTGAACGCCGAGATCATCGTGTTCGTGGGCACCCAGCCGACGCCCTTGCGCGCGCGCGAGGCCAATTCCACCGCGGGAAATCCCTTGCCGCGCACCCGGCCCGCAATCTCGCAGGTGCACACCATGATCAGCTTCTCGCGATGCATTGTCCTAGCCCCGCAGGAATGGGTTGCTCAGCCGCTCTGCCCCAAAGCTGGAACTGTCACCGTGGCCGCAGATGAACTGAATGTCGTCGCCCAATGGCAGCAGCTTGGTCTGAATCGAGTCAATCAGTGCTGCCCCGTCGCCGTACTCGAAATCCGTGCGGCCGACCGACCCCTTGAACAGCACGTCGCCGACAAAGGCGAAACGCAGCGCCTTCTCGACGAACACCACATGGCCCGGCGTGTGTCCGGGGCAGTGCAGCACGTCGAAGCGGAACGGCCCGCTCTCGATCACCTCGCCTTCGGTCAGGAACCGGTCCGGCCGCACATTGCGCAGTCCGGCGAAGCCGAATTTCTTGGCCGATTCCTCGATCCCATCCAATAGGAAGGTGTCGCGGGCATCCGGCCCCAGCAGCGGCACTGGCGCCTCGCCGCGGCGTGCCATTGCGGCGTCGAGTTCGCCCTTCAACGCCTTGGCGCCGCCGGCATGGTCGAGATGCCCGTGCGTCAACAGGATCACCTTCGGCGTGAGATCCATCTTTCCCAGCGCGTCCAGAATTCGCCCCGGTTCGCCACCGGGATCGACAATGACGCATCCGCGCTCAGCGGTGTCCCACAGCAGCGAGCAGTTCTGCTGAAACACCGTGACGGGAACGATCGCGAGTTTAAATTCGGTCATACGAGGCTCCGGAATACTTCCGGAGCGCCGTAGCCCTACAGCGGCTCGGTGTCCAGCGCGTAGCCGGCCGCGCGCACCGTGCGCACCACGTCCAGCTCGCCGTCGCCGTTGATCGACTTGCGCAGCCGGCGAATGTGTACATCGACCGTGCGCGGTTCGACATGGATATCAGGGCCCCACACGGCGTCGAGCAGTTCCTCGCGGGAAAACACGCGGCGCGGATGCTGCATCAGGAATTCCAGCAGCCGGTATTCCGTCGGCCCCAGATGCACCGCGCGGCCATTGCGCTGCACCCGATGTGCCGACAGATCCATCGCCATATCGTGGAACTGCAACATGCCCTTGGCGGTAACGCCTGCCGACCGGCGCAGCAGTGCGCGCATCCGCGCCAGCAGCGCTTCCATGTTGAACGGCTTGGTTATGTAGTCGTCGGCACCGGTGTTCAGGCCACGCACCGCATCCTGGTCCTCGGTGCGGGCGGTGACCATGATCACCGGCAGGTCGCGGGTATTCGGCCGGCGCCGGATCTGCCGGCAGACCTCGATGCCCGACATCACCGGCAGCATCCAGTCCAGCAGCACCAGATCAGGAGGTCCTTCGGCGATGCGCGTCAGAGCCTCCTGGCCATCGGAGGCTTCCTCGACGCGGAAGCCCTGCTTTTCCAGATTGTAGCGCAGCATGGTTGCCAGCGCGGCCTCGTCTTCAACGACGAGAACCAGTGGCTTGGCCAGGCTCGAATGTCCATCCAGCATCGTGCAGTCCCTCTCTACTCGCCCGGCCGGATGACCGCGTAGGACGAGACATCGCCCTTCGGCCGCGCATCCGTCAGCGGTTCGCCCTTCACCGCGTACCAGACCGTCTCGGCGATATTCGTCGCATGGTCACCGATGCGTTCCATGTTCTTGGCGATGAACAACAGATGCGTGCACGGCGTGATGTTGCGCGGGTCTTCCATCATGTAGGTGATGAGTTCGCGGAACAGCGCGTTGTAGATCTGGTCGATCGCCTCGTCGCTGCGCCAAACCAGCAGCGCCTTCTCGGCGTCCTCCTCACCGATCGCATCGATGATCAGCTTCAAATTCTCTTGCACCAGCCGCGCCATGTGGCTGAGCCCCGTTAGCGTGTAGGGCAGCGAGAATTGCTGCAGCACAAGGCTGCGCTTGGCGACGTTCGCCGCGTAATCGCCGATCCGCTCGAGATCGCCGGTCATCTTCAGGCTGGCGACGATCATCCGCAGGTCCTGCGCCACTGGTTGGCGCAACGCCAACAGGCGGATCACGAACGCCTCCACCTGGCGTTCCATATCGTCGACCTTCGGGTCGCTTTCCATCGCCCGCGACGCGGCATCGCTGTCCTTGCTCAGCACCGCGGTGGCGGCCATGCCGACCTGGGCTTCGACCATGCCGCCCATGTCGGTGATCAGCGAGCGCAGCCGCTTGAGTTCGAGATCATAGGATTTCACGATGTGCTTGGTTTCTTCCTGCATGTCCCGTGCTCCCTTTAGCCGAACCGGCCGGTGATGTATTCCTGCGTGCGTTTCTCGCGCGGCGCGGTGAACATCTGGGTCGCAGTGCCCACTTCCACCATCTCGCCGACATAGAAAAACGCAACCTGGTCGGCGATACGCGCGGCCTGCTGCATGTTGTGGGTCACGATGGCGATGGTGAAATCATCCTTCAGCTCGTCGATCAGTTCCTCGATCTTCAGCGTGCTGATCGGGTCGAGCGCACTGGTCGGCTCGTCGAACAGGATCACTTCCGGGCGCACCGCGATGGTGCGCGCGATGCACAGACGCTGCTGCTGCCCGCCGGACAAGCCCATCGCCGAGGTGTTCAACCGGTCCTTCGCCTCGTCCCACAGCGCGGCACGCGACAGCGACCATTCAACGCGCTCATCCATCGCCGATTTGCTGAGCTGCTCGTGCAGCCGTACGCCGAAGGCGATGTTGTCGTAGATCGACATCGGGAACGGTGTCGGCTTCTGAAACACCATGCCGACGCGGCTGCGCAGGTGGATCAGATCCAGTTTCGGATCGATGATGTTCTGCCCGTCGAGCATGACCTCGCCGGTCGCCCGCTGTCCCGGATACAGATCATACATCCGGTTCAGGACCCGCAGCAGCGTGGATTTGCCGCAGCCCGACGGGCCGATCATCCCGGTGACCTGGCGCGCGGGAAACTCGAGGTTGATCGACTTGAGCGCGCGATGCGATCCGTAGAAGAAATCCAGATTGCGGATCGCGATCCGGGGCTCGTTCATTCCCTCTGCCGCTGCGCGGACCATCGGTGCGGCCATGCCGAGTTTCTCGGACGCAACATTCATGGTGGTGCTCATCTCAAATGTCCTATTGCCGCGGGCGAAGCACAACGCTGGCAACCACGTTGATCGCCAGTACCCCAAAGGTGATCAGCAGCGCGCCAACCCAGGCCAACTGCACCCAGTCATCAAACGCCGAACCGGCATACTGGTAGATCGTCACCGGCAGGCTCGACATCGGTTGGGTAATGTCGAGCGACCAGTTCAGGTTGCCAAGCGAGGTGAACAGCAACGGCGCCGTCTCGCCGGCAACGCGAGCCACGGCGAGCAGCACGCCGGTGGCGATGCCGTCCAGCGCCGCGCGATAGCAGATCAGCACGATCATTTTCCATTTTGGCGCACCCAGCGCCACAGCGGCCTCGCGCAACGACACCGGGATCAGGCGCAGCATGTCCTCGGTCGTGCGCACCACTATCGGAATCACGATCACCGCCAGCGCAACGCAGCCGGCAATGCCGGAAAATCCACCGAACGGGCGCACCAGCACGGAGTAGACGAACAACCCGATCAGGATCGACGGTGCCGACAGCAGCACGTCAGAGACGAACCTTACGGCATTGCCGAGCCTGGAATTTTGGGCGTATTCCGCAAGGTATGTTCCCACCAGCAGCCCGATCGGCGTGCCGACGAGCGTGCCGATCGTCGTCTGGATCAGGCTGCCGACGATTGCGTTTAGCAGGCCGCCATGCGAACCCGGCGGCTTGGTCGCCTCGGTGAACACCGAAAGGCTGAGGCCCTGCATGCCGAGATACAACAGCGTGCCCAGAATCATCGCCAGAAATGCCAGGCCGATCACCGTGGCCGCCAGGCATAGAGCTTCGACCGTCCGGTTGCTCCGCCGCCGGCGGTTCGCCAACTTCTCCGCCACCGCCGTGTTGCGCGCGGCGCCACTGGCCGCCATCGTAGCGCTCATCAGTTGGCCCTCGGTTTCAACAGCATTCGCGACACCGCCAACACGATGAAGGAAATCACAAACAGGATGAAGCCCAGCGCCAGCAGTGCCGAGAGCTTCAGGCTACCGGCGGGACTTTCCGGAAACTCCAGGGCCACCAGCGACGCGATGGTGTTGCCGGGGCCAAACAGCGAGGTCGCGATGCGGTTGGTGTTACCGATGACGAAGGTGACCGCCATCGTCTCTCCCAGTGCCCGGCCAAGACCCAGCATGATGCCGCCGACCACCGAAACCCGGGTGTAGGGCAGCACGATGGCGCGCATGACCTCCCAGGTCGTGCAGCCCAATCCGTAAGCGCTCTCCTTGAACACCGCCGGCACCGTCATGAACACGTCGCGCATTGTTGCTGCGACAAAGGGGATGATCATCACTGCCAGGAGCAGGCTCGCGGTAAACACGCCGGTGCCGAACGGCGGGCCCTGGAACAGCCCGCCGATCAGCGGAATGTCGCCGAGCCAGTCGATTACGATCGGCTGGAAATATTCCGACATGAACGGCACGATCATGAAAAAGCCCCACATGCCGTAGATGATGCTCGGCACCGCGGCCAGCAGTTCGATTGCCGTGCCCACCGGACGGCGCAGCCATACCGGCGCCAGCTCGGTCAGCCAGAACGCAATGCCGAAGGCCAACGGCACCGCCATCGCCAGCGCCAGCACCGAGGTCAGCAGCGTGCCATAGATCGGCACCGCGCCGCCGAAGATCTGTTGCACCGGGTCCCAATCCGCATTGGTGAGGAACCCGGGGCCGAATGCGATAAAGGCTGGCATGCCGCCGATCAGCAGCGACACGATGATCGCCCCCAACAGCACCAGCACAAAGATGCCGGCTGCCTTGGCCGCAGCCGCAAAAATAACGTCGCCGGAAATCCCGGCGCTTGCTGTTCGAACCTTAGTGACCGAAGCAGTCGTTGAGGACACCGGTTTATCCGATCTCAAATCGTCAGAGTGAAGACTCGGGCAGGTTGCCGTCGGGATGGGGAGGGGGCACGAATGCCCCCTCCCGCAGCCTTCAGCCCTTGTAGAGCGACGACCACTTGGCGCGGACAGCGTCCTGCACCCCGGCCGGCAGCGGCACGTATTCCAGACCGGCGGCGATGTCGCTGCCGTTCTTGTAGGACCAGTCAAAGAACTTCCGCACCAGCGCGCTGCGTGCGGGGTCCTTCGGATCGGTCGGCAGCAGGATAAACGTCGCCGACACGATCGGCCAGCTCGTCGCTCCCTGGGTGTCGATCAGGCTCACCGCGAAGTTCGGATCGGCCGACCAATCAGCGTTTTCCGCCGCCGCCTTGAAGGCCGCGATGGTCGGGGTCACGAACGAACCGGCCTTGTTGCGCAGCTGCGTGGTGGCCAGCTTGTTCTGCGTGGCATAGGCGTTCTCGACATAGCCGATGCCGCCCTTGACCTGTTTCACGGTCGCGGCAACGCCGTCGTTGCCCTTCGCGCCGGTGCCGGCTGCCCATTTCACCGAAGTGCTGGCGCCGACCTTGCTCTTCCAGTCCGCATTCACGGCCGAAAGATACGAGGTGAACACGTAAGTGGTGCCCGAGCCGTCAGCGCGGTAGGCCGGCGCAATCGCCAGATTGGGCAGCTTCAGATCACGGTTCATTTCGACGATCTTATCGTCGTTCCACTTGGTGATCTTGCCCAGGTAGATATCGGCCAGCAGCTCGCCGGTGAGCTTCAACTGGTTGGCTTCGACGCCCGGGATATTGACGATGGGAACCACCGCGCCCATCACCGCCGGGAACTGCAGCAGCTTCTGCTCGACCAGCTTCGGCGCATCCACCGGGGCGTCCGACGCTCCGAAATCGACCGTGCGGTTGAAAATCTGGTTCTGACCGCCGCCCGAACCGATCGCCTGGTAGTTCAGCTCGATGCCGATGGCGGCCTTGGCGGCCTCGCCCCACTTGGCATAGACCGGGGCCGGGAACGTCGCGCCCGCGCCGGTGATCTGCTGGGCGCCGGCCGATGCGGCCATTCCCAGGCCAGCCAACAGAATGGCCAGCGACGTTGAAATGCGTTTCATGTGCTCTCCTCGAGTCCGTACGGCGCGGACCCTAAACGCGCACGGCGACTCAAAGATTTCACTTTTATGAAGCTTTAATGACAGAAAATCCGGACAACCCCGCCGGGTCGTCCACAAATGGTGCCTGCAATGGCGTGCCGGGGGATCTCTCCCCCGGCAAACCGTCACATTCCAGGCTGCTTCACGATCCGCAGATACGGCTTCAGCGTCTTCCAGCCCTGTGGGAAGCGGATCTTGGCGTCCTCGTCCGAGAGGCTCGGCACGATGATTACGTCATCGCCGCTCTTCCAGTTCACCGGCGTTGCCACCTTGTGCGCGTCGGTCAACTGCAGGCTGTCCACCACGCGCAGGATTTCGGCGAAGTTCCGCCCGGTCGAGGGCGGATAGGTCATGATCAGGCGCACCTTCTTGTTGGGGTCGATGATGAAAACGCTGCGCACCGTGATCGACGGGTCGGCCTCGGGATGCACCATGCCATAAAGATTGGATACCTTGCGGTCCGGATCGGCTAGCACCGGGAAATTCACAGCCTGGCCCTGGGTCTCGACGATGTCGGCGGCCCAGCCGACGTGCCGCTCACCACTATCGACCGAGAGCCCGATCACCTTCACGTTGCGCTTGTCCCATTCCGGCTTCAGCCTCGCCGCCTCTGCCAGTTCGGTCGTGCAAACCGGTGTGTAATCCTTCGGGTGGCTGAACAAGATTCCCCATGACTGGCCGAGCCAGGCATGGAAGGACAGTTTGCCCTCGGTACTATCCTGTTCGAAATCGGGCGCGATTTGGCCGAGTTGAATTGTCATGACGTATTCCTTTCCCCCAGTCCTCAGCGGGACTTGCAGTGTCTATTTATGTCGAAGTGCGCCTCGCCGCTACCACCGCGGCGTCCAGCGCGGAGAGAAATTTCGACTTTGCCGACTTGTCCATGGGTGCCGGACCGCGGGTCTGCGCGCCGACCGAGCGCAGATGTTCCGCCACCGCGCGCCCTGCCAAGGCGCTGCCGATATTGTCCTTTGTCCACACATGTCCGCTTGGAGCCACTGCCCGGGCGCCCTTTGCCAGGCAGCGTGATGCCAGCGGTATATCGCTGGTCACGCACACATCGGCCGCAGTCACACGCTCGGCGATCCAGTCATCGGCGACGTCCGCGCCGTCCGGCACGGTGATCATGGCTACATTCGGCAATCCTGGCGGCCGGAACGGGCGCGATCCATTCGACACCAGATGCACCTGAAGTCCCAAGCGCCCGGCCACCCGATAAACTTCCTCGCGCACAGGGCAGGCATCGGCATCTACATAAATCTCTGTCATGCGGCATGGTCGCATGAACGGTGCGCGCAGGGGAACAGGCCCCGGCGCCACCCGGTCAGTTGGGCAGCATGCCGCCGATCTGCTTGATGGCCTGTGGTGCTGTGGCCGGGACAGGTGCAGCCGCGACGCTTGTACCGGCAGGCTTCAGCCGGTCGGCCAGCAGCGCATCAAGCGCAGCCTTGCTGCCTTGTGCCGACAAAACCAGCTTCAGCACGTCAAGCGACATCCCTGCGCGCAGCCGCGGTCCGTTCTTCGCGGCATCGAACGGCCCGTCGGTACGCGAGGCTGCTGACTTCAGGCTGTCCTTGTCCGCCGCAGTCGGCGATGTGGCGACGTAGAGGCCGTAAAGCGCAACCACATCATCAAGCGTGATCTTCACGCCGGTGGTGAACATCGCCTGCACAATCGGCACATCTATCTGGGCTTGCGTGCGTGCCTCGGGAAGGCTGGTGTTGTTGGAGATCGCCTTGTCGATCAGTTGTTTGACCTCGGCGTGCGAGCAGGTCCGGTCATAGGCGATCAGCGTCGCCATCGCTGTGTCGTAATTGTAGTCGGTGCGTGCGAACTGCGCCGCCGCATCTCGGCGGATTTGGCTCAACAGGTCCTGCACGACACCGAGGCTTGGGGCGAAAATCACATTTGCCTGGTAGCTTGAGACCTCATTGCCAAGGAAGCCGGTTCCCGCCGCGACTGAGCCGACCGCCTTGGCCGATGCCCCGGCAAAGCCCATCAATGCTCCGGTCAACGCACCGCCGTTGCTGACGAAGTCGCGCTCGATCCCTGTCTTTGCCTGTAACGTCGCCAGCCGGTCGAACCATCCGGCACACAAGCGGTCTGAGAGCGCGACCCCACGCAGCAGGAATATTTTGGCCGAAGGCTTGTTTTCGAGCGAGGTCGCGCCGTCCTTGGCGGCGGTGGCCCACGCCGCGCCAAAGCTTGCGGCTTTCATTGCTTCGGGATCGGGCAGGGTACCGATGTAGATCGATGCGTTCTTGACGATCTTGGCCTGATTGTCGGCGTCGCCGTCGAATCTGGCAGGGTTAATCAGTGAATACCCGCCCGGGTTCCAGTCGCTGCATCCGCTTAGACTAAGCCCAACCAACGGCAGTAACGCGATGGCGCACAATGATGTTCGGCATGCCGACATGCTGGCCTCCCATTGATTTGCCAACATTTTTCGATACGAAATGGCGCTTTTGCAACAATATTCGGCTATCGGCGCGCCGGTGTGCTACGTCACAAATTATGTAGCCCGTTACAAGAAGCGTAGCAAAAATCAATGTCGGAGGCGGCTAACCCCACTCATCCCGCGCCTCGCCGAACTCCACATCGCGATGAACGTGCACCGACATCAGTATCCCGAAGCCCAGCATCACCGTGATCATCGCCGAACCACCATGCGACACCAGCGGCAATGGCACACCGCCCACCGGGATCGCCCCGGTCACCATCGCGATATTCACCAGGCAGTACATGAAGAAGTTCATACTGATCCCTAGCGCCACCAATCGGCCAAACTGATGCCGGCAGCGCAATGCGATCGCCATGCCTCCCAGCACGATCATCAGCAGCAGCGCCATCACCGCCAGACACCCGACGAGGCCGAATTCCTCCGCCAGCATGGTGAAGATGAAATCGGTCTGCTTCTCCGGCAGGAAGTCCAGATGCCCTTGCGTGCCTTGCAGGAAGCCCTTGCCCCAGATCCCCCCCGAACCGAGCGCGATCTTCGACTGGATGATGTTGTAGCCGGCCCCCAGCGGATCGCTTTCCGGGTTCATGAACGTGTCGATCCGTGCCCGCTGATAGTCGTGCAGGTGATTGTAGATCATCGGCGTGGCCAGCAGCACGCCGCCCACCACAAGCACGACCTTCCACCACCGTAGCCCCGCGCCCAGGAACACCGTGCCGCCCACCACGGCCGTGATCACCGCAGTGCCCAGATTTGGCTGCTTCAGGATCAGCCCCACCGGCAGCAGGACCACCAGCATCGCCG
>CAIRTN010000339.1 GCA_903881515.1 uncultured Rhodospirillales bacterium | reverse complement strand
GGCCCAAGCGAATAGAAGTTTTTTGGTTCTTTTTTTCAAAAAAGAACAAGAAAGAACCTTCTTTTTTATAAAAAAGAAGCAAAAAATTTCCTTCCTTCGCTTGGTTCAACTGCGCGGGCTGGTTTTTCAGCAGCTCTGCTAGAGCGTGATGACCGTAGGTGGAAGCACCGGAGGTCTGAATCACGCGATCAAACAAAGAGTTAGAGCGGGATGAGCTATCCTATCATCGCTCATCCCGCTCTAACGCGTGACGGCAGAGCCCTGGCCTTGCCTTCCCTAACTACCGCCCCTTGAACTGCGGCGCTCGCTTCTCCTGGAACGCCGCGATGCCTTCCTTCAGATCTTCGCTCTGCCGCACCCGCGCCAGCGCGATATTGGTCGACACCATCCGCTCCACCGGCCCGGGCGGCACGATTTCGTTCACGAAGCGCTTCAGCGTTTCGATCACCAGCGGTGCCGCGTTTACCAGGTCCTGCGCCATGGCGTAGGCCGCGTCTTCGTGCGTGCCGTTCGGGACGACGCGGTTGACGAAGCCCACATCATAGGCGCGCTGGGCCGAGACTTTGGTGGCCAGCAGCATCACTTCCATCGCCAGCTTGTGCGGCATCCGGGTCACCAGCGAGGAGATCATGCCCCCGGTCAGCCCCAGCTTGGCTTCGGGATAGTAGAATACGGTGTTTTCCGCCGAGACCATCAGGTCGCACATCATCACCATCACGATCGCGCCGCCGACGCACCATCCGGTGGTTGCCGCGATCAGTGGCTTCGATGTCTTGAACCCCACGCCGGGGATGCAGCGCCACAGTTCGGGAATATCGGTCACATCGGCGCCCGACGAGAACGCCCGATCGCCCACCGAGGACAGGATCGCCACCCGCTGTTCGGAGCGGTCGAATTCCTGCATCGCCTCCTGAATGCCGATGGCGACGGCATTGGAGACGGCGTTCATTTTTTCCGGGCGGTTGATCCGGACGAAAGTGATCGGGCCACGGTTTTCGACGGTGACGGCGGACATCTGGCGTTCTCCTCGCATTTGCCGTCGATCCTCCGCCGCCCCGTCAATCGCCGCAAGTCCTGAACGGTTCGCAGGGGTTAGCCCGCCTGCCGCCGCCGCGCGCGCAGCAGCCCCAGCGCGCCCACCGCCAGCATTGCCATCGAAGACGGCTCCGGCACGGCCGAGACGATTTCGCCGTTGATCGTCACCGCCGGCATTGTTCCATTGCCACCCCAGTTTGAACCGTCCGAGGTGTACTGCGACGGGCCGAAGAACGGGCTGCTGTTCCAGGTGTAATTGCTGCCGTCGCCGGGTATGGCCACCAGCCAGTAATCCGCGCCCGGGGTCAGCGCCCATCCCAGGTTGCTGAAGCTCATCGTCGCCGGCGTCTGCCCGTCGACCGGCATGCCGGAGGAATAGCCCACCACGCTGGCCAGCACCGTGTTCGATGGCGCACCCGCCGCATTGGCCTCCAGCGCGAAGTTCAACCCGCCCGCCGGATCGCTGGCCCAGGCATAGGCGGTAAATCCGCTCAGGCTGTTATCCGTCCCGGCGTTGAACCCCACCGCCAGCGACTGATAGTTGAGCTGGCTGCCAAACTCCGGGTCGTTGCTCCAGTAGTTATCGACATAGCCACCCTGGTAGACGTTGATCTGGCTCGTGGGGGTGTCATACCCGCTGAACACGCAGCCTGAGATCCCGCACGGAGCGGTAAAGGTGCTCAGCAGCACATCGGCCCGCGCCTGCGTCGCCGCGCCGCCGGCCAGCAGTGCGCACGCCGCCAACCCGCTCAGTAACTTCTGCATCACGATCGATCTTTCCCAAATGAGGCCTTCGGCTCCAGGTCAAAAAAACCTGCAACCCGCCGCTGTTAATCACAATAAAATGATCGAAAAAGATAGAGAAATTATTAAAATAGAACATAATTATTCATGTCATATAGATATTAATCAATAAAAATACCTTCAAAGACATACATTGTCTAAATGACAATTTGTTTTTTGTTCCGATTTCGTTTGCGGTGGCCGGCAAGCCCGGAACCACCCAACCATCCACCGGATCGAAAAAAAACCCGCATCGCAACCAATCCGATTGATCCTGCGCAACGCATGCCCCCGCGGAGTATTGTCAACTCAGCCTGCAACAACATCGAACCTCGCACCGCCATGAATTACGAAACCGTCTTCCGCGCGCAGCTCGATGGCCTCCACCGCGAAGGCCGCTACCGCGTCTTCGCCGAACTCGAACGCCACGCCGGCGATTTCCCCCGCGCCACCCGTCACCACAACGGGGAGACCTCGACGGTCACCGTCTGGTGCTCCAACGACTATCTCGGCATGGGCCAGAACCCCGGCGTGATCGCCGCCATGCACCAGGCGCTCGACGCCTGCGGCGCCGGCGCCGGCGGCACCCGCAACATCTCCGGCACCAACCACCACCATGTCCTGCTCGAACGCGAGCTTGCCGATCTGCACGGCACCGAGGCCGCGCTGCTGTTCAACTCCGGCTACGTCTCCAACTGGGCCTCGCTGTCGACGCTGGCCAGCCGGCTGCCCAACTGCATCGTCTACTCCGACGCCGGCAACCACGCCTCGATGATCGAGGGCATCCGCCACAGCCGCGCCCCCGTGCGCATCTTCAAGCACAACGACCCCAACGATCTCGACCGCCTGCTGTCGGAGGCCCCCGCCGACGCCGCCAAGCTGGTCGCCTTCGAATCGGTCTACTCGATGGATGGCGATATCGCCCCCATCGCCGCAATCTGCGACATCGCCGACAAGCACGGCGCGATGACCTATATCGACGAGGTCCACGCCGTCGGCCTCTACGGCAAGCGCGGCGGCGGCATCAGCGAACGCGACGGCGTCGCCCACCGCCTCACCGTCATCGAAGGCACCTTGGCCAAGGCCTTCGGCGTCGTCGGCGGCTACATCGCCGGCTCGGCCGCGATGTGCGATTTCGTGCGCAGCTTCGCCTCCGGCTTCATCTTCTCCACCGCCCTGCCGCCCGCCATCGCCGCCGGCGCCACCGCCTCGATCCGCCACCTGAAGACCAGCGCCGCCGAACGCGAAATGATGCACGACCGCGTCGCCCGCGTTCGCCGCCGGCTCGACGCCATCGGCGTGCCGCACCAGCCCAATCCCAGCCACATCGTCCCGGTGATGGTGCGCGACCCCGTGCAGTGCAAACGCATGGGCGACCAGTTGCTCGACCAATGGGGCATCTACGTCCAGCCCATCAACTACCCCACCGTCGCCCGCGGCACCGAACGCCTGCGCCTCACCCCATCCCCCCTGCACACCGACGCCGACATCGACCACCTGATCAACGCGCTGGCCACCATCTGGTCCGAGATGCGGCTGCAACGCGCGGCATGAATCAGAAAAAAAACGCATAATGCATATTTTTTCCTTGCATCACATCTAACGATGGTCTATAACGTGTCCATGAACATTTGGGCACGCATCCTCTCTGAGCTTAAAATCCCCCTGGCCCGGATTCCGTTCCGCGACTGGCCGGCGATGATTCTGCTCTGGCTGCACCTGCGTCGCCTCACCACCGCGCTCGAGACCCTGTTCACCGCCTGGCAATCCGGCACGCTGCCGCCGCCCGTCCAACCCGCGCCTCCCGCGGTAAAATCCACCCCGCCGCGCACGCGCGCCCAAGCCGCGCCCCGAATCCGTACCCGCGCGCCCCGCGTCCGGCCGACGGTTGCCAGCACCCCGGTGCCGCACCGCGTCCGCGCCGACACCCCCCGGGCCACCGACGTGGTCATGCCACGCGCCCATCCCGGCGCCCCCTGCACGTCAATCCAAAAAATGAGACATTCATTGCAAAGGCGGAATTGCGCTCTATTTATTACGTTATCGAAATAAAAACAAGCTAAAGCATTGCCAGAGAACGTTTCCGCCCCGGCGGCGGAAACGCCGCATCGATCGCCGCCAGCTCCCCGGCCTCCAGCACAATCGAAGCCGCCGCCGCATTTTCCCGCACATGCGCCGCGCGCGTCGCCTTCGGGATCGAAATCATCCCCGGAACCCGCAACGACCACGCGATCGCCACCTGCGCCGGCGTCAACCCCCGCGCCCGCGCAATCTCCCCCAGCACAGCATGCTTCAGCAACCGCCCGCCCTGGCCCACAGGCGAATACGCCATCACCGGCATACGATGCCCCGCCTGCCAGGGCAGCAGATCGAACTCGATCCCCCGATGCTCCAGATTGTACAGCACCTGGTTCGCCGCACACCCCGCCCCGCCCTCGGCCAGCAATTCCTCCATGTCATCGGTGTCGAGGTTCGAAACCCCCCAATGCCGGATCTTCCCCGCTGCCCGCAGCTTCTCCATCTGCTCAACGGTTTCACTCAGCGGCGCCGCCCCTCGCCAGTGCAGCAGATAGAGATCGATATGCCCCGTCCGCAACCGCTTCAGGCTGCGTTCGCAGGCCGGGATCGTCCCCCGCCGCGTCGCATTATGCGGATACACCTTCGAAACAACGAACACCGAATCCCGCTGCCCCGCGATCGCCTCGCCGACAACCTCCTCGGCCGCCCCCTCGCCATACATTTCGGCGGTATCGATCAACGTCAGCCCCAGCGAGATCCCCAGCCGCAGCGCCGCAACCTCTTCCGCCCGCGACCGCTCCCCCTCGCCGACATGCCAGGTCCCCTGACCCAGCACCGGCACCGCAGTGCCATCCGGCAGGGCCGTGGTCGGGATCATTCCGCCCGCTGCTCAGCCAGCCGCAACAACCGCAGGAAATTCCCCCCCCACAGCAGCGAGATCTCCGTCCGCCCATACCCCCGGCGCACCAGCTCGTCGGTCAAATTCCCGCACTCCGAAGCATCCCGCCACCCGGTGAACCCCCCACCGCCATCGAAGTCCGACGAAATGCCGACATGCTCGACCCCGATCCGCTTCACCGCGTAATCGATCTGATCGATGTAGTCGGACACGGTAACTGTCTCGATCTTGCCGCCCTGCTTCAGAAACGACGGCACCGCGGTGATCTGCACCACGCCCCCGACATCGCGCAGCACATCCAGCTGCTCGTCGTCGAGATTGCGCGGATTGTCGTTGAACGCCTTCAGACAGGAATGCGTCGACAGCACCGGCGTGCGCGACAGCCCGGCCGCCTGCATCATCGTCTTCTTCGAGGTATGCGCGATATCCACCAGCATCCCCACCCGGTTCAGCTCCGCCACCGCCTCGCGCCCCAGCGCCGACAGCCCGCCATGCTCCTCCTCGGGATCGTTCAGATCCCGCCGCGGATTGGAACTGTCGCCCAACGCGTTGTGCCCCGAAATGCGTCAACGTCAGATACCGCGCCCCCAGATCGCGGAACCCCCGCAACCGCCCCGGCTCCCCGCCGCAGGCCTGGCCGTTCTCGACCGCGGAAATGATGATCGTCGCCCCATCGGCAAACGCCGCCTCGATCTCATCGGCGGTCACACAATGCCGCGCCCCATCCTGCGCCATGGTCTTGATGAACTGCAGCATCGCCGTCGCCCGCTCGACCGAGGCCGCATTGGCCTCCGCCGTTCGCTGCCCCTGCGCGACATAGGCGACGAACACCCCGGCCGCCATATGCCCCCGCCGCATCTTCGGCAGGTCGACGTTGCGCTTCGTCTCCTCAAAGAAACTCGGCCCGTTCGGAAACGGAATGTCGATATGGGTGTCCAGCGTGAGTGTCGCGCGGTGAAGTTCAGATGTCATGATCTAGAAACCCACCCGATCGCCGCCCTTCAGCTGCAGGATCTCCCGCGCCTCGGCCGGCGTCGCGATCTCAAGGCTGAGGTCTTCCAGGATCCGCTTGATCTTCGCCACCTGCTCGGCATTCGACGTCGCCAGCTTCCCCTTGGCGATGTAAAGGCTGTCCTCCAGCCCCACGCGCACATTGCCACCCAGAATGCCGGCCATCGTGGTGAACGCCATCTGATTGCGCCCCGCCGCCAGCACCGACCAGACATACTGATCGCCAAACAGCCGGTTCGCCGTCTCGCGCATGAACATCAAATTCTGCTGATCGGCGCCCACGCCGCCCAGAATGCCGAAGATGCTCTGCACAAACAGCGGCGGCTCCACCAGCTTCTGTTCCAGCATGTAGGCCAGGTTGTAGAGATGCCCGATGTCGTAGCACTCGAACTCGAACTTCGTGCCGTGCCCCTTGCCCATCACCTCGACGACACGGGCGATGTCCTTGAACGTATTGCGGAAGATGTAATCGTCCGTCCGTTCCAGATACGGCTTCTCCCAGTCGAACTTCCAATCCGTGATCCGTCCCGCGGCGCGGGAAATATTGAAGTTCATGCTGCCCATGTTCAGGCTGCACATCTCCGGGCTGGTCTTGATCGGCCCGGCCAGCCGCTCATCCACCGTCATGCCAAGCCCGCCGCCGGTGGTGATGTTCACCACCGCATCGGTATTCTGCTTGATCCGCGGCAAAAACTGCATGAACACCGCCGGATCGGGCGTCGGCTCGCCGGTCTGCGGATTGCGCGCATGCAAATGAATAATCGCCGCCCCCGCCTCAGCCGCCGCGATCGACTGCTCGGCAATCTCCTCCGGCGTGATCGGCAGGTAGGGCGACATGCTCGGCGTGTGGATCGCACCGGTCACGGCGCAGGAAATGATGATCTTGGACATGACGGCAGCTCCCGAAGTCAGCGTTTACCCCCCGACTCTGCACCCACAACGCCGCGCCGCCAAGGCGGCTGACGAAATCGCTGAGATCGGATATATCCACCCCCGGATGTCTCCGTAGCTCAGCAGGATAGAGCACAGGATTCCTAATCCTGGGGCCGTGGGTTCGAATCCCGCCGGGGACACCAATGACTTAGCTCCATTGATGTGTTCCCGTTGTGCGCTCGGCCATCAGCCGCCGGTGAGTGCGCGTGGTTGGAGGCAAATGGCGG
>CAIRTN010000338.1 GCA_903881515.1 uncultured Rhodospirillales bacterium | reverse complement strand
GTGTGCGCACGATCGGGTCGTTCGCTGCGGGGGTGCTGTTCACGGTTGCGGGCCTTTCCTATGGGTGATGTAGGTTTTATAAAATAACTCCTTCGTTAGATAATGTGAATCGCAATTGCCGCATTCCAGCCATGCGCCGTGACGGCGAAGGCACTGTGCCGCGCTCAACTGGATAAAAGTTTTTGCGTCGCTTTTTTCAAAAAGCGACTGCTTGCCTAACCTTTCTTCCATCCGCCGAGCTTGCAGATCGCCCGCCAGAATTCTGGGCTGATGGGCATCACCGACAGGCGGGACTGGCGGATCAGCGGCAGTTCGGCGAAGGCGGGGTCGGCCTTTAACTGCGCCAGGGTTACCGGCGTGGGCATGGGGCCGACGGCGCGCATGTCGGTGCAGACCCAGTCGCCTTTTTCGCCCGGTTCGATGGTGGGGTCGGGGTAGGCTTCGCGGGCGACCTCGACGACGCCGACGATCTCTTTGCCGATGTTGGAATGGTAGAAGAAGGCGAGATCGCCTTTGCGCATCGCCTTGAGGTTGAGTTTGGCGGTGTGGTTGCGAACGCCGGTCCAGGGTTCGGTACCGTGGGCGACCTGCTGGTCCCAGCTGAAGGCGTCGGGTTCGGATTTGACGAGCCAGTATTGCATGCGTGGTTCTCCTGGCGTGAACGATACGGCATCGGGGGATGGCTTCAAACTGTGTGCGCGAGGGCGTATGATGCAGATATGGAAATAGCTTCGAACGCGCAGCCTTCGGGCGGGCGCAATCTGCATCGCTTCGCCAACCCCGGTCAGTTCCTGCGGTTGTCGGGCCGAATATTGCCGTTCCTGGCGGTGAGTGCGCTGGTGCTGACGGGGATCGGGGTGTTTGGCGGCCTGTTCATGGCGCCGGCGGATTATCAGCAGGGCGACGCGGTGCGGATCATCTACATCCATGTGCCGTCGGCGTGGCTGGCATCCTCGGCGTATATGGGCCTGGCGATCGCCTCGCTGTTCTCGCTGGTGTGGCGCCATCCGCTGGCGGATCTGGCGGCGGTTGAGATCGGGCCGGTGGGGGCGGCGGCGACCGCGTTGTGCCTGGCGACCGGCAGCCTGTGGGGCAAGCCGATGTGGGGCGCGTGGTGGGTGTGGGATGCGCGGCTGACCAGCGTGCTGGTGCTGTTCTTCCTGTATCTGGGCCATATCGGGCTGATCCGGGCGTTCGATGATCCGCAGCGCGGCTATCGCGCCGGGGCGATCCTGGCGCTGGTTGGCGTGGTGAACCTGCCGATCATCAAGTTCTCGGTGGAGTGGTGGAACTCGCTGCATCAGCCGGCGAGCATCACGCTGACGGGTGCGCCGACGATTGCGGGCTCGATGCTGTGGCCACTGGCGTTCTGCGCGCTGGGGTTCACTTTGGGATTCGCGGCAATCGTCACCGCGCGGCTGCGCGCCGCGGTGATGGAGCGGCGCATTCGCGCCTTGCTGCTGGCGCGCGCACAGGAAGCCTGATGACACATCTCCCTTATCTGCTGGCCGCCTACGGGCTGGCCTTGGTGCTGACCGGCTGGATGGCGATCGGCGCGTGGCGGCGCATGGGGGCGGCGCGGCGCAAGCTGATGGCGATCGATCCGCGGGCCGAGCGGTCATGAAACGCAAGCATCGCCGGCTGCTGCTGGTGGGCGTATGCCTGGCCGGGCTGGGCGGGGCCGTGGCACTGACGCTGACGGCGTTCCAGGACAATCTGGTGTTCTTTGTCTCGCCGTCTGACGTGGCGAGCAAGGCGGTGCCGGGGCGCAGCTTCCGTCTGGGCGGGCTGGTGGAGCCGGGCAGCGTGACCAAGGGTAGCCGCGACGGCAAGCCGGTGGCGGCATTCGAGGTGACCGACGGCACGGCGAAGGTGAAGGTGGAATATGCCGGCATTCTGCCGGATCTGTTCCGCGAGGGCCAAGGCGTGGTGGCGCTGGGCGCGATGCGCGACGGCAGCGTGTTCGTGGCCAGCGAAGTGCTGGCGAAGCACGACGAGAAATACATGCCGAAGGAAGTCACCGAGGCGCTGAAGAAAAACGGGCAGTGGAATACTGGCACGCCCGCGCCGAAAAGCGGCGGCTGATCGCTGAATGAGCCTGCGCGCATTCCTGTTCCTGCTGATCCCGGTGTTGCTGGCGATCGGCACGGGGACGGGGGCGTATTTTGCGTGGCAATGGTTTCAGCCGCAGAAATCCGACCCGCAGGGAATGCCGACGCGGCTGTATGCACGGCGCATCCCGGGGTTCCGGCTGCCGGGGCTGATCGAGCAGGGCTTTACCTCGATCGACATGATCAACAGCGGGCGGCCGATCCTGCTGGTGTTCTGGTCATCATGGTCGGCGCCGTGCATGCAGCAGCATCCGGTGCTGCTGCTATTGAAGGATGAGGGGGTGCCGATCTGGGGCATCGCCTATCGCGACAAGCGCGACCCGGCGGCGGATTTCCTGGAACGCAATACCGACCCGTTCGAGCGCATCGCGCATGATGAGCCCGGCCGGGTGGCGGTGGATTTCCGGATGGAGATGGTGCCGGAGACGTTCCTGGTCGATGGCGACGGATTTGTGCGCTGGCACATGGTGGGACCGTTGACGACGGACATGGTGAAGCGGCAGATCCTGCCGTTGATGAAGAAGTTCTCCAACTGAGCGGGGCTGTGACATCGCCGCCGGATGCCGCGGTGCTGCGGCTTCTGGCGTGGCTGTCGCCGGCGTTTCCGACCGGGGGGTTCGCCTGGTCGCACGGTGTGGAGTGGGCGGTCGACAGCGGCGATGTGAAGGATACCGTCAGCCTGACGCTGTGGATCAGCGATGTTCTGGCGCATGGCGCCGGGCGGTCTGATGCGATCCTGCTGCGCCACGCGCATCGCGCGCAGGGGGATCCGGAACGGCTGGCGGAGATCGCGGAACTGGCCCTGGCCACCGCGCCGGCGCGGGAACGGCGGGCGGAAACCGTGGGCCAGGGCAATGCGTTTATGCGCGCGGCCGGGCCGTGGGATGCCTCGGTGCTGACGGAATTGGCTGCGCGGGTGGGCGATATCGCCTATCCGGTGGCGGTCGGCGCGATGGCGGGGCGGCATGGCATCGGCGAGGACATCGCCTGCGCGGCGACCTTGCAGGCGTTCGCGGCCAACCTGATCTCGGCGGCGGTGCGGCTGGTGCCGCTGGGGCAAACCGCAGGGCTGGCGGCGCTGGCGGCGCTGGAACCGGTGATCGCGGCGACCGCTTCGGCCGCGCGCGGGCAGACCCTGGATGATATTGGCGGGGTGGCGTTCCGCTCGGACCTCGCCGCGATGCGACACGAAATTCAATATACGAGGTTGTTCCGCTCATGAAATCGCTCAACGGCCCGCTGCGGGTGGGTGTCGGCGGCCCGGTCGGCACCGGCAAGACGGCATTGATGGACGCGCTGTGCCAAAGACTGCGCACGCGTTTCGACATCGCGGCGATCACCAACGACATCTACACCAAAGAAGACGCCGAGTTCCTGACCCGGGCGGGCTCGCTGCCGCCGGAACGCATCATGGGCATCGAAACCGGCGGCTGCCCGCATACCGCCATCCGCGAAGACGCCTCGATCAACCTGGCCGGCGTGGCGGAGCTGAGCAAACGCTTCCCGGCCCTCGATGTAATCTTGATCGAGAGCGGGGGCGATAACCTGGCCGCGACGTTCAGCCCGGAACTGGCGGACCTGACGATCTATGTGATCGACGTGTCGGCCGGCGACAAGATTCCGCGCAAGGGCGGGCCAGGGATCACCCGCAGCGACCTGCTGGTGATCAACAAAATCGACCTGGCCCCCTATGTCGGCGCCAGCCTGGAAGTGATGGACCGGGATTCCAAACGAATGCGCGGCGAACGGCCCTACGTGTTTGCCAATGTGCGCGCGGGGGTGGGGGTGGACGAGATCGAGGCGTTTATCGTCCGGCAGGGCGGGTTGGGTTGAGAGTGTAAGGCCAGGGGCTTTGCCTCTGCACTCCACCAAAGGCCTCAAGCCGTTGGAAACCCATTCATAAGGTTGTGCTGATGGCGAGCGGTTAGCTGGGCGTTGTGCAGAACGCGGCGCAGGCATCGCTGCGACCGTGCTAGACGAGAACTGGGCATTGACGGCAACCCATGCCGTTACATTCGGGCCGCAACGTTTTCGGGATGATCCTGGAGCTGTCCACCTTGCCGAACATAAAGGCCTACGATTATCGTTCGCTCACGGAGTGCGAACCGGCCGGAGATGCAGCGAATAGCTGACAATTAGGGGGAAACGCCGTGCCATTTGTCGTCAATAACGGCGTACGGATTCACTATGAAACCGAAGGCAGCGGACCGCCTCTCGTGCTGCATCACGGGTTTGCCGGCTGCGGCGAGGATTGGCGGGACTTTGGGCTTGCCGCGCCACTGGCGTGTCACAATCGGCTAATCATTCTTGATGCGCGCGGCTGCGGTGAGAGCGACAAGCCGCGCGATCCGGCCGCCTACGATCTTGTTACACGCACGCGCGACATCTGTGCTGTGCTGGACGATCTTGGTATCGACAAGGCCCATTACTATGGGCATTCCTATGGCGGCGCGCTTGCCTGGGGGCTGGCACGCTACGTTCCAGAACGGATTGCTTCGCTGATCATCAGTGGCTCCCATCCCTACGCCGTCAGCCAACAAGGGTTCCGCGACTTTCTGGGCCAGGGCATCGAGGCCTTCCTCGCCGCGTGTGATCGCATCTATGGACCTTACATGACGCCGGAACGCCGTGCGCGGCTGGCGGCGAACGATGCAAGCGTGCTGATGACCGCATCCCTGGATCGGCCGGACCATGCGGACCTGCTGCCGACGATGCGGATGCCATGCCTGCTGCTAATTGGCGAACTCGATCCTTATTGCCCCGATGTACGCAAAGCCGCTGGGTCGATGCCGAATGCGGAGCTTGTTGTTCTGCCGGACTGCGACCACGTCGCGAATTTTGGTCGGACTGGTCTTATCCTGCCAGCGGTCACCAGTTTTCTCGCGAGGGTCGCAGAATAGGCCATGCGATTGCTAGGACGATCTTGTGAATAGGCACGACGTGGTGACCCCTACGATAGCAATTGGATCAATCGTTTAGCGTGCCGATCGGCGTCGGTATCCCACGCCGAAACACAATAACTGCATCCGCCGCGACGACGCCTTCGCCGGCGTGGCGGACAAAAATCGGATTGATCTCGGCTTCGACGATCCGGTCGCCGAGTTGGCTCGCCATGCGCGAGAAAGCGACGATTGCGGCGGTGAGCGCGGCGATATCGGCGAGGGGGCGGCCGCGGTATCCGTTCAGCATGGGCCAGGTTTTGAGGGCCTGGATCAGCGCCAGGGCCTGCTGCTCGCCCAGGGCGTGCCCCGGGGTGAGCAGGCACATGGCGGTATCGCGCAGCAACTCGGCTTCGGTGCCGCCGCGGCCGAGCAGGATGGCGGTGCCGAGAGGATCGCGGTGCAGGCCGAGGATCAGTTCGATGCCGCCGCCGATCATCTCCTGCACCAGAAAGCGCTGCGGTTGTGTGCCAGTATGACCGGCGACTTCGTTTGCCATACGCAGAATGCGTGGACCGATGGTGTCTGGCGTCTGGCTGACAGCCACGCCGCCGATGTCGCTCTTGTGGGTGATATCGGCGGAAAGCACTTTCAGCACTACGCGGCCGCCAAGCGCCGACGCGGCGGCGACGGCCTGCTCCGGCGTCTCTACCGGGATCTCGCGCGCACAGGGAATGCCGAACGTGGCGAACAATGCCTTGGCCTGGGTCTCGTCGAGCGGGCCGGCGCCGAAGGTCGCATCCGATGCCGCGACCGGGGCGCCGGAGGGCAAGGCGCGGAAGCTGGCGAAGGCGCGCAAGGCGGCGAGGGCGGCGGCGCAGCTTTCCGGCTCGGCGAAGGCCGGCACGCCGGTAGCGGTTACCAATGCAGCAGCTTCGGGCGCATGCGGGCTGACATAGGAGAGCACCGGCTTGTCGCTGTTCGCCAGGCATTCGCGCAAGGCGTTGGCGACCAGTGCGGGATTGCCGACGCCGGATGATCCGACGATGACGACGAGCGCGTCATAGCCGGGGGAGGCCAGCAGGATGTCGACAGCGCTGCGCAGCAGGGCGGGGCGCAGGCCGGCCAGGGTGACGTCGATCGGGTTGCGGTCCAGCACGGCGAGGTCGCCGATCGGCAGGGCGCGCAGGGCGGCGGCAGTGGTGTCGTCGGGTGGTGGGGTTTCGAAGCCGTACAGGCCGAGCGCATCGGTGACCAGGGTCGCGGCGCCGCCGGTGGAGGTCAGCACCGCGACGCGGTTGCCGCGGGGGTGCCGGCCAGCCGCGAGTGCGGCAGGAATGTCGAGCAATTCACTGAACCGCTGGGCACGAATGACGCCGGATTGGGCAAACAGGGCGTCGTACATCCGGTCGGACCCTGCCAGGGCGCCGGTATGCGAAACCGCCGCGCGCGCGCCGCCTTCGGATCGGCCGACCTTGAAAGCGACGACGGGCTTGCCTGCCGCGTTCGCGCGCGCGACGGCGGCGCGGAACTTTGTGGGGTTGCGGATCGCCTCGATATACAGCGCGATTACCGTCGTGTCGGAATCCCGCGCGAAGTACGAGACGAAATCGGCCAGTTCCAGATCGGCCTCGTTGCCGGTGGTGACCAGCTTCGATAACCCGATCCCCCGCGCCGCCGCACGCGACAGTAGCGCGCCAAGAATGCCGCCGCTCTGCGACACAACGCCGATGGAGCCGACGGCAAACTGGTCCGCATCCAGTGCGCCCGACGCCGACAGGGGAATCCGGTCGACGAGATTGACCAGACCGATGGTGTTCGGGCCCAGCAGACGCATCGGTCCGGCGGCCGCAGCGAGGGCATCCTGTCGCCGCCGTCCTTCCTCGCCGGTCTCGCCAAACCCGGCGGCGACCAGGATCGCCGCTTTGGTGCCGCGCGTCGCGAGGTCGCGCACGGCAGCTTCGGTGTTCGCCGCGCCGAGCAGGACGATGCCGACATCCGGGACGATCGGGAGCGCGGCGATATCCTTGTAGCAGGGCAGGCCGGCGATCGTGTCGGCGCGCGGATTGACCGGCAGGATCGTGCCGGTGAAGCCGTGCTTGCGCAGGAAATGGATCGGCCGGCCGGCGGTCTTCGTCGGGTCCGCCGACGCGCCGATCACCGCGACGGAAGCTGGCTGCATCAGGCGGGCGATGACGCTTTCGACGGTGCTCATGCGACCGGCTTTGCGCGGGCGAGGAAGGCGGCGACGGCGGTGCGATGCTCGGTGCTGGTGTAGCAGATGCCCTGGGCCTGGCTGCCCTGGGCGAAGACCTGCGCGGCGGTCATCTCCAGGCTCTGGTCGAGGATGGATTTGCCGAGCGCGAGCGCGACCGGCGATCCGGCGCCGAGCTGGGCGGCCCAGGCCTCTGCTTCCGGCAGCAAGGTGTTGGCGTTTGCCAGGCGGTCGGCGATGCCAAGCCGCAACGCCTCCTCGGCCTCCACCTTCCGCCCGGTGAAGATCAGCTCCTTCGCCCGGGACAGGCCGACGCGGCGCGGCAGGAAATACATGCCGCCGCCGTCGGGGATCAGTCCGCGGTGGATGTACGACCAGGTAAAGCTCGCCGCCGGGCTGGCGATCACGAAGTCGCAGGCAAGGGCCGTGTCGGCGCCAAGACCGGAGGCCGCGCCGTTGACGGCCGCGATCGTCGGCTTGGCCATGTCGTGCAGCAGCGATTGCACCGCGTGCACGCCCTGCTGCCGCGCCCATCCGTTGAACCCGACCTCGCCCTGTGGCGCGTTGAGCCGCCGCTCCATCCCGGCGACATCGCCACCGGCGCAAAAGCCCTTGCCCGCGCCCGTCAGCACCACGGCGCGCACGTCGCGATCCTGACCTACGCGCTCAAGAACGCCGGCGAACTGGGCCCGCATCGCGTCGCTCATCGCGTTGCGCTTGTCCGGGCGGTTGAGCGTGATCGTGGCCACGCCGTTGCTCACCCGCAGAACGACCAGTTCATCCGGCATCGACGCCTCCTCGGTTTGCAGATATCGGCGCATGCGCGCTGCTTCAGGCGCCGGACGGTATGGAGTTGGCCGCGCTGGCACAATTCGCCAATTCCATCTGGCGGAATTAGCATGGCGGGATGACAGGACCCTCCCGCAAGCAACGCTTCATCGACCCGGCGGCCAATCGTTCGCTCGAACGCGGGATCGACATCCTGCGCGCCTTTCGCCCCGGCACCGATCTGATGGGCAACAGTGAGTTGGCCGAGCGGGTTGGGCTGCCGCGGTCCACGGTCAGCCGCCTGACCCAGACGCTGGTGCGGGTCGGCTTTCTTGAGCATGACCGGGCCAGCCAGGCGTATCGCCTCGCGGCACCGGTGCTCAGCCTGGGCCTGGCGATGCGGATGAGTTCAACGATCCTCAAGGCAGCGGCGCCGTTGATGCAGGAGGCGGCGGAGACCGGGCGGATCAATGTCGGGCTGGCCGCGGCCGATCGGGAGTCGATGGTTTACCTGGAATCGATCCGATACAACCGACGGGTCTCATTGCGCCGGGTGGTCACCGGCCAGCGTATCCCGATCGAGCTAACATCGCTGGGCCGTGCCTACCTGTCGACCCAGACAGCGCCGGAATATCTTGCCTTCCTGGCCGACCTCCGGGCGCGGCGCCCGGCCGACTGGCGCAAGCTGGCAGGCCAGATCGAGACCGCCTTCGCCGACATTCGTCTGCACGGCTATTGCGTTGCGTCGTGGCAACCCGGGGTGACCGCGTTGGCCACACCGATCGTATTGGCCGGTCACCCGGCCTACGCCCTCAACGTCCGCTTTGCCGCCGACGGGCCGGACGCCACCCGCGTCGCCGGGCTTGGCGCCGTGCTGATGGACCTGGCGGGCCGGCTGATGCGGACCCTGCAAATTCCGGCAGGTGGAATTGACTGATTGTGCGGCGGCGGCGCGACGCTAAATCTCCCAGCCGACAGGCCAAGGGGATGGAAGCGCGATGTCAAACAATCAGGGTGGTCTCACCTTCGTGCTGGTCGCTGGTTCGGGCCATGGCGGCTGGGCGTGGCGGCGGCTGGCTGATCTGTTGCGGTCCAAAGATCACCGGGTGTACACACCGACGCTGACTGGGCTGGGGGAACGGTCGCACCTGATGAGCGGCGCAATCAGTCTGCAAACGCATATCCTCGACGTCGTCAATCTGTTCCGCTGGGAAGACATCAACGGGGCGGTTCTGGTTGGGCATTCCTATGCCGGCTGGGTGATCTCGGGCGCCATCGAGCAGCTTGAGGACCGCGTGCAGGCGATGGTGTATCTGGATGCATTCCTGCCGGATGATGGGCAGCGCGGGTTCGATTTTCTGAATGAGCAGCAGCAGGCCGCCTTTTGCGACGCGCAGGCCCGCGGCGAGGTCTCCCGGCCCGGCCCGACCAGCGCCGCGCTAAAGATCCAGAATGCGGCTGATGCGATCTGGGTCGACTCCAAGATCACGCCGCAGCCAATCGGCGTCTCGCTGGACGCGGTGTCGTTGACCGGCGCGCGCGAGCGGATCGCAAAGCGGCTCTATGTTCGCACCCCGCTGTTCCCGCAGCCGCGGTTCGACGCCGCTCTGGCCCGGTGCCAGGCGGACCCTGCTTGGCAGACAGCGGTGCTGGACGCATGCGGTCACGACCCGATGATTGATCGGCCGGACGCGGTCTGCGCCCTGCTGGACACCCTCGTGACCACGGCCTGACAGGAACACGCCATGCGATACGACATCGTCACTCTGACCATCCGCCCCAGCACCGCGGGCAAGGTGGTGCCGGCCATCGACGCCTGGTCCGCCGACGCAGCGGCGCAGGGCAAACTGATGGGGTGCTGGACTGGCGATGTCGGCGAACTCAACAGCATCATCCTGCTGCGCGAGTTCGCTGACGACGCGGCGTTGCAGTCCGAACGGCTGCGGACATGGTCGGCGGCAAACCCATTCGGTTGCGGCGACGCGATCAGCAAAATGCGTTTCGAGAGCTATGCCCCGTTCGCATGGGCGCAGCCGCTGCCGCCCGGCCGCTACGGCAAGGTCTACGAATTTCGGACCTATTGGCTGAACCAAGGCGGCCTGGGGCCCACCAGCGACTTGTGGGAGGCGGCGGTGCCGGATCGCATCAAATTGTCCCCGATGGTAATGGCCATGTATGCCCTGGATGGCAGGTCACGCTTCACCCATATCTGGCCGTATCCGTCGGCCGATGTTCGCGCGGCCGTCCGCGCGGAAGGGGTGACCAAGGGTATCTGGCCGCCGAAGGGTGGACAGGCATTCCTGACCGGCGAGATGCGTTCGACATTGGAGCTTCCGACCGCGATATCTTCCTTGGCGTAGCGGCAGCTAAATTCCTATCGCCCCTCGAACGCGCACAACTTGAATACATCAAGTCCAGCGGCGAGCACAGTGACGGTGGGCGCGCCCGCCCCATACCCCACCCAGACAATCTCTAAACTCTGGCCGATCTCCGTCGCGCTCGCCGCCTGCGGGCTTCGGTCCAGGTTGCAGCCTATGGCGGGGATGTCCCGGAGAATGTTGAAAAAGGGAGAGCGGCGTTGCTCGCCTTGAGCCGGTAGGCTCGGGGTGTCGAATTCTCGAAGGGAGCAACGCCATGAAGAAATCTACCACACCGCCTTCGGTCAGTCCGTCGGCTTTTGTCGAAGAAGCTGTGGACGAGGTCCGCGCGAGCTTCGAGCGCCTGTGCCTGACGGCC
>CAIRTN010000337.1 GCA_903881515.1 uncultured Rhodospirillales bacterium | reverse complement strand
TTGACCCATGAAGAATGGGTCAACGCGGGTCGGTATCAGAGTCTTGTTTGGCGCGCGGCCGCCCCGCCAACCCCGCGCGCGATACCAACCCGCGCAATGCGCGGAAGAGTCACGCATTGCGCGGGTTGGTATGAGTCCCCTGCTGGGTCCAGGGCAAAGCCCTGGCCTTCCTTCCCCCTAAACGTGCGGAGCTGGCGGCGACTTCGGAGCGAACAGGCCCTTGGCCCATTCGCGGAAGGTCTGAAACGTCACGTAGAGCATCGGAATCAGGAAGATGCCGATGGCGGTGGCGGCGATCATGCCGCCGAACACGGGCATGCCGACGGCGCGGCGGGACAGCATGGCAGCGCCCTGGGCGTTGATCAGGGGCAGCAGGCCGAGGATGAAGGCGATCGAGGTCATCACCACGGCGCGGAAGCGGATGCGGGCGCCCATGGCCGCGGCGTCGCGGATGGAGCGGCCGGCTTCGCGTTCCTCCTTGGCGAATTCGACGATCAGGATGCCGTTTTTGGCGGCGAGCGAGATCAGCACCACCAGGCCGATCTGGCCATAGAGGTCGAGCGGCATGCTGCGCAGGTAGAGTCCGACGAAGGCGCCGAGCACGCCGACGGAGACCGAGAGCAGCACGGGGACCGGGATGATCCAGCTTTCGTAGAGCGCGACCAGGAACAGGTAGGCGAACAGGATGGCGAGCGCCAGGATCGGCCCGGTCTGCCCGGCGGAGCGGATTTCCTGGTACGAGGTGCCGGTCCAGTCGAAGCCGTAGCCGGGCGGCAGGGTGCGGTCGGAGATTTCGGCCATGGCGCCAAGGGCCGCGCCGGAGGAGACGCCGAGGCCCGGAGAGCCGTTCACCGTGATCGAGCGGTAGTTGTTGTAGCGGCTGATGGTTTGCGGGCCGAGCACGATGCGGGCGTCGGCGATGGCGCGCAGCGGCACCATGGTGCCGGTTTTGTTGCGCACGAAGATGCGCCAGATCGCCGAGAGGTCGGTGCGGTCGGCGGCCTCGCCCTGGATGTTGACCTGCCAGGTGCGGCCGTAGAGGTTGAAATCGTTGACGTAGATGCCGCCGAGCGTGGCCTGCAGGGCGGTGAAGATGTCGTTGATGGCGACGCCGAGGGCTTGGGCCTTGTCGCGGTCGATGTCGAGATAGATGCTGGGCGTGCTGGCGGTGAAGGTGGCGAAGACGCGCGACAGGCGGGGGTCGGAATTGGCCGCGCCGACGAGGCCGAGCAGGGCGGAGCTCATCGCCGCGGCTTCCTGGCCTTCGAGGTTCTGCAGCTGGTATTCGAAGCCGCCGGTGTTGGACAGGCCGATGATCGGCGGCAGGTTGAACGGGAAGACGACGGCGGCGCGGATGCCCTGGCTGGCGCCGAACAGGCGGCCGACCACGGCCTGGGCCTTGTCGGCGGTCTCGATGCGGTCGGTGAAGGGTTTCAGCCGGGCGACCATGAAGGCGGCGTTGCTTTGCGCGCCGCCGTCGAACAGCGAGAAGCCGACGATGGAGAGCACGTTTTCCACCTGCGGCATGGCTTTGACGATGCCCTCGACGCGGGCGACGACGTCACGGGTGCGGTTGATCGAGGCGGCGTCGGGCAGCTGCACGGCGATGAAGATGGCGCCCTGGTCTTCCTCGGGCAGGAAGCCGGTGGGGGTGAGTTTGGACATGCCGAAGATGCCGGCGCCGGCGGCGAACACGATGACCACGGCCAGCACGGCCACCCGCAGCAGGCCGCGCACGATGGCGGCGTAGCCGTCGCGCACGTGGTCGATGCCTTTCAGCACCCGGCCCATGATGCCGCGTTTTTTGTCGGTATGGCGCAGGAACACGCCGCAGAGCGCGGGCGACAGGGTCAGCGCGTTGGTCGCCGAGATCAGCATGGCGACCGAGATGGTAACCGCGAACTGGCGGAACAGCAGGCCGGAGACGCCGGGGATGAAGCCGATCGGCACGAACACCGACAGCAGCACCATCGAGATGGCGATGATCGGGCCGGTGATCTGCGCCATCGCTTTCTTGGTGGCTTCCTTCGGCGTCAGATGCGGCTCTTCCTCCAGCACGCGCTCGACGTTTTCGACCACCACGATGGCGTCGTCGACGACGATGCCGACGGCGAGCACCAGGGCGAGCAGCGAGATGGTGTTGGCGGAGTAGCCGAGCAGCAGCAGCACCGCGAAGGTGCCGACCAGGGCGACGGGGACCGCGATGGTGGGGATGATGGTGGCGCGCAGGTTGCCGAGGAAGACGAACACCACCAGCACGACCAGGGCGAAGGCTTCCAGCAGGGTTTTACCGACCTCGTGGATGGTGTCGGCGACGAAGGTCGAGCTGTCGTAGAAGACCTTCGATTCCAGCCCCTTGGGGAAGCGGGTGTGCAACTGGTCGAGCACCTTCTGCACGTTGGCCGAGGCGTCGACCGCGTTGGCGCCGGGGGCGAGATAGATGCCGATGGAGACGGCCGGCTGCCCGTTCAGGCGGCTTTCGGTGTCGAGGTTGGCGGCGCCGAGTTCGACGCGGGCGACGTCGTGCACATGCAGCACCGAGCCGTCGGGGTTGGCGCGCACCACGACGTTGCCGAATTCCTCGACGGTGACCTGCCTGCCTTTGGTTTGCAGGTTGAGCTGGAACTGCGTGCTATCGGCGGTCGGCTTGGCGCCGATGCGGCCGACCGCGCCCTGCACGTTCTGGGTCTGCAGGGCGGCGATGATGTCGCCGGGCACCAGGCCCAGCGTGGTCAGGCGGTCGGTGTCGAACCAGATGCGCATGGAATAGTCCTGCGCGCCGAACATGAAGGCCTGGCCGACGCCTGGGACGCGGGCGATGGCGTCGAGTGCGTTGATGGTGACGTAGTTGCTGACGAAGAGCGGGCTGAGCGCGGGGTCGGTGCTGTAGAATTGGATGAACTGCAGGATCGCCGAGCTGCGCTTCTGCACCACGATGCCCTGGCGCTGCACCTCGGCCGGCAGTTTGGACAGCACGGCCTGTACGCGGTTGTTGACGTTGACGGTGTCGATGTCGGGGTTGGTGCCGAGCGCGAAGCTGACGGTCAGCGAGTAGCTGCCGTCGTTGCCGCTGTTGGACTTCATGTAGAGCATCTGGTCGACGCCGTTGACCTGCGCCTCCAGCGGCTGGGCGACGGTGCTTTCGACCACGGCGGCGGATGCGCCGGGGAAGCGGGTGGTGACCTGCACCTGCGGCGGCACTATGTCGGGGAACTGGGCGACGGGGATGCGGGTCCAGGCGATCAGGCCGGCGAGCACGGTGATGATCGCGATCACCACCGCCATGCGGGGGCGGTCGACGAAGACGGCGGAAATCATCCGGTCAGCTCCGCGTCGGCGGGGCGGCGGCGGGCGCGGGGTTGACCACGATGCCGGGGCGGACGCGCTGTAGCCCGTCGACCACGATCTGCTCGCCTTCCTTCAGGCCGGACATCACGATCGCCTGTGCCGGCGTGGACTGGCCGAGTTCGATGCGGCGCTGCGCGACTTTCTTTTCGGCATCGACAACGTAGACGTAGCTGCCCTGCTGGTCCGACAGCACGGCGGCGCGCGGGATCGCGAGGGCCTGCACCGGGGCGACGCCTTCGACCATCACGGTGACGAATTCGCCGTCGATCAGGTCGCGCGCGCCGGGGTCGTCGGGCTTGGCGCCCGCGCGTAGCGGGTTGGCGATGCGCGCGCGCAGGTTCAGCGTGTCGGTAGCGGCGGCGACGGAGGGGTCGACATATTCCAGCGTTCCGGTCTGCTCGTACAACCGGCCGTCGGGCAGGCGGATGCGCACCTTCATCGCCGCGAATCCGCCCTTGTCGGCATAGCGGTTGCGAAGATCGATGGCGCTGCGCACGGCGATGGGGAAGATGATGTACATCGGGTCCTGGCTGACGATCGACACCAGCGGGCCGGAACCCGGGGTGACCACGTTGCCGACCGCCAGCGCCGAGCGGCCGACGCGGCCGGCGATCGGGGCGTGGATCTCGGTGTAGGCCAGGCTGATCTGCGATGCGCGTAGCTGGGCCTGTCCGGCCTGCACCTGGGCGGCATAGCTGGCCTGTTGCGCCACGGCGGTATCGACGTCAGAGACACGGCCGGCGGGCGAGGCCATCAGCGACTGCGCGCGGCGCAAGGTGATGGCGGCGTTTTTCAGCAGCGCCTCGTTCTGCGCCACGGCGGCGGCCTTGGCGGCGACGTCGGCCTCGAACGGTGCGCGTTCAAGCCGGTAGAGCAGGTCGCCCTTCTGCACCTCGGCGCCCTCGGTGAAGCCGCGCTGCTCGATGAAGGCGGTGACGCGGGCGACGATGTCGACACGGTCGGTGGCCTGGACCCGGCCGACGAACTCGCTGCTTTCGACCACGGCCTGTTTGGTGACGCTCTGCACGCCGACGGCCGGGGGGCCGGGGGGGCCGAACTGCGCCTGAGCAGCAGGGGAAGCGAAAAGCACGCACAAGGACAGGCCCGCCACGCGAACACTCACACCGGCAATCGTCATCTGCGCCACGGCCTCGTCATCTTGTTGCACTGCACATATGGCACGAAACGGCGGACTTGCCAGCGGCAGCGTCCCGACGCAGTTTCCGCGGCAGGAGGGCCATATCATGTCCGAATTCGTTACAGTCTGTGAAACCGGGCCGCGCGACGGCCTGCAGATTTCCAAGGGCATCATGCCGACAGCGATCAAAACCCGCTGGATCGCCGCCATCGCCGCCGCCGGCGTGCCGATGATCGAGGTTGGCAGCTTCGTGCCGCCGAAACTGATCCCGCAGATGGCCGATACCGCCGAGATCACGCGGCGGGCTGTGTTGCTGCCGAACGTGACGATCATGACGCTGGTGCCGAACCTGCGCGGGGCGCAGAACGCCTATGCCGCCGGGGCGCACCGGATCTCGACGCCGGTGTCGGTCAGCGAGGGGCATAGCCGCTCCAACATCAACAAGACCCCGGCCGAAGCGGTCGAGGAAGTGAAGCGCATGGCGGAGTGGCTGAAGGAACAGCCCCGCAAGGTGCCGCTGGAAGCCGGCTGCGCCACGGCGTTCGGCTGCTCGATCGACGGGCGCATTCCGCTGGCGAACGTCATCCGCGTCGCGGTCGGGCTGGTTGAGGCCGGGGCGGACGAGATCACGCTGGCCGACACCGTGGGCTACGGCAATCCGGCGCTGATCAAGGAAACCGTGCGTGCGGTGCGTGCCGAGATCGGCGACAGGCTGATCGGCCTGCATCTGCATGACACCTGCGGTGTTGGCATCGCCAACGCGCTGGCGGGGCTGGAGGAAGGCATCCGCAAGTTCGACAGCTCGCTGGCCGGCCTGGGCGGCTGCCCGTTCGCGCCGGGTGCCTCGGGCAATATCGTCACCGAGGATCTGGTGTTCATGCTGGAAAGCATGGGTTTCCGCACCGGCATCGATCTCGCCAAGCTGCTGAAGGCGCGCGATATCCTGCGCGAGGGGCTGCCGAACGAGGCAATCCACGGCAACCTGGCCAGGGCCGGGATTCCGCGCACCTACGCCTGCGCCGCCTAGCCGGAGTATTTGCGAAGCTGCCGTGCTGGAAAATCAGTGCTACAATCTAATGATTGCCGACAGCAACCTTGGAGCACACGATGACCGTCCATCACGGCACCTTCGCCTGGTACGACCTGATGACCACCGACACCGAAGCCGCCATTGCCTTTTACGGCAAGGTGATCGGCTGGACGGCGCAGGATTCTGGCCTGCCTGACCGGCAGTATTTCGTGCTCAGTGCCGATGGCGCCGGCATGGGCGGGCTGATGGCGTTGCCGCCGGAAGCCGTGGCCATGGGCGCCCGGCCGGGCTGGATGGGCTACATCCTGGCTGACGATGTCGATGCCAGCGCCGCAGCCGTCGTCGCCGCGGGCGGGGCGATCCATCGCCCGGCAGAGGATATTCCCGGCGTCGGCCGCTTCGCCGTGGTCGCCGATCCGCAGGGCGCGATCTTCAATTTGTTCAGGGGCATGACCGACGACGTCCCCGCCGCTTCGGTCAGCATGTCGCCCGGCCGGGTCGGCTGGAACGAGCATTACAGTAAGGATCAGGAGGCCAGCTTCGCCTTCTACGCCGGCCTGTTCGGCTGGTCCAAGAGCCGGGCGATCGATATGGGGCCGATGGGCACCTACCAGTTGTTCAGCATCGGCGGCGTTGACAGCGGCGGGATGATGGCGAACCCGGCGGTGCCGCCGTGCTGGGGCTTCTATTTCGCCGTTCCGGCGCTGGATGCCGCCCTGGCGCGGGTGAGTGAGGCGGGTGGGCAACTGATCCATGGCCCGATGGAGGTTCCAGGCGGCGCCTGGGTCGCGCAGTGCATCGACCCGCAGGGCGCGCATTTCGCCATGGTCGCCGGGCAGCGCTGATCGCACGGCCGGGGATGTGAAACCGTCGGGCGATGATATGCTCGCCCGACGATCACCCCCCGCGAGGCCGCACGCATGACAACACCCACCCCGCTCGATGGCATCAAGGTCGTCGAGTTCGTCCATATGGTGATGGGCCCGACCTGCGGCCTGGTGCTCGCCGATCTCGGCGCCGATGTGGTCAAGGTCGAGCCGACGCCGGATGGCGACAACACCCGCCGGCTGATCGGCTCCGGCATCGGCTTCTTCGCCATGGCCAACCGTAACAAGCGCAGCCTGGCGGTCGATCTGAAATCGCCCGAAGGCAAGGCGCTGGTGCTGAGCCTACTCGACCAGGCCGATGTGGTGGTCGAGAATTTCCGCCCCGGCGCGATGGACAAGCTGGGCTTCGGCTACGACGCGCTGTCGGCGCGCAATCCCGGGCTGATCTACTGCTCCTGCAAGGGCTTCCTGCCCGGCCCCTACGAGCATCGCACGGCGCTCGACGAGGTGGTGCAGATGATGGGCGGGCTGGCCTACATGACCGGACCGGAAGGCCGGCCGCTGCGCGCGGGTTCCTCAGTCAACGACATCATGGGCGGCATGTTCGGCGCCATCGGCATCCTCGCCGCCCTGCATGAGCGCAAAACCACCGGCAAGGGCGGCTACATCCAGTCCGGCCTGTTCGAGAACAACGTGCTGCTGGTGGCCCAGCATATGGCACAGTTCGCCATCAGCGGCCGCGAAGCACCGCCGATGCCAACCCGGCTGCCGGCCTGGCCGATCTATGACGTGTTCGACGTCCGTGACGGGCAGGTGTTCGTCGGCGTGGTCACCGACACCCAGTGGAAAGTGTTCTGCGAGGCGTTCGACGTGCCGGAACTGGCCAACGATCCAACACTCGCCACCCAGCACCAACGCGTCGATGGCCGGCCCCGCACCCTTCCCCTGGTCATCGCCGCGCTGGCAAAGTTCACCCGCCAGGAACTGATGGACAAATGCGAGAAACTCGGCCTGCCCTACGCGCCGATCTCGCGGCCGGTCGAACTGTTCGACGACCCGCATCTGAACCAGTCCGGCGGACTGGTGCCACTGACCCTGCCAGGCGGCCTGCAAACCAAACTCCCGGCACTGCCCCTGTCGCTCGATGGCCAACGACTGCCGAAACGCTCCGACCCCCCCGACATCGGCCAGCACGTCGCTGAGATCGCGCGTGAACTCGGGCTGAGCGAGGCGCAGATCGCGGGGCTTAAGGCGGCGGGGGTGTTGGTTTAGGGCAGTTAAGGCCAGGGCTTTGCCCTGGACCCAGCAGGGGACTCAGTCCCCTGCACCCCACATTCGTTGGCTCGGAGGTGGGCGTGGAGCGGCGGAGCCAATAAGACTCTTTGGGCTTCGCCGCTGCAAATGCGTTGGTGCTGTTGCTATTGAATGGGTTTCCAACGGCCCGCGGCCTTTGGCGGGTTCCAAGGGCAGGGCCCTTGGCCTTGCCTTTCTCTAATCCGGCCGAAACGCCCGCGCATGATAAGGCTGCCACGCGACCGCCGCCGTGCCGCCGGGCGTGAGACCTGTCATCGGCGCGCCGGCGGGGCGTTTGACGGTGATCAGCGTGCCGGGCGCGCCGATGTCCAGGCGCAGGCGGATGTGGTCGCCGAGATAGATTGCCTCGATCAGCCGGGCTGGCAGCGCGCCTTCGCCCATTTCCTCGGCCGAGATCGGGGCCACGGCGATTCGTTCGGGGCGGATGGCAACCAGGCAACGGCCGGTTTCGGGCGCGTCGCCCTGGCGGGCCAGCACGGTGGCGCCGCAGTCCAGCCGGACGCGCAGCAGGTCATCCTCGCGGCCGGAGGCGGTGCCGTGCAGGAAGTTGTTCTCGCCGAGAAAGCGGGCGACGAAGGCGGTTTCGGGGTTTTCGTAGAGTGCTTCCGGCGTGCCGGTCTGTCGCAGCCGGCCGCTGGCGAACACTGCGATGCGGTCGGCCAGCGTGAGGGCTTCGGCCTGATCGTGGGTGACGTAGAGCATGGTCACGCCAAGCTGTTCGTGCAGGTGGCGGAGCTCGATCTGGAGTTCCTCACGCAGCGCGCGGTCGAGCGCGCCGAGGGGTTCGTCAAGCAGCACAAGGCGAGGCTGGAACACCAAAGCGCGGGCGAGGGCGACGCGTTGCTGCTGGCCGCCGGAGAGCTGTGCCGGCAGGCGTTCGCCGAGGCCGGCGAGGCGGACCATCTCCAACGCCTTGGCGACGCGTTCGGCGCGCTCGGGCTTGGGGATGCGGCGGACTTCCAGCGGGAAGGCGACGTTCTCGGCCGCGGTCATGTGCGGAAACAGCGAGAAATTCTGGAACACCACGCCGATGCCGCGCTTATGGGCGGGCAGTCTGGTGATGTCGGCGCCATCGAGCAGGATGGTGCCGCCGTCTGGCACCTCGAAGCCGGCCAGCATCATCAGCGTGGTCGTCTTGCCCGAGCCGGACGGGCCGAGCAGCGTCAGCAACTCCCCCGCGGCGACGTCGAGGGAGAGGTTGTGCACGGCGTCGGCAACACCATCGTAGCTGCGCCGGACGTTCTGGAATCGGACGAGGGGCGATGTCATAGGAGGGTTTTGCGGCAGGGGGTGGCGGCGCGCAACCTCGGCGCTATACCGGGGCAAAACCGGAGGATTGTTATGACCGACGCGACCGTGATTGCCAGCCGCCAGGGGCGGATCGGGCATATCCTGCTGAACCGGCCCAAGGCCTTGAACGCGCTGGATCTTTCGATGATCCGCGCGATGACAGCGGCGCTGCAGGGCTGGGCGGATGACGCTGCCGTGCATGCCGTGGTGGTCGAGGGCGCCGGGGGGCGGGCGTTCTGCGCCGGCGGCGATATCCGTGCGATCCGGGCGGCGGCGCTGGATGGCGATAAGGTTTCGATCGAGGCGTTCTTCGCCGAGGAATACGCGCTGAACGCGCTGATCGACATGTATCCGAAGCCGTATGTCGCGCTGATCGACGGGGTATGCATGGGCGGCGGCATCGGCATTTCGGTGCATGCCGATATCCGGGTGACCACCGAGGCGAGCCTGTTCGCGATGCCGGAGACGGCGATCGCGCTGTTCCCCGATGTCGGCGCCACCTTCATGCTGCCGCGTTTGCCGGGGGCGTTGGGGATGTATCTGGGCCTGACCGGGGCGCGGCTGCACGGGGCGGATGCGGTGCATGCCGGGATCGCCACGCATTATGTGCCGAAGGCGAAGTTCCCCGGGCTGAAGGACGCGATTGCGGCCGATGGGGTGGCGGCGGTGGCCGGCGTGGCCGAGACGTTGCCGGAATTCTCGCTGGCGCCGCATCGCGCGGCGATCGATCGCTGCTTCGGGCAGGACAGCGTGAAGGCGATCCTGGCGGCGCTGGAGGCCGAGGGCACGGAGTGGGCGCATGAGGCGTTGCATGAGTTGCGCGCGGTTTCGCCGAGCTCGGTGCTGTGGACGTTTGCGGCGATCCGGCGCGGCGCGGGGCTGGATTTGAAGGCGGCGTTGAATGCCGAGCTGCGGCTGACGCGGCATGTGGCGTTTCATCGCGACTTCGCCGAGGGGGTGCGGGCGATGCTGGTCGATAAGGACCGTTCGCCTAAGTGGAACCCGGCGCGGATCGAGGATGTCTCTGCGGCTGATATCGCGGCGGTGCTGGCCTAGCGGCCGGCGAGGATCAGCACCACTCCGCCGACGACGAGGCAGAGACCGAAGACGTCGGCGCGGCGGATGCTTTCCTTGAGGTAGTATCGGCTGAACAGCAGGGTGAACACCATCTCGATCTGACCCAGCGCGCGGACCAGCGCGACCGGGGCCATGGCGAAGCCAGTGAACCAGCAGGCGGAGCCGCAGGCGCTGAGCGTGCCGACGATGGCCGAGCTGCGCCAGGTGGTGAAAGCGGCGCGGAGCTGGTCGGGCTCGCGCAAAGCGAGATAGCTACCCTGCATCAGGGTTTGCAGCAGGTTGGTCATTACCAGGCCGCAGAGCGCGCGCAGCACGATCGAGTCGCCTGTGAGAGCGCGGTTGGAGTCCTTGATGAAGATCGCGGTGAAGGCGAAGCACAGGCCGGTGCCGAGGCCGCAGAGGGCGGCGGGCTGCACGGTAGCGCGCAGCAATTCGCGCGGTTTCAGGCCACGGCCGGCGAGCGAGAGGGTCAGCACCCCGGCGACGCCGACGCCGATGCCGACCATGGCGAGCGGGGTGAGGGCCTCGCCAAGGATGATCCAGGCGACGATGGCGCCTTGCAGCGCCTCGGTCTTCGCGTAGGCGGTACCGACGGCGAAGTTGCGGTAGCCGAAGGCCATGATCAGCAGGGTGGTGCCGAAGATCTGCAACACGCCGCCGGCGGCGCAGTCGGCGATGAAGCGCAGGTTGGGGGCCGGAAGCGGTTCCCCGGTTATGAGCAACGCGCCGCAGACCAGAGCCACGCCGGTGGGCAGGGCGTAGAGGTAGCGGATGAAGCCGGCGGCGTTGACCGAGAGCAGCTTGCGCAGCTTCTGCTGCATCGCCGTCCGCCAGGTCTGAAACAGGGCGGCGGCGAGGGTAATTGGTATCCAGGCTTCAATCACGACGTTAGTGCCTCGACTTGCCCCACAGGCTGGCGGGTTCGTCGAGCAGGTCGCGCAGGCCGGCACGGTCGAGCATGCGTTCGGTTTCGGCCTGGGCCTCGTCGATCACCGCGTCTGCGTCGATGTCGGGGAAGCGGCGGCCCTGCATCAGGATCTTGCCGTCGACCAGCACGGTGTCGACGTCCTGGCCGTTGGCGAAGCAGACCAGGCGCCAGATCGGCATGTTGCGCGGGGCGAGATGCGGCTTGCGCAGGTCCAGCGTGATGATGTCGGCGCGTTTGCCGACTTCCAGGCTGCCGATCTCGGTGTCCATGGCGAAGGCGCGGGCGGCGTCGATGGTGACCATTTCCAGCAGCTTGCCGGGGGGCATCAGGCGTTCGTCGCGGTGTTCGCGCTGGTGGAGCCGCATGCACTGGAACATGTGGCGGAACATGTCGGTGCTGCGGTCCGGCGCGGTGCCGTCGGAGCCGATGACGACGTTGACGCCGCGGTCGAGCAGTTCGGGCACCGGGCAGTAGCCGCGCACCGAGGCGATGGCCGACGGGTTGTGCACGATGGTGGTGCCGGTTTCGGCCAGCAGGTCGATGTCGCGGGCGGTGAGGTCGGTGCTGTGCGACAGCGAGGCATCGGGGCCGAGCAGGCCGAACATGTCGTGCGCCATCTCGATGCTGCCGGAGCGATGGCCGTCCTGGTGGAACAGCACGCCGTATTTGGCGCAGAGGCCGCGGATCAGGCGGCCCTGGCGGTCGATCTCGCGGACCGCAGCGGGGTCATGGGTGGCTTCGCGGTAGACGGGCATCAGGGTGGCGAAGGCGACGCGGTGCTTGCCGTGATGCTCGCGGATCAGGGTTTCGATGGTTTCGAACTGCTGTTCGAAGCTGACCTCGTAGTCCTGCTTTGTGCCCGACTCCCAGGTGGAATAGGTGCGCGGGTGCGGCGGGCGGGTGGGGCCGAGGGCGACGATGGCGCGGATGCCGATCTCGGCGACGCCGCGGGCATGGGCGATACCGTGCTCCGGCCGGTCGACGCGGTGGATCGAGTCGCCACCGCCGAGCAGCGAGAGCCCGGTGGTGACGCCGAAGCTGAGGCGTTCGAGGGCGGCGAGGCGGGCCTCGGCGTGCCAGAAGCCGGCGTCCGACGCGCCGGTATAGATCTGCCGGCAGGCTTCGCCCCAGGCGCCTGCGTCAGCCGACATGCCGAGGGTTTTCACCAGGCCGTGGCCGGCATGGGCGTGGGCGTCGATCAGGCCGGGGAGGATGGCGTGATTGGAGGTGTCGATCAGGGTTTTGGCATCGAAGCGGGCATCGAGCTCGGCGCGGGTGCCGACGGCGATGATGCGCTCGCCCTTGATGGCCACAGCGCCGTCTTCGATGACCCGGCGGGCCGGGTCCATCGTGACGACGGTGCCGCCGCGCAGCAGGATGTCGGCCATGATGATCCCTACTGCACTGTGACGAGGCGCAGGCGGAGCTGGTTGTCGGGGCCCTGTTTCAGGTCGATGCCCTTTTTCGCGGCCCAGGTGATCGGCTGCTGATGCAGCGGGATGTGGCCGATATCGGCCTTCTCCAGTGCGAAGGCTTGGCGGATCAGGGCTTTGCGGGTGGGCTCGTCGGCGGCTTCGGCGATTTTCACCGTCAGCGCGTCAAGCTCGGGGTTGCTGTAGCGGCCGACATTGAGGCCGCCGAGGTTGCCTTCGCGGGTGTGCAGCACTTCGGTGAGCACCGAATAGGTGTCGGCCAGCGGCAGGCCGGCATGGCCGAGCATGAACATCGGCACATCGAGGGAGTTGATCCGGCGCGACCAGACGGCGGTGGTTTCGCTTTGGACGTTCAGCTTGATGCCGACCTTGGCGAGCATGGCGGCGACGGCCTGGCAGATGCGTTCGTCGTTCACGTAGCGGTCGTTCGGGCAGACGATGGCGACCGTGAAGCCGTTGGGGTAGCCGGCTTCGGCGAGGAGTTTCTTCGAGGCCTCGATGTCGAACGGCAGGCGGGTGTTGAGGTCGGTCGGCGCGCCGGTGAGGAAGGGCGAGGCCATGAAACCGGCGGGCCAGGCGGTGCCGCGCATGACGACCTTCTGGATCGTGTCCTCGTCGATGGCGCGATACATCGCCTCGCGGACGCGGTGGTCCTTGAACGGGTTTTTGCCCTTGACGTCGCTGGCGGGCAGTTCGTCACGCGCGTGGTCGAAGCCGAGATAGATGGTGCGCAGTTCGGGGCCCTGGATGACCTGGAGCTTCGCATCGGCGCGGACGCGGTCGACGTCCTGCAGCGGCAGTTCGACGGTGGCGTCGATCGAGCCGGAGATCAGGCTGGCGGTGCGGGTGGCGGCGGATTTCAGCGGGATGTAGGTGACCTTGGTGAGATTATGCGCCGGCTTGTCCCACCAGCCGGGGAAGGCTTCGATCACGGTCTGGGCATCGAGCACGCGGCTGACGAGGCGGAACGGGCCGGTGCCGTTCTCGTTGCGGCCGGCAAAATTCTCGGTTTGTGCGGTCAGGTCCGACGCGCCGGTGGCGGCGTGGGCGACGGACCAGGCGCGGTTCATCACGTAGAACTGCTGGATGGCGTTGAGCAGGATGGGGAAGGGGCGGTGGGTTTCGATTTCGACCGTGCTGGGGTCGATGGCGCGGACTTCCTTAATCGCGGCGAGGTTGCCTTTGTTCAGGGAGCCGGGCGTGTTGAAGCGTTCCCAGGTGAACACGACGTCGTCAGCCGTCAGCTTCGCGCCGTCGTGGAAGATGGCGGGGCGGAGGTGGAAGCGCCAGACGGTGGGCGAGGTGCGTTCCCAGGCGGTGGCGAGCGAGGGTTCGATCTCGATCTTCTCGTTCATCCGCACCAGGCTTTCGTAGAAATTACCGGCGAATGCGTTGGTGAACGTGTTGTTCGAGCTGTGCGGATCGAGCGTCAGCACGTCGGCGGAGTAGGACCATGTGAACTCGGCGGCGCAGACCGGGGCGGTGGCGAGGATTGCGGCGGCAGCCAGGGCGATCAGTCGGCGCATCGGAGCACTCTCCATGATTATTCTGCGAACGTGAGGGTGTGGCCGCATGGCGTCAAGTTCACTTGCTCTGCGGGGCGGGAAGCGCAAGCTTTCCAGTGCAATGCGCAGGAGGCGGCGGATGCGGCGGTTGGTGGCGGGGCTGATTTTGGCGGTGACCTTCGCGGGGGCCGCGGGGGCGGAGACGCTGCTGAAGCTGTCGGAGACGGCGCGGGTGGCGGCGAAGCCGGATGAGCTGGCGGCGACGTTGCGGATGGAGACGCAGGCCTCGGGGCCGGTGGCGGCGCAGAATGCGGTGAATGCGGCGATGGCCAAGGCGCTGGCGGCGGCGAAGGCGGCGGCGGGGATCACGGCGAGCACCAGCATGTATCAGGTGTACCAGGTGACGCAGCCGAATACGCACTGGGTGGCGGCGCAGGCGCTGGAGCTGCGCGGCACGGATGGGGATGCGGTGCTGGGGCTGGTGGGGGTTTTGCAGAGCCAGGGGCTGGCGGTGCAGGCGCTGACCTGGCGGTTGACGCCGGCGACGGCTTCGGCGGCGCGGGAGAAGGCGACGGCGAAGGCGCTGGGGCGGTTGCGGACGCGGGCGGAGGGGGCGGCGAAGATCCTGGGGCTGAATTTCGAGCGGTTCCAGGAGGTGCGGCTGGACGGGACGCGGGCGCAGCCGCCGTTGCCGCGGTTTGCCGGGGCGGCGATGGCGATGGCGGCACCGGTGGCGGAGGCGGCGGATGTGGATGTGTCGGCCACGGTTGAGGCGGATGCGGTGCTGAAATAGGCGCTGGCCATTGCGGGCACGATTCTAAATTTCCTGTTAATTTTTCATTTTATGTCATAAGCTCGCCGGCGGTTCAGGTTGAGGCGAGGGTTGCATGCGTATCCGGACACTGGCGGCGACGAGCGCTTTGTTGTTGGCATTTGCGCAGCCGGCGCTGGCGCTGACCCTGGTCGCCTCGGTCTATGGCGAATACGACACCGCCGGTGCGGGGGATCTGCCGGGCGGGATCAGCGGGCTGAGCTGTATTTCCTGCGGTGCGGCGTATGACACGCCGGCGTTGTTCTTCTCGAATACATCGGGCTACACCATCATCAACGCGCAAATGGTGTTGACGGTTTCGCCGGCCGAAAATGGCGGATGGAACGTTTTGAACAATGGTGTGACGCAGACGGTGTCTCTGCCGAATCTGGTGACAGGGGCAAATACGCAGATAACCTGGGCTGGCGCAGGGCCGTTGTTTAACTTTGATTATGAAGATAACTACTCGAGCAACAGTGGCAACAATCCGTTCTATGGCAGCACGCCGGGCACGCAGAACCCGGGCAGCTTTGCCGCCAATTGCACGCTGAATGCGCCGGGGCAGCATCCGGAG
>CAIRTN010000336.1 GCA_903881515.1 uncultured Rhodospirillales bacterium | reverse complement strand
CCGCGCGCCGGTACCTGTTTTTCCCGAAAGCGCATTTAATGTCCTCCCATTCCAGCCCGCGCACCGCTTTGCGCGCCGCCGCTCTCGTGCTCGCGCTCTCCGCTACCGCCAACGCCCAGACGTTCACCGGCGCGGACGGCACCAACGGCACCAACGGCGTCAATCCCGGAGACTCCGGCACCTCAGGCGCCGATGGCATCACCCCCGATCCCGCCATCACCAGCACCACCCCCAGCTTCCCCGCCCCCGCCAGCCTGCTCGTCACCGGCGGCAATGGCGGCAACGGCGGCAGCGCACTTCCCAGCGTCACCACCACGATCGACAGCACCACCATCACCGGCGCGTCCATCACCAGCACCGGGATCGGCGGCAACGGCGGCAGCGCCGGCAACCCCGGCGCGGCGGGCACCGGCGCCGGCCCCGGCAACGCGGCGCCGAGCGGCTCGGGCGGCTATGCTTCCTCCAGCCAGTCGATCCCCATCACCAACAGCACCGTCACCAACAGCAGCTTCGGCAGTTCCGCTACCGCCGGCAACGGCGGGTCCGGCGCCATCGCTGGCAGCGGCAACACCAGCGCCGCAAGCACCAATCTGTCGGCCGATTCCGCCAGCACCGTCACCGGCGTCGCCATCGACGCCACCGCCACCGGCGGCAACGGCGGCGCCTCCTCGGCCTCGCAATCCGGGTCCGGCGGTGACGCCAGCGCCACCGCCAGCTTCTCCGCCGATCCCGGCGCCACCGCCGCCGGCAGTGCAACGGCCCGCGCCGTCGGCGGCAATAACGGCACCAACGCCGCCAGTTCCTCGTCCACCGCCGGTGCGGCCACCGCCGCCAGCTCGATCGAGGGCGTCTCCGGCGCCAGCAGCGCCAGCGCAACCGCCATCGGCGGCAACGGCGCCGACGCCACCAACGGCGCCGTCGCGGGCGCGGGTGCGGGGGCCAGCGCCAGCGCCTCCGCCACCTCCAGCACCGGCGCCGCCCTGACCATCAGCGCCAGCAGCACCGGCGGCAATGGCGGCAACGCCACCGGCGGCGGCACTGGCGGCAACGGCGCGGGCATGAACTATTACGCGAACAGCCTCACCGGCAGCACCAGCGGCCTGCTGACCATCAACAGCACCGGCATCGCCGGCAATGGCGGCAGCAGCGACACCGCACAGGCCGGCAACGGCGGTGACTCGAATACGCAGCCCACCAGCGGCAACACCGGCGGCGGCACCTCCGCCGCCACCGTAACCGCGGCCGGCGGCAATGGCGGCGGCACTATCTCCGGCCAGGGCGGCAACGGCGGCGGCGCCTTGGCCGCGTCCACGGCGCAAACCAACCTCACCGTGACCGCCACCGGCGGCAACGGCGGCGCCGCCACCGGCACCGGCAACGCCGGCAGCGGCGGTTACGCCAGTGCCAATCCCAATGGCGGGCAAAGCTTCGGCACTGTCACCGCCACCGCCACCGGCGGCAACGGCGGCAACGCCACCTCCGGGCAGGCCGGCAATGGCAGCACGGCCAACGTTCAAGCCGCCTTCAGCACCTTCGGCACCTTCAACGGCACCGCCACCGGCGGCAACGCTGGCAGCATCACCGCCAATGGCGGCACCCCCGGTCAGGCCGGCGAGGCCGACGTCAGCCCCGTCATGTCCAGCTTCACCAACCCCGGCACGCTCAGCGCCACCGGCGGCAAGGGCGGCTCCATCCTCGGCGGCACCGCGCTCGCCCCGGTCGATGGCACCGCCACCGCGGGCGGCACCGCCAGCATCTTCTCGTTCTCCCCTGGCACGGCCACCGCCACCGGCGGCCAGGGCGGCGATGTCACCTATGGCGCCCAGTCCAGCAGCACCGCCGGCGCCGGCGGCGACGCCAGCGTCAGAATCTCCACCAATGGCAGTGTCGCCACCGGCAACGCCATCGCCGGCACCGGCGGTCAGGCCAATATCAACGGCACCATCACCCACGCCGCCAACGGCACCGCCATGGCCGATATCTCCGCCTATGCTGCAACCGACGCCGCCGCCGCCGCCACCGCCAGCGCCAGCAACGGCACCAGCAACGCGGCCAGCTCCAGCGTCGGCGCAAACAGTTCGCGCGGCACCAGCGGCAACACCGATGCCGCCGCCACCTCCACCGGCAACGTCACCTCCGTCTCCACCATACGCATGGGCGCCGCGGTCCTGCTCGGCGGCACCGGCACCAACGTCACCGCCTACAGCTACATGGCCGTCGACCCCACCGCGCTCTACGCCGGCGCCTTGGTCAACGGCGCCAGCAACGCCGCCCGCATGCTCGCCTCCGGCAAGACCCTCACCAACGCCGGCATCGTCGGCGGCCATTTCGCCGGCAGCACCGGAACCGCGGAAACCATCACCGGCGGATTCTCCATCGGCACCACCGACACCGGCCTCGCCAACGGCCCGCTCGCGCTCGACTTCATCGGCACCGCGGATGATTTCATCGCCGACGTCGCCGGCTTCCAAAGCCTGGAAATCTCCATCAGCGCCGGCGACAATGGCGGCAACAGCTACAACGGCGACTGGCTGTTCACCACACTCGCCGCCGCCGACGCCTTCCTCACCGACCACGCCATCTCGCTCTCCGGCCTCACCGACACCACCGGCGTCCAAATCACCCTCAACATGACCCTGATCGCCCAGGGCGCCGGCGGCTTCGGCTTCAGCTACCTCGTCGGCACCGACCCCGGCACCTCGGTCCCCGAACCCGCCAGCCTCGCCGTGCTCATCCCCGGCCTGCTCGCCCTCGCCGCCCGCCGCAAGTCGCGAGTGCACACATAGACCATCATTCGGCCTGACGGGATCACCCGTCGGATCAAGATATGCGCAAAAACAACTGGTTAGGGTGATCTCTGATCGCCTGTCCGATCGGCTATCGCTCCAGCCATCCAGGAAAAAATTTATTCAATGCGAAGATAGTCATTGCATTTTTCCAGTTTAGTTAGTATATGTATTACCATGAAAGGCAGCACACCACTCACCCAGGCTCTAAACAACATCTGCGACCAGGTAGCGCTCGAAGCGGAGACGCATCGCGCCCTCGCGCCCATTCTCCTGCTGCTCGTCAACCTGTTCCGCACTCTCGCCGAAATGCTCGAAAACTGGCGCGCCGGCATCCTCCCGCTTGCGCCCGCAGCAGCGCCTCGCCCGCCGGGCCCGGTCCGCCCCACCGCGCGTCCCACCGCGCGCCCCCGCATCCGCACGCCGCGCATCCACCGCGCCCCTGCCGTCACGCGCACGGCACCTGCGCGCCCCCGGCCGCCGCGCCACATCCCCACCCCTCACCCTACCCAGGCCACGCGGCACCAGGCCCCACCGCGCGGCCACACCCCGCTTTTTCGTCAAAAAGCCGATTTTACGACCTGGGAGAACTGCGTCTATTTTGTTGCTTTAACGTAATAATAATCGACATGCTACAGCTCATACCGCGTCCAGCCGCCATGACACGGGTTGCCATGCACAAACTCCAGCGTGCGAGCGGAGCAGTCGTACAGGCTGGTCGAAACCGTAGTCGAACCGCCGGCCGCCCCGTGCCGGCACAGCCCGGTCCGCCCGGGGACGTCGTGGCTCGCCATGATCGCCTTGGCATGGCCCAGCGAAGGCGTCGGCCGCCCCTCAAGCCAGCCGGTCAGCAACGCAAGGCGGGCGTGCGAACCATCGATGCCGGCGTCCCCCGGCTGTGCAAGCAGGCGTTCGGCCATCCCAGGGGTAAGGAAATGGTTGGTGCGGGCAACCCAGCCATCCCAGCGGACATCGATGCCCAACTTGGAGTGACCGATTTCGACACTGGCAATGGCGCCGGAGGCGTCGGCCAGCACCAAAGTGCCGCCGCCGGCATGCGGGGTGGCGCGAATCAGGTCGATGGCGTCATCGACATTGGCGCAGCGGGCGAGCAGGCGGGTCATCAGGAAGTAGCGCAGCAGGCCGACGCCCTGGTCACGGGTGACGACCTGGGTATCGACAAGGGCGAAGCCGTCGGAGTTGATGCCGCTGGAATAGGCGCCGGGGGCGCCGAGGCTGCCGACGACGAGCATGCTGCGGCCGTTCCAGGCGGGGTCGATGTGACGGAAAACGCGTTGCAGGGGGAGAGCGGGGCCGCGCAGGTCGCGGTTTTTCACCAGCATGGCGCCGGAATAGGCCCAGGAGGAGCAGCCGTCGTCGGGAAGGCCGCCCAATTGCCCGGCGTGGAGGAACGCGAACAGGTCATGCGCGTCGAGCCCGTAGCCGGCGGCGATGCCCTGCATCTCGGACAGGAATTCGGCGTCTTCGGACTGGGCGAAATCCCATTGCGCGACGAGGAAGCGGCGAACATGCGGCTGTTGGGGAATGACAGCGAGGCGGCTGGCGACCAAAGCGCGTACGGCGGGAACGCTGTCGGGAGATTGCCCGGCCTGGGCCTTGCCGCGGGCGAAGGGGGAGCCGGAGAGGTCGATGGCGGGGAAGCTCATGGCGGGGTCTCGGGGAAATGATGGCACGCCACCATGCGTTCGCCTTGCAGCGCGCGTTGGGGCGGCACGGTGGAGCGACACAAATCGGTGGCGAAGCCGCAACGGGTATGAAACCGGCAGCCGGGCGGCGGGTCCATCGGCGAAGGCAGATCGCCCAGCAGGCGGACACGGTCTTCGGCGCCACCGCCCGGCACCGCCGACATCAGGGCTTTGGTGTAAGGATGCTGCGGGGCATGCAGCACAGCGCGGGCCGGGCCGGTTTCGACGATCTCCCCCAGATACATCACCGCGACGCGGTCGCTGACATAGCCGATCACCGCGATATCGTGGCTGATGAACAGGTAGGTGAGGCCGAGCTCGCGTTTCAGGCGGGCAAGCAGCTCGATGATCTGTGCCTGGATCGAGACGTCCAGCGCGGAGACCGGCTCATCGCAGACCACGAATTCCGGATTGAGGATCAAGGCGCGGGCAATGCCGATGCGCTGGCGCTGGCCGCCGGAGAACTGGTGCGGGTAGCGCTCGGCATGCGACGGCCGCAGCCCGACATGGGCCAGCATGGCGCGGACGCGTTCTTGCAGCTCGGCGCCGGAGGCCAGGCCGTGCAGGCGCAAGGGCTGGGCGAGAATCTGCGCCACGGTCTTGCGAGGGTTGAGCGAGGCGTAGGGGTTCTGAAAGATGATCTGCATCCGCCGGCGCATGGCCTTCAGCGCCGCGGGGTCGAGGGCCAGAACGTCGGTGCCGCCGAAGCGGACGCTGCCGGAGGTGGGTTCGTGCAGGCGCAGGATGGCGCGGCCGAAGGTGGATTTGCCGCAGCCGCTTTCGCCGATCAGGCCGAGGGTTTCACCGGCGCGGATCTCGAGGCTGACGCCGTTCAGCGCCTGGACCATGCGGGGCTTCTGGCCGAGCAGGCGGGAGAGCAAGCCCTGGCCGGGGGCGTAGTGTTTAACCAGGTTTTCGACCCGCAACAGGGCGGTCATGTCAGCACGCAGCGCACATTACGCCCCTCCCCCACCGCGCGCATCGGCACTGGCTTGGCGCAGTCAGGCCGGGCTTTCGGGCAGCGCGGCAGGAAGCGGCAGCCGGGCGGCAGGTCGATCAGATCAGGCACCTGCCCCTCGATCGGGCGGATCGGGCGGTCGAGATTGTGCAGGTCGGGCACCGAGGCGAGCAGACCTTCGGTGTAAGGATGGCGGGGGCTGCCGATGATGTCGGCGGTGCGGCCGGCTTCGACGATCTGGCCGGCGTACATCACGGCGACGCGGTCGCAATAGTCGGCGACGACGCCAAGATCGTGGGTGATCAGCACCACGCTCATGCCGAGTTTGGCGCGGATGGAGGCGATGAGTTCGAGCACCTGGGCCTGGATGGTGACGTCGAGGGCGGTGGTGGGTTCGTCGGCGATCAGCAGCTTCGGCCGGCAGGACAGGGCGATGGCGACCATCATGCGTTGGCGCATGCCGCCGCTGAACTGATGCGGGTAGTCGCCCAGGCGGCGCTCGGCGGCGGGGATGCCGACCATGGTCATCATCTCCACCGCGCGGGCGCGGGCGTTGCCTTCGCCATGCGCGGCGAGGACCTCGATGATCTGGGTGCCGACGGTGAGCGCGGGGTTCAGCGAGGTCTGCGCGTCCTGCAGGGTCATCGCGATGTCGCGGCCGCGGAGCTGGCGGTAGCTTGCGGCGTCGAGGCCGACGAGGTCGCGGCCGGCGAAGCGGATGCGGCCGGCCTCGATGCGGCCGGGGGGGCGGATCAGGCCCATCACCGCGGCAAACGTCACACTCTTGCCGGAGCCGGATTCGCCAACAATGCCAAGGCACTCGCCGGGGGCGACGGTGAGGCTGACACCGTCGACCGCGCGCACCTTGCCGTGACGGGCATGGAACGCGACGCGGAGGTCGGTAATTTCGAGCAGGGGTTCAGTCATGCAGGCGCGGGTCCAAAGCGTCGCGCACGGCCTGGCTGGCGACGTTGATGCTGAGCACCAGCAGCAGGATGGCGAGGCCGGGGAAGGTGCTGACCCACCAGGCATCGAGGATGAAAGCGCGGCCATCGGCGACCATCGAGCCCCAGGACGCCGTTGGCGGCTGCACGCCGAGGCCGAGGAAGGACAGGCTGGCCTCGAGGATGATGACCTGCGCGATGCGGACGGTGGCGACGACGATCACCGGGGAAAGGATGTTGGGCAGGATCTCGCCGAGCATGATCGTGAGGCCGGAGGCGCCGATGGCGCGCGCGGCCTCGACATATTCAGTCTCGCGCGCCGCGAGGGTCTCACCACGCACCACGCGGCAGGGCACCACCCATTCCTTGTAGGCCAGCGCGAGGACCATGTTCAGCACGCCCGGGCCCATCATCGCCATCAAACCGACGGCGAAAATCAGGTAAGGAAAGCCGAGCAGGATATCGACCAGCCCGGAAATCACCCGGTCCACCCAGCCGCGCAGATAGCCGGCCGCGAGCCCGGCCATTACGCCTATTACGGTGGCGATCAGCACCACGACGACGCCGATGAAGATCGACACCTGGGCGCCGTAGATGATGCGGCTAAGAATGTCCCGCCCAAGCGCGTCGCAGCCGAGCGGGTAAGACCAGTCGCCATTGACCATCCATGCCGGCGGTTGCAGCCGGCGGAACAGGTCAGTGTCGGCAGGATCGTGCGGGGCGACGAGCGGCGCACAGGCGGCCAGCAGCACGAAGGCAAGCACAGTGAGCGCGGCGGCCTGGGCCAGGCGGCCTGGGAGGAGGCGTTTCATTGGGAGGGAGACAGAAGAAAGGAAAATTCTTCTTTTTCTGAAGAAAAAGAAGAATCTTTCTGCCGGTTCCTCACATCCGCACCCGCGGATTGAGCACGGTGTACAGCAGGTCGGCGCAGAAGTTCACCAGCACATAGGTTAACGCGTAGAGCAGGACGGCGGCCTGCACGAGCGGGTAGTTGCGGGCGAAGATGCTTTCGACGACGAGGCGGCCGAGGCCGGGCCAGCCGAACACGGTTTCGACCACCATGTTGCCGCCGAGGAGCGAGCCGGTTTCGATGGCGGCGACGGTTATCGTAGGGAGCAACGCGTTTTTTAGGGCGTGCAAGCCGAGGATGCGGGCACGGCTGAGGCCTTTGGCTTCGGCGAAGGTAATGTAGTCCTGCCGGAGGACTTCGAGCATCGAGGCGCGGGTGACCCGCATCAGGATGGCGGCCATCGGCAGGCCGAGGGTGATGGCAGGGAGCAGCAGGTGGGCGAGGGCGTTGCCGAGGCTGTCGAGGCGCAGCGCGAGCAGGCTGTCGAGGATCAGGAAGCCGGTGATGGTGGGGGGTTGGCTGGCGTAGTCGATGGCGCCGGAGACGGGGAGCAGGCGGAAATCGACGGCGAAGACGAGCAGGAGGAGGATGCCGAACCAGAAGCCGGGGAGCGAGACGCCGAAGAGGGAGCCGACGGTGGCCAGGCGATCGAGCAGGCCGCCGCGGTGGACCGCGGCGATGACGCCGAGGGGGATGGCGAGGAGGAGGGAGAACAGCAGGGCGGCGGCGCTGAGTTCGACGGTGGCGGGCAGACGTTCTGCGATGACGGCGGCGACGGGGCGATGATGGAAGAGGGATTGGCCGAAATCGCCTTGGACGGCGTGGGTGAGGAAGCTGGCGAAGCGGACGGGCAGCGAGCGGTCGAGCCCCATATCGTGCCGCAGCGTGGCGATCTGTGCCGGGGTGGCGTTCTGGTTGGCGAGCATGGTCTCGGCCGGGTCGCCGGGGGTGAGCGACATCATGCCGAAGACGATGACCGTCACACCCAGCAGCACCGGCAGCAGCTGCAGCAGGCGGTGCAGGAGCAGGCTGGGCGACACTATTGGACGCAGGCGTCGCGCAGGTTGATCCAGCCGCTGGCGGCCGGGCTCCAGCCGGACAGGCGGGCGGACACGCCGTAGAGGTCTTGCGGCAGCCAGAGGAACAGCCAGGGAGCATCCTGGTTCACCAGGAGCTGGGCCTGTTTGTAGAGGGCTGCGCGTTTGGCGCTGTCGGTTTCGCGGCCGCCGGCGGCGAGCAGGTCGTCAACCTGCTTATTGGAGTAGAAGGCGGAATTGCCACGCCCGCCGGTCTGCAGGGTGGGTTCGAAGATGTCGGTCGGGTCGAGCGAGCCATTGCCCCAGGAGTTGATCCACATATCGCCTTCGCGCTTGCCGTTGCTGGCCCAGCGGGCGCGGACCTGCGCGCCGTCGCTGATGGCGACTTTGGTGCGGATGCCGGCCTGGGTGAGCAGGGCGGCGATGGCTTCGGCGGTTTCCTTTTGCGGACCGTCGGCGTCCAGCGTGACGTCGATGCCGTTGGGATAGCCGGCTTCGGTGAGCAGGGCTTTGGCCCTGGCGGTATCGTAAGTGTATTCGGGCAGTTCAGCGTTGAAGCCGAAGGCGGCGGGGGCCATGACGCCGTTGAGTTTGACGGCGCGGCCGGAGAGCAGCTTGTCGATGATGAGCTGGCGGTTCAGCGCGTGGTTGGCGGCGCGGCGGACGCGGACGTCATCGAACGGCTTCTTGGTGTTGTTGAGGGCGACAAAGAAGGTGCGGGTGCCGTTGACGGCCATCACCTTGGTGTTCTTGTTGGCCTCGACGGTGCGGATGTCGTGAGCGGGAAGTTCGTTGATGATGTCGACGTCGCCGGCGAGGAGGGCTGCGGTGCGCGAGGCATTTTCGGGGATGATCTTGATGATCACGCGGTCGATGCAGGCGTTGCCGGCTTTGGCGATGTCGGGCGCGCCGCCGAAATAGGGGGCGAAGCGTTCGAGCACCAGGCTGTCGCCGCGGCGCCATTGCACGAGTTTGAACGGGCCGGAGCCGTTTTCGGCGGTGGCCAGGCCGCCGGGGCCGGATTTCTCGGTGAAGCTTTTGCTGACGACTTCCTGGAAGGTGAGCATCGCGGGCAGCACGGGCCAGGGCTCGGTGAGCAGGAAGCGGGCGGTCTGGTCGTCGATTTTCACCACGTCCTTGGTGGGGCCGAGCAGGCCTTGGCGGGGGCTGGTCTGGCCGTCGAGGGCGGCGGGTTTGAGCAGGCGGTTGAAGCTGAAGACGATGTCATCGGCGGTCAGCGTGTCGCCGGAGTGGAACTTCACGCCGGGGCGAAGTTTCACTTCCATGGTCTGGGGGTCGACCCAGGTCCAGCCGGTGATCAGTTCGGGGACGAGCTTCATCGCCGGGTCGTGGGCGACGAGGCCGTTGTACATGGTGCGCAACAGGCTCTCGGTTTCGCGGGAGCGGTGATTGCCGGGGTCGAGGGTCAGGGGATCGAGGGTGAAGCCGATGCGCAGTTCGGCTGCGCCGGCGGCAAGTTGCACGGCCATTGCTGCTGCGGCGGCGATGAGGATCGTCTTGGCGCGCATGCGGAAGCTCCCTTGCTGCGGGCTGATGCCCATTTGCGTCAGTGTAGCAAGGGATGTGCCATGCGTGGCGGATGATATGGCTGTGTTTCGGATCGGCGCAGGGGGTGATATGCGGGAAATTTGCGCGAGGCATGCGCTGGTTTCGCGCATTGGTCTGTCGCAAAATCGTGGTTAAAGCGTCATCGAATCGTCGCTGGTTGTCCTTAGGGTGAAGATTCACCCCACACCCCTGAGGGCATCTTGATCATCGTCTTCAACCCCGCGGCCGGGCGGCGGCGCGTTGCCGCACTCTGGCGCGTGCTCGACATTCTGGCGACCAATGGCGTGCGCATCGACGTGATGCAGACGACCGCGCGCGGCCATGCCACGCAGCTTGCCCGCGCGGCGGCCGAGGCTGGAGAGACCATGGTGGTTGCCGCCGGCGGTGACGGCACCATAGCGGAGGTCGCCCAGGGGCTTGCGGGATTTCCGACCCGGCTCGGCATTATCCCGATCGGCACCGCCAATGTGCTGGCGCATGAGCTGGGGCTGCCGTTCGCGCCGCGCGATGTGGCCGCGGCTCTGGCGCTCGGCCGGACGCGGATGATCCGGCCAGGCGTCCTGACCACGCCGAGTGGCATGCGTCTGTTCGTGCAGATGGTCGGCGCCGGTTTCGATGCCGATGTGGTGCATGATCTGCCGCCACGGCTGAAGCGGGCGCTTGGCCGGACGGCCTATGTGCTCCAGGGTATGCGGGGACTGGCCAAATACAAGTTTCCGCGGATCAGCCTGCAACTGGATGGCACGACGACGGAATCGGGGAGCGTTATCGTGACCAAAGGCCGCTTCTATGCCGGAACCTATGTGCTGGCCGGCGATGCCGATCATGCCCGGCCCGGCTTTCACGTCGCTATGTTCGACGGTGCCGGGCCGGCCGCAACGCTGCTCTACGGCGCGGTGCTGCCGACGGGCCTGCTTGCGCGGCTGCCGGGGGTGCGGATTCTGCCGGCTGAGCATGTGGAGATCACAGGTTGCGATGGAATTCCGATCCAGGCCGATGGCGACGCCGCGGGGCTGACGCCGATCAGCATCCGCTCGGCCCCGGCGCCCCTGCACATCGTGACAGGCTGAATTGGTGCGCTTGACTTAACTCAAGGCTCGCCACGCCTCCCGCCGTTGCCCTGCGTCAGGCGAGCGTTACTGACGGCTTCGGCTCTGGACCGGCAGGCGGCGAGCTTGGGCAAGTTGCAGATCCTTCACAGACAGCTATTTGGCGTGTGCAATGCGCTGACGCAGCGTCCCGACGATACCGCCTGGCAGGAAGTAGACGATCAGCACAAACAGGCTGCCGAGCCAAAGTAACCAGCGGTCCGGGTGCACCATCGCCGCCAGCAACGGGATGCCGGCGAGCGCCGCATGGCCATTTTCCAGCACGCCCTGCAGATAGGTGTGCGCCATGACAATCGCCGCGGCGCCCAGCGCGGGACCATAGAGCGTGCCCATGCCGCCGATCACCACCATCAGCAGAATGTCGACCATGATGTCGAACGACAGCGTCACCGCCGGCCCGTTATAGCGCAGCAGCAGCGCCATCAACCCGCCGGCACTTGCAGCAATCGCGGCCGAGAGTGCCGAGGCGATCGTGCGGTAGACCACAGTGCGGTAGCCGAGCGCCTCGGCACGGAACTCGTTTTCGCGGATCGCCTTCAGCACACTGCCAAACGCGGAATTGACGATGCGCAGCATCAACACGAACAGGGCCAGGGCGACGAAAAAGATCAGGTAATAGGTCAGCACCCGGCCGGTGATCCTGACTCCCAGGATTGGATCGGCGAACAGCCGGAACGCGGGGCTCAACACGGATGGCAGGGAGAAGGTCAGCCCGTCCTCGCCGCCGGTCAGGTCGCGCCATTGCGTCGCCACTAATTGCGCCAGGCTCGCCACGGCGAGGGTGATCATCGAGAAAAAGATCTTCTGCACCCGCAGGCTCAACAGCGCGACCGCCGCGGCAACCAATGCCGCCAGAAGCGCGCCCACCACGGTGCCGCCGATCACCGCCGTCCAGCCGACATTGCCGGCGGCGAGCGGGATGGCCACCCCATACGCCCCGAAGGCAAAGAACATGGTATGGGCAAATGACACGATGCCGGTGTAGCCCAGCAGCATGTCATAGCTCGCGGCCAGCACGATGAAGATGCAGATCCGCGCCGCCGCATCGAGCGACTTGGTTCCCGGGAACAGGAACGGCGCGAACGCCAATGCGAAGAGCAACATCAGCAGCAACACCGAGACGGCCGGATGCCCCGGCCGGTCCCCTGACAGCACGCGCCAGGCCCCGATCCGGTTCATGCCTTGGCCACCGGCAGCAACCCGCGCGGCCGCCACAGCAGCACGGCGACCATCAGCGCGATATTGGACCCCAAAGCCAGCTTGGGCGCGAGAAACCCGACATAGTTCGTCGCAAGGCCCACCAGGATCGCCCCCAGAAAACAGCCGGTGACCGAGCCCAGACCGCCGATGATCACCACGATGAACACCAGGATCGTCATGCTCTGTCCGATCTCGGGCGTGATCAGTTCCTGGTAGACCGCCCACATCACGCCGCCAACGCCCGCGAGCGCGGAGCCGGCGATGAACACGCCGATGAACAGGCGCTGGATGCGGTAGCCGAGCGCCTCGACCATCTCGCGGTTCTCAACCCCGGCGCGCACCAGCAGCCCGATCCGGGTCCGGTTCAGGCTGACATGCATCGCGCCCCAGATCACCAACCCGACCACGACGGCGGCAACGCGATAGGTCTCGACGCTGGCGCCGATGAACACGAAGCTGCCGCGCAACACTGCCGGCTTGCTCACCAGCAACGGCTGTGCCCCCCAGACCGCGACCACTAGCTGCTGCGCCACGATCATGCCACCGACGGTAATCAGGATCTGTTGCAGATGCGCGCCATAGACCCGCCGGACGATCACCGCCTCGAACACCAGCCCCGCCATCCCGCTGGCGATTGCACCGGCCAGCAAAGCCGCGCCCAACGCCATAAGGTTCAGCGCGGCGCTGTCGGCCGTCACCCAGCCGCTCAGCGGGCCCAGCACGCTCACCGCCAGATAGGCGCCCAGGGTGATGAAGGCGCCGTGGGCGAAATTCAGCACATCCATCAGGCCGAAGATCAGCGTCAGGCCAGAAGCCATCAGGAACAGCATCATCCCCATCGCGGCACCGGCGAGCGTCAGCGTGATCCAGGTCGACAGGCTCATGAACGGCAGCGCGATCAGCGCCAGCACCGGCACGGCCAGCAGCGGGGCGATATCCTTCCTCATTGATGCTCCGCCAGGCTGAGACCGAGCAGCCGTTCCTGCAGCGCTTCGTCGGCCGCCAAAGCCGCCATCGCACCGGCGTGGATCACCGTGCCGCCATCCATCACCGCGACGCCATCGCCCAGGCTGCGGGCCATGTGGAAATTCTGCTCCACCAGCAACACCGTCGTCCTGCTCTGCTTCAAGGTCTGGAACCCGCCGATCAGGTGCTCGATCACCGCGGGCGCGAGGCCTTTGGTGGGTTCGTCGACGATCATCAGCCGGCGTTCCTCGGCCATCGCGCGGCTGATCGCCAGCATCTGCTTCTGCCCGCCGGACAATCCGCCCGCGGCATCATGCCATTTCTGCTTCAGCACCGGGAACAGGGCGAACACCACATCCAGCCGTGCCGCATTCAGTCCGGCCGGGCCCGAGGCCAGCAGCATGTTCTCCCGCACCGTAAGCTGGCTGAAGATGCCCATCGTCTCCGGCACGTAAGCAATACCAAGCCGCGCGATATCGGGCGTCGGCAGCGCCGTGATGTCGCGGCCGGCGAATTTGATCACCCCCGCGCTCGCGCGCCACAGGCCCATCACCGTGCGCAGGGTCGTGGTTTTGCCGGCGCCATTGCGCCCGAGCAGCATCGTCAGCTCGCCCTCCGGCACCACCAGATCGACGCCATGCAGGATGTGATACTGCCCGATATGGGTATGCACGCCCGACAGCGACAGCAACGGCTCAGCCATCGCGTTTCACCCCGAGATAGGCTTCCTGCACGATGGGAGAGGCCACCACCTCGGCCGGCAGCCCGTCGGCGACCAGGCTGCCCTGATGCAGCACGATCACCCGGTCCGCCAGGCGGCGCACCACATCCATCTTGTGTTCCACCAGCAGGATCGTCTTGTTGCCCTCGGCGCGGATTTCCTCGATCAGGTCGAGGATCACCGGCACCTCGTCGACGCTCATACCTGCCGTCGGCTCGTCGAACATGAAGATTTCCGGCTCCTGGGCGAGCAGGATGGCCACTTCGAGTTTGCGCTGGTCGCCATGGTTCAAGGCCGCGGCATGGTCATGCGCCCGTGCGCCCAGCCGCACCCGGTGCAGGTATCCGGCGGCGCGATCGGTCAATGCGGTCCGGTCGCCGGCTAGGCCGAGAATAGAGAGCCCTTCGCCGGCGCGGCCCTGCACCGCGAGGCGCACATTTTCCAAAACGCTGAGCCCGGGAAACAGATTGGTGAGCTGAAACGCGCGCCCCAACCCGCGTCGCGCCCGCACCGGCGCTGGCAAGGTCTCGATGCGCTGGCCGCGGAGCCAGACTTCGCCGGCGGTGGCGCGCAACTGTCCGGAGATCAAGTTGAAATAGGTCGTCTTGCCAGCTCCGTTCGGGCCGACGATCGCGGTCAGCGTGCCGGGATGAAAGGCACAACTCACCTGATTCACTGCAACCTGACCACCGAAGCGAATGGTCAGGTCGCGTGTTTCGAGTACTGCGGCTGCGCTCATGGTGTGAGCGTCAGGCGTTCACACACCACAATCGACTCGCAGCCAATTCAGCGCTTGTTCGCGATCGGCAGGTTCATGTCCTCGATCTTGAACTCCCGCGTCAGCTCCGGCACCGCCCACTTCACCGCAGGGTCGTCCTTCAGCTTGAAGCCGAACATCGATTGCAGCGCCTGATGGTCTTCCTTGCGGAACAGCATCCGGCCCTTCGGGGCCTGCCATTCCATGCCTTCCATCGCGGCGATCAACTTCTCGGTGTCGGTCACGCCGCCGGTCTTTTCCAAAGCGGTTACCACGGCGATAGCTGCCGCCATGCCGTCGGCGGTGAAGAAGTCCGGCGGTCCGCCCTGGCGCTTGGTGTGCTCGGCCACCAGCCAGTCATTCACCGAATTATGGATGGCGCCGTAGTAATAGTTCATGCCGCCTTCCATACCGGCGAGCGGCTTGTAGGTCTCCATCACCGGCAGGATGTTGCCGCCGGTCGACAGCTCGATCCCCAGCCGTTCCGGACCCAGCGCCTTCAGCTTGGTCATCGGATCAGCGCCGGCCCAGATCACCCAGATCACATTGCGGCCTGGTTCCTTGGCCAGCGCGTCGAAGATGCGCTGTGCGGGGGCGGTGAAATCCGTGGTGGCGGGCGGCGCGTATTCCTCGTGCACGACCTTCGCGCCGGTGGCGGCCAGGGCCACCTTGAAGGCGGCGACGCCGTCGCGCCCGAAAGCATAGTCCTGCCCGAGGGTGGCGATCACCGTGCCGGGTTTGCCGATCGCCAAGGCATTAGAGATGGCGTCATGGGTGGAGTTGCGCGAGGTGCGGAAGATGTAGCGGTTCCACTTGTCGCCGGTAATGCTGTCGGCCACGGCGGGGCAGACGATCAGCACTTTTTTGTATTCCTGCGCCACCGGCAACATAGCCAGCGCCACTGCGCTGCCGCTGCCGCCGACGGCGATATCGGCATCGTCGTCACCGAACGATTCTGCCAGGAGCGAACGACCCAGATCCGGCTTGAACTGGCTGTCCTTTTCCTTGATTTCCAGCTTCCGCCCGGCGACGGCGCCCGTTCCCTTCGTGGCGTATTCGATGCCGAGGTTGAATCCGACGATCATCTGCTTGGCATAGGCCTCGAGCGGGCCAGTCTTATCCTGGATCAGGGCGATCTTGATCGGATTCGCGGCCTGGGCCGGAACGGCAAGCCCCAGCATCGGAGCTGCGAGCAGTAAGCGGCGGGAAATCATTGGTTTCCTCCTGAAAGCGTTACGCCCTTATACGCCGCAGCGTGGGCAAAAACCACCTACCGTGACCCGTTGTCCTGCCTGCCGCATGAGAAATCCACACCCAGCTTCAAAGCTTATTACTAGCGCTGGTAAGGCAATGGCAGGAGCTCCCGCAGCGACCAACGGCGCAGGCCCTCAGGGGTCGGGACGATGATCGCAGCATCGGGCGCATGATCGAGCAATAATTCGCGGCAGGCTCCACACGGCGGCACAACGGCGATGTCTCCCTCCTCCTCAGGCTTGGGATGGCGCATCGCAACAGCGCAGAGGATCGACGTATCCGCGCACTCAAGGTACGCGCGTCCGACAGCAACGGCTTCAGCGCAAATCGCCAACCGCCCGACGGTTGCACCGAGATGCAACCCGGTGACGATCCGACCGTTCGACAATCGCAAGGCCGCTGCGACAGTGTGCCAGAATGGTCGGTAATGCGCCTGCAGTGTCGCCCGGGCGGCAGCAATCAGCGCGAGATCGTCAGCCGCAAGATCACTCGCCGGCATCCGCGTCGTCGCTCTCCGGGGCCGCCAGCATCATATTTGTGACGACACCGGCCTGGTCGCGCACCTTCTTCTCGATCGAAGCGGACATTTCCGGATGATCGCGCAGGAATTGCTTGGCGTTTTCGCGCCCCTGGCCGATGCGGGTGCTGTCATGGCTGAACCATGCGCCGGATTTCTCGACCACTCCGGCCTTGACCCCGAGATCGATCAATTCGCCGACCTTGCTGATGCCTTCGCCATACATGATGTCGAACTCCACCTGCCGGAATGGCGGTGCAAGCTTGTTCTTGACCACTTTGACGCGGGTCTGGTTGCCGACGACTTCCTCGCGGTCTTTGATCTGGCCGACGCGGCGGATTTCCAGGCGGACGGAGGCATAGAATTTCAGTGCATTGCCGCCTGTCGTGGTCTCCGGATTGCCGAACATCACGCCGATCTTCATCCGGATCTGATTGAGGAAAATCAGCATTGTCTTCGAGCGCGAGACGCTGCCGGTAATCTTGCGCAGTGCCTGACTCATGAGCCGGGCATGCAGGCCCATGTGGCTGTCGCCCATTTCGCCTTCAAGTTCGGCGCGCGGCACGAGGGCGGCGACGCTGTCGACCACCAGCACATCGATCGCTCCGGAGCGCACAAGCGTATCGGCAATTTCGAGGGCCTGCTCGCCGGCGTCGGGTTGGCTGATCAGCAAATTATCAACGTCGACGCCGAGCTTGCGGGCGTAGATCGGATCGAGAGCATGCTCTGCGTCGATAAAGGCGCAGGTCCCACCAAGCTTCTGCGCCTCGGCAATGGCATGCAGTGCGAGAGTTGTTTTACCAGAGCTTTCAGGTCCATAGATCTCGACGATACGACCGCGGGGCATACCGCCGATGCCGAGTGCCAAATCCAACCCCAACGAGCCAGAGGGAATCACCTCGATCTGCTCGTTGCCCGGGCGTGCACCCATGCGCATGATCGAACCTTTGCCGAAGGCCCGTTCGATTTGCGACATCGCGGCGTCGAGCGCTTTGTTCTTGTCCATCGTCTCTCTCTCCTACCCCGATGCCATCGGAGGTTTACGTACGGCTTCGGCTACCTGCGAAACATCCCATACTCGGCGACGCCGCCGCAATCCGGCATTGCCGCGAGTCCCGGGGAATTCATGCGTTCCTTATATGTTCATATGGGAATGGCAGCAAGAACATAACGTGACCACATATTGAGAGCGAGCATATGGTGATGGGCGACCTGTGTCGTCGGGCGAGCCTGCGATCTTGCCGGAAGCGACCACCATTGAGTAGCTTTCAGCCAGGACACGGATGGACCGAAATATGCGAAATGTCGGCCCAAGCGGTCGTGTATCCATTGCCGCTATGACCGCTGCGGGCGCGTCCGGCAATCGGGGAGGTTGTGGTGTTCGTTGACGGGCGGAGCCTGTCTGGCGAAACCGTCGTTGCGGATCTCTGCATTTTCGGCGCCGGAGCGGCCGGGATTTCGCTCGCGTTGGAAATGGCCAGCACGGGAATATCGATTCTCCTGGTCGAGAGCGGCGATTTTGATTTCGAACAGGAAACCCAGTCGCTCGCAGAGGCTGAGAATGCCAGCTTTATCGATTTTCCCATTGAAACGACGCGATTGCGGTATTTCGGCGGCACGACGAATCATTGGAGTGGCTTTACGGCGATGTTCAGCCAGTTCGACATGCTGGGCCGCCCGTTCAACAACAACGAATCGTGGCCGCTGACGGATTCTGAAATGCTGCCGTTCTACCGGCGTGCGGCAGTGATGTGTGAGCTTGGGGCGCTCGCATTCGCCGATACCGAAGCGTGTCAGCGCCAGGCCGGCTTTTCCCCGGTCTCTATGGGCGGCGTTGATATGGCGCCGGCGATCTCCCGTTTCAGCCCGCCAACCCGTTTCGGGCAGGTCTATCGTGACCGGATCGAGCAAGCGCAGAACATCAAAGTGCTGCTGAACAGCAACGTGCAGGAATTGGTGACGGTCGATGCCGGCAAACGGGCCAGCATCGCGGAGGTCGCCTGCCTGGGCGGCAGCACCTTCCGGATCGATGCGCGGGTCTACGTCGTCGCGATGGGCGGCATCGAATCTGCCCGGCTGTTGCTGCTGTCGCGGCGAGGGCAGGAGGCAGGGCTGGGCAATGAACATGATCTGGTCGGCCGCTACTATGCCGACCATATCGGGTTTCCAGGCGGCGCGGTTCGCTTCGCCGACGGCGCTGCGATGAGCTTCTTCACCCGCAAACACACCATCGCGGACAGCGAGATCGGCGGGATCTTCGTGCCGAAGGCAGACGTGCTGCTGCGCGAGAACATCGGCAATTTTCGCATCGAGTTGTCGCCGGCAAGCGTCATTCCGGGCGTTGCCTCGCTGTCGACACTTCGCAGCGCGCCGCTGGCGCCCGATACGCTGACCCGCCTCGGCGAGCATATTGGCAATATTCTGGTCGACATCGATCAGGTCAGCAACGTCGTCTACAAAACCGTGATGCGTGACAGGTGGGGCTTCCTCGGGGCGGGGAAGACGGGGCGTGCGGTATCGGCGGGCGCATCGATGCATATCAGCGCCGAGCAGCAGCCGAACCCGCAAAGCCGGGTTGTGCTGTCGGAGCAGCGCGATGTTTTTGGGCAACCGAAGGTCAAACTGCAATGGAAGCTGCAAGAGGCCGACCGGCGCACGCTGACGCGCGGGTTTGAGCTTTTCGCGGCGAGCTTCGCCGCCAGCGGCTTGGGCCGTGTCAGGATGCCGGCGGAGATTGTGTCGGGGGACTTCGAACCGCTGATCGACATCGCATGCCATCACTCCGGTACCACACGGATGGCGACCGATCCGAAGCGGGGGGTTGTCGACCGTGATTGCCGCCTGCACGCCACCAGCAATGTCTATGTTGCGAGCAGCGCGGTGTTTCCGACGTTCAGCTGGGTGAACCCGACATTGACGATCGTTGCATTGGCGATGCGTCTGGCCGATCATCTCAAGCAGCACGCGTGGGCACACCCATGATTTCGCGGCGACAGGCACTGGGTTTGCCGATTTTGGTTGCGGTTGGATTTTCACCCGGGGTGACTGCGGGAGCGGCCTGGCCGGTATGGTCGGAGCTGAATTGCCGGGACGATCTGGCCGCGCTCGGCGCCTATTGCCGCGCGACATCGGCTGCGTTGCGGCGGCTGCAACAGCAGGAGCTGGAGGCACGCCTGGCTGGGCTTTCGCGCATTGATGCAAGCCAGGTGCGCTTTGCGCTGCGGGAGGCAATACGATCTGATCAGCTTGAGGGTCGCGTCGAGCATGTCGGCTTGTGGCGGCTTTCGCGCACCGAGGTGGAGTTGGGGGTGCTTGCGGCCCTGTGTTTCCCGGTGGGGCCGGAGGTATGACGACGCGGCGGCCGCTGAGCGCGTGGTGGTATTTCGGTGGGCTGGTTTGCCTGTCGCTCTTGCAGGTGATTTTGCTGCGGTTCGTGAAGGGCGTTCCGGTGGCGGGCCTCGCTGCCACAGGCTGGACGTTGTTCGCGGCGGGACTGTCGTGTTTTGCGACGCTGGTGATTGCAGCTTTGATCGTGGGTTTGACGGTTCTGGTGCGACGCGGCCGGGGCCGGTTTGGCGCGCGCACGATGTTGAGCGCGATGGCGCTTTCAATTGCCGAGACCGTGTTGATGCTCATTCAGGCTTGATTGGGGGGTTTTTTGAGATTTTTGTTTCGTTTACGCAACATATTAGGCGCAGTTTGCCATCGCGGCAAAATCGACTTTTTGAAGCAAAGCGCCGTTGTGGGCGCGTGGCGGTGAGCGGTGGGGTGGGCGGCGGGCGGGGCGCAGGCTGGGCTTGCCGGGCTGCGGCCGGGGCGATTTTGCCGGGCTGAGGACGACGGCCGGGGTGCGGCGGACGCGCGGGGACCGGATGCGGGGCGACGCGGTGGCGCGCACCGGGGCTAACGGGCGGG
>CAIRTN010000335.1 GCA_903881515.1 uncultured Rhodospirillales bacterium | reverse complement strand
GGGCGCGGGTGGCGTTGCTGGCCGGGTGCGCGCAGCAGGTGCTGGATACCGAGATTAATGCTGCGACCATTCGGCTGCTTACGCGCATGGGCGTCGAGGTGGTGATCCCGCCGGCCGTGGGCTGCTGCGGTGCCTTGACGCATCACATGGGCAAGCACGATCAGGCGAACGCCGCGGTGCGGGCGAATGTCGCCGCCTGGACCGCCGAGATCGAGGGCGCGGGGCTGGATGCGATCATCGTCAATGCCTCGGGCTGTGGCACGACGGTGAAGGATTACGGCTTCATGTTCCGTACCGAATCGGGTGGCTGGGCCGAGAAGGCCGCACGAGTCGCCAATTTGGCCTGCGATATCAGCGAGTTTCTATTGCGACTCGATTACAAGGCGACTCGCGAGAAGCCGAATCTGACGGTGGCCTATCATGCCGCCTGTTCGCTGCAGCACGGCCAGAAGATCACCGTCGCGCCGAAGGACCTGCTGAAGCGGGCCGGCTTCTCAGTGGTCGAGCCGAAGAACGCGCATCTGTGCTGCGGCTCGGCCGGCACCTACAACATCATGCAGCCCGACATCGCCGCCCAACTGCGCGTGCGAAAGCTCGACACGCTGAAGGCCACCGCGCCCGATGTGATCGCGGCGGGCAATATCGGTTGCATGACGCAGCTTTCCGGCGATGCGGTGCCGGTGGTGCATACGGTGCAGCTGTTGGACTGGATGGCCGGCGGGCCGCGGCCGGCGGCGCTGCCGGAATGAGCCCGGCGGCCGCGCGTGCATCGTCGCGCCGGCCGTCATGAGTTGGGATACCGTCACCCCTTATCATCGCGGTTTTCGCGAATATGCCGAGGCTTACGACGCGTTCGGCTTCGAGGATATTCATCAGGGTGCGCTGCCGTTCCTGAGCGAGACGCCGGGGCTGGTACTGGATGTCGGTGCCGGTAGCGGGCGGGATGCGGCCTGGTTCGCCGATCGCGGCTGGCAGGTGGTGGCCGTGGAGCCGGCGGATGCGTTGAAGGCCGAGGCGGCGCGGCGGCATCCCTCGCCGTTGATCCGCTGGATCGATGACCGGCTGCCGGCGTTGGCCGCCGTGCACCGGCTGGGGCTGGGCTTCGACCTGATCTGGCTCAGCGCGGTGTGGATGCATGTGCCGCCCCAGGACCGGCCGCGGGCGATGCGCAAGCTGGCGACGCTGCTAAAGCCTGGTGGGCGAATGATGCTGACTTTGCGGCACGGCCCTGCGCCGGAGGATCGGCCGATGTGGCCGGTGGATGCGCATGAGGTCGAGCGGCTGGGATTGGATCACGGCCTGGCGCTGCGGGTGGCGACGGAGCGGACGGAGGACCGCGGCGGGCGCGGCGATGTGCGCTGGCAGACGGTGATCCTGGATCTGCCGGACGATGGGGCGGGGGCCTTGCCGCTGCTGCGCGGGGTGATCCTGCATCAGGAGAAATAGGCGACCTACAAGCTGGCGCTGCTGCGCTGTATCGCGCGGATTGCCGATGCCTCGCCCAATGCGGCGCGCGAGGCGGGCGATGATGTGGAACTGCCGCTGGGGCTGATCGCGCTATACTGGATCCGGATGTACAAGCCGCTTCTGGAGCGCGGGTTGCCACAATCCTCCAGTGGGCGGATGGCGTTCGCCACGCCGGCGTTCGAGGCTCTGCGGGGTGTCGCGCCGTACGATCTGCGGCCGGGGGCGTCGTTCGGCGCTGAGATGGCCGTCGCTTTGCGGCAGGCGCTGCGTGATGCGGCGCGCAACATCGCGCAGATGCCGGCGCTGCACCTGAGCTTTGCCAACAACGTCCCAGTCTTTCCGACACGGCTGGCGACAGGGTCGCGCTGGGCCGGGGCACAGGTGATCGATCTGGAACTGCTCTGGAGCTACGGCAGCACGCGGGTGCCGCTGGGGATCTGGCAGGCGTTGCGGCGGATGGCGGCGTGGATCGAACCGATGCTGGTCGCTGAATGGGTGCGGATGACGCAAGGCTATGGCGAGCGCAGTGGCCGGCTGGCGAGCGCCGATGAGGTGCACGCCGCGTTGCGCTGGCTGGAGCCGGCGCGTGATACCGGATTTGTGCGCGATCTGGCGTTGCGGCGGTTCAGCCAAGGGCTGCAGACCGCGTGCGTTTGGTCGGGCAAGGCGTTGCGGCCCGACCGGATCGACATCGACCATTGCCTGCCCTGGTCGGCCTGGCCATGCGGCGATCTTTGGAACCTTTTGCCCGCGGCGCCCGAAGTGAACCGCAATGGCAAGCGCGAGCGGATCGTCGCGGCCGCGGCGTTGGCCGAGGCACGGCCGCGGATCATTGATTGGTGGCAGTCGGCTTATCTGGAGGGGGGCGAGGCGGTTCGGCACCGCTTTGCCGAGGAAGCGCGCAGCAGCCTGCCGCTGGCGCTGGATCGGGCGCCGGAATTGGATGAATTGTTCGGTGCCCTGGATTTCCGCCGGCTGCGGTTGCGCCAGGAGACGCAGGTGCCGGAATGGTCGGGCGTGCGCGCTGGTGCCTGATCGGGCTTGCATCGGCCGGCTGCGACACGGCAGCATACGGCGATGAGGTTCCTGATCGTTCTCTTTGGCCTGCTCGTGGCGCTGCCCGCTGTCGCTCAGACGCGGCAGGCGGAGGTGGATGCGATGCTTGACCAATTGCGCTCCGCACCGTCTGAGCAGGCTTCGGCAGCTTTGGAGAGCAAGATCCAGCAGGCCTGGAACGCGCAGGCGGGGCCGGCGGCGGGGCTGCTGCTTAACCGCAGCCAGCGCAACGCCTCCAACAATGCCGATGCCGACGCGCTCGACGATATCGACGCCGCCTTGACCCTGGCGCCGGATTATGCCGAGGCGTTTATTCGCCGCGCGCGGGTGCGGGCCAGCTTGGGGGAATACCGCGCGGCGGTGGGCGATATCGAGGAGGCGTTGAAGCGGGAAAAACGCAATTTCTCCGCCTGGAAGACTTTGTCGCGGATTGCCGAGGATCATGGCGATCTCGATGGCGCGCTGCGGGCGTGGGAACGGGCGCTGGAGATTGCGCCGCGGACGCCTTATGGAGCGGATCGGCTGATTGAACTTCGGGGGAAGCTTGAGAGCGACGGGACCTGAGGCAAGCGGTTCTTTTTTGGAAAAAAGAACCAAAAAACTTTTGTTCGTAAGAAAGAGAGCATGACCGATATTGCTTCCACGATCAGTGGGTTTGTGAGGGCGCATAGGGACGATATCACCGCATTTCTGGCGTCACTGGTGCGGACGCCTTCGGATAATCCGCCGGGGGATTGTGCCGGCCACGCGGCGGTGACGGCGGGGTTGCTGGAGCAGCTTGGGTTCACCGTGGAACGGCATTCGGTCCCGGAGGCGCTGGCGCGAGCGCACGGGATGGTCTCGGTGGTTAATCTGGTGGTGCGCCGTCGGTTCGGGCCGGGGCCGGTAATTGCGCTGAACGCACATGGCGACGTGGTGCCGCCGGGAGAGGGCTGGACTGCGGATCCCTATGGCGCGGAAATCCGCGATGGCTGGATGTATGGGCGCGGTGCCGCGGTGTCGAAGTCGGACATCGCGTCGTATGCGTTCGCGCTGGCGGCGCTTGAGGCGGCGGGGCTGACGCGCGGCACGGTTGAACTGCACATCACTTACGACGAGGAGACCGGCGGGGAGATCGGGCCGGGCTGGCTACTGTCGGAGGGGGTTTCCAAGCCGGATATCGCGCTGGGGGCAGGGTTCTCGTATCAGGTGGTGGAGGCGCATAACGGCTGCCTGCACCTGGAGGTCGAGGTGGCCGGGCGGTCGGCGCATGCGGCCAAGCCCTGGACCGGGGTCGATGCGCTGGAAGCGGCGAACGGGATTTTGAGCGCGCTGTACGCCTGGCGGCCCTCGCTGGCGGCGCGCGAATCGAGGGTGGCGGGCATTGGGGCGCCGCAGTTGACGATCGGGACGATTGTCGGTGGCATCAACACCAATGTGGTGCCGGACAAGGTGACGTTCCGGCTGGATCGGCGGATCGTACCGGAGGAGAACCCGGCCGAGGTCGAAGACGAACTGCGCGGTATCATCGCCGGCGTGGCTTATCCAGGGGCGACGGTGAGTGTGCGGCGCATCCTGCTGGCCACGCCGTTGACGCCGACGCCGGCGGCCAAGCAACTCACCGAGATGCTGTGCGCCCGGGCGAGCGCGGTGCTGGGCACGTCGATCGGGGCAGGTGGGGTGCCGCTGTATACCGATGCGCGGCATTATGCCGCCGCGGGGGTGCCGATCGTGCTGTACGGCGCCGGGCCGCGCAGCATCGAGGAAGCCAATGCGCATCGCGCCGATGAGCGCGTGCCACTGGCCGAACTTTATGCCGCTACCGAGATTGTCGCGCTGGCCATCGCAGACTATCTGTCAGCCTGACACCCTGGAGAGTTCCGTATGACCCTGAAAGTCCTGTGTATTCCTGGTAGCCTGCGGGCCGCCGCTTTCAGCCGCAAGGCGTTGCAGGCCTGTATCGACAATGCCCCTGAAGGCATGGAGTTCGAGACCGTCGAGATCCGCGACATCCCGTTCTATGATGGCGATGTCGAGGCGTCCTCCGGCCTGCCGGCGTCGGTGGTGGCGCTGCGCGAGAAGATCGCGGCGGCGGATGCGGTGATCATATCTTCGCCGGAATACAATGCCTCGATCTCGGCGGTGCTGAAGAACGCGATCGACTGGTGCAGCCGGCCGCCGTCGCAGCCGTTCAGCGGCAAGCCGATGGCGATCATCACGTCGAGCCCCGGTGCGACCGGCGGCATCCGCGCGCATATGCATCTGCGCCAGGTGCTGGGCAATATCGGCGCCTTGGTGCTGGTGGCGCCGACGGTTACCATCGGTATGGCCGGGCAGCGCTTCGATGCCGAGGGCAAGCTGACGGATCAGGCGACGATCGATTTCGTGAAGGCGATGATGACCGACCTGAAGACCTGGTCGCTGAAGCTGCGCTGAGGCATGCAGCCCAGTGGAAACTGCGTAGTTTCCACTGGGCTGTTGCGCATGCAAGCGCGGGTATTCGTCACCATATGATCACTACAGTGCTGGAGGATGAGCGGGAATTTTTCCGCTCTGCTGGCCGTGATGATCGGAAGTGCCATGCGGAAGCTTTTGATGTGTGCGTTGTCGTTGTCGTTGCTGGCGGGCAGCGCAGGTTACGTCTTCGCCGAGGGCAATGAGCAGCAGCGGCCGAACCCGCAGCAGCAGGGGCATCAGCAGCAAGGCGGGTACCAGGGCGGGCAAGGGCGCGGCGACCATTCGGATTGGCGCAAGGGCGCCCGGATGCAGCACGATGACTGGAATCGCGGGCAGCGCATCGATTATCGCGACTATCGCGACCATCATCTGCGTCGGCCGCAGCGTGGCTATGAGTGGCGCGAGATCGATGGGCGGTTCGTGCTCGGGGTGATTGCCACCGGCGTCATTGCCGACATCATCCTGCGCACCCGCTGATCATTGCGCATGACCGAGGGCGGCCCGGACCTCTGCGGGGACCGGGACGCCTTTGATCGCGCCGGCGCGGCTGGGGTCAGGCGCGGCCCAGACCCGGGTTTCCCAGCATTCGATGCCGAGAACCCCGCCTTCCCGATAGAGCCGGTGCAGCAGGTCGATCGAGCTGCGGCCGAACTTGGTGACCTGGCTTTCGATGGTGACATCGTCGCCGAAGGTGCTGGGCACCAGGAAGCGGGCGCGGGTATCGACCATCGGCACGCCCACAATGCCGAAGCGGGCGATCATCGCCGGCTTGCGGTAGCCCAAAGCGGCAGCGAGCAGCGCATGGGTCGAACCATCGAACATGGCGAAGTAGCGCGGATAGAACACGATCCCCGCCGCATCGCAGTCGCCCCAATCGATGGTGACGACGCGCCGATTAACGAAAGCCATCCAACCAAACCCCGGAAAGTTTTTTGGTTCTTTTTTTCTAAAAAAGAACCGCTTGCTTCCTTACTATTCCGGCAGGAAATCCGCCACCGACAGATAGCGCTCCCCGGTATCATAATTGAACCCAAGGATTCGTGCATTAGCAGGCAGTTCCGGGATCTTCTTCGCAATCGCTGCGAGGGTCGCGCCGGAAGAAATCCCCACCAGCAAACCCTCCTTGGTCGCCGACTGCCGGCCCATCTCGCGGGCTTCCTCGGCCTCAACGGTGATCACGCCGTCGAGCACCGCGGTGTGCAGGTTGCCGGGGATAAAGCCGGCGCCGATGCCCTGGATCGGGTGCGGCGAGGGGGCGCCGCCGGAGATCACCGGCGAGGCGGTGGGTTCGACGGCGAAAACTTTCAGCGCCGGCCAATGCTTCTTCAGCACTTCGGCGCAACCAGTGAGGTGCCCGCCGGTGCCGACGCCGGTGATCAGCACGTCGATCCCCTCGGGGAAGTCGGCGAGGATTTCGAGTGCGGTGGTGCGGCTATGGATGTCGACGTTAGCGGGGTTCTCGAACTGCTGCGGAATCCAGGAGCCGGGAGTGGCCGCCTGCAATTCCTGAGCGCGGGCGATGGCGCCCTTCATGCCCTGGGCGCGGGGCGTGAGGTCGAACGTGGCGCCGTAGGCCTGCATCAGGCGGCGGCGCTCGATCGACATCGAATCCGGCATCACCAGCACGAGCTTGTAGCCCTTCACCGCGGCGACCATGGCCAGGCCGATGCCGGTGTTGCCGGAGGTCGGCTCGATAACGATGCCGCCGGGCTTCAGCGCGCCGGAGGCCTCCGCAGCCTCGATCATCGCCAAAGCAATGCGGTCCTTGATCGAACCACCCGGATTGGTGCGCTCGGACTTTACCCAGACTTCGCTGTTCGGAAACAGGCGGGCAAGGCGGATATGGGGTGTCTTGCCGATGGTTTCGAGGACGCTATTGGCGCGCATGTGGCGGGCTCCTGTCGGTTTCTTGACATACGATATAGCCGGTCAGGATGGCCCCGGGGAGATAAAAATCGACTAAAATCAATGAGAAAAGGAGAACGTCCTTATTCGCCGTCGGTCTCGCCCGCTGGGGGCGGGGGTGGGCAGCGGGTGCCCCAGCAGGCCCCGATGCGGCCATAGGCGCGGTCTGCCTCGGCCATCGCGCCTTGGGCGGCATAGGCGTTGCCGAGCAGGTATTCGAGCTTCGCCGGATCGCCATGCAGGCGCAGCGCCTGTTTGTAATCGGCAATCGCGGCATCGATCCGGCCGAGGCGGGCGAGCGCCAGGCCGCGGATGCGGTAGGGTTCGGGGTCTCGGGTTTCGCCATGCAGCGCGGCGGTGAGGTCGACGACGGCATTCTCGTTCTTGCCGAGGACAAAATAGGTAAAGCCGCGCCAGCGATAGGCGGTGGTGCTTTCCTGGGCTGTCGCGATCGTTCGGCTGAAATCTGCGATGGCCGCCTGGAATTGGCCGAGTTGGTATTCCGACATGCCCCGGAGGGTGAAACTGGCGGGCGTGTCGGGAGCGATGGAAAGGGCGGTGTCGACGTCGGTGATGGAGGCGGTGTAGTCGCGCAGCCGATAATGGACACGGCTGCGGATGATATAGGCGCGGGCATCAGTCGGAGCCGCGCCGACAGCCTGATTGGCGAGGTCGAGTGCGTTCTCAAATGCGCGGTTGGAGATCGCCGAACCCGCCTCCGCCAGCAGGTTATCGATTGATGCGGCACGCGCCGGAGCGGCCCAAAGGACCACGGCCAATACCAGCGCGACGCCAACGCCGGGATGGCTGGGCTGCCTGTCGGTTGGCCGTTGCACGCTCATGGCATCAGTTTCGCCCGTAGGTGTCCTCGATCCGCACGATGTCGTCTTCGCCCAGGTAACTGCCGGACTGCACCTCGATCAACGTCAACGGGATGCGGCCGGGGTTTTCCAGGCGGTGCACCGCACCAAGTGGCAGATATATACTCTCATTTTCGCGCAGCATCACGGTTTCTTGGTCGCGGGTAACGATGGCAGTGCCTTGCACGACGACCCAGTGCTCGCTGCGGTGGAAATGTTTTTGCAACGACAGCTGAGCGCCGGGTTTGACCGAGATGCGTTTCACCTGGAAGCGGTCGCCGGTGATCAGGCTCTCGTAGAAGCCCCAGGGGCGGTAGACGTGCCGGTGCTCGGTTCCCTGTGGCTGTTTGGCGACTTTCAGGCGATCGACGATCTTCTTCACATCCTGTGCACGGTCGCGGTGCATGGCGAGCACGGCATCCTCGGTGACGACAATGACCGCGTCTGACAGGCCAACCACTGCGGTGGTGATGCCGTCGCTGCGGACGTAGCAATTCTCGGCATCTTCCAGCAGCACGTTGCCGGACGCGACGTTGCCGGAGCCATCCTTGTCGCCGAGTTCCCACAATGCGGCCCAGGAGCCGACATCGGTCCAGCCGATATCAGCCGGCACGACGGCGGCACGGTCGGTCCGCTCGGCCACCGCATAGTCGATGGAAATGTTCTTGCAGGTGCGGAATTCATCGGCGCCGAGGCGGATGAAATCGAGATCGCCGGCCCGCGCGGCAACGGAGGCGCGGACGGCGGTGACCAGGTCCGGCTCGAAGCGCTGCATTTCCGCGATCAGGGTCGCGGCGGTGAACACGAACATGCCGGAGTTCCAGACATGCCGACCGCCGGCGAGGAACCCGGCGGCGGTTGCGGCGTCGGGTTTTTCCAGGAACCGGGCCACCCGGTTGACCCCTGCAATCGGCAGCGGTTCGCCGATTTCGATATAGCCGTAGCCGGTTTCCGGCGCGGTGGGCTGCATGCCGAAGGTGACGATGTGGCCGGCACGGGCGGCGGCGGCGGCGGCGGCAAGTGCGGCGTGCAGCGCGGGAAGGTCGGCGATGGCGTGATCGGCCGCCATCATCCACAGCACGGCATCGGGGTCAGTTTCCGCGACAATCAGGGCCGCGGCGAGGATGGCAGGGGCAGAGTTGCGGCCAACCGGTTCAAGTACAACGCGCCCGCCCTTGATGCCCAACTCGCGCAATTGCTCGGCGACGATGAAGCGATGGGCCTCGTTGGAGACGACCAGCGGCGGGGCGAATCCGGTGCCAACGGCGCGGGCAGCGGTTTCCTGGATCATCGTGCGCACTGAGACCAGCGGCCAGAATTGCTTGGGGAAGCTTTCGCGCGAGACCGGCCAGAGTCTGGTGCCTGAGCCGCCGGACAGGATGACCGGAACGATGTTCGACATGCCGCGTTTCGCCCTTTGCTGCATGACCGTCATAGGTCGGACGGCCGCGTTGGTCCAGCAGACTTGCCGTGCCGGGCGAGCCTCCGCAGAATGGTTGCAAGCATCAATGAGAGCCCGTCATGACCGATCTGCCAAACGACCCAACCACCGCGATCCGCACCCTGACCGAGAAGATCGAAGCGCATCTGATCGAAGTCAGGCGCGATATCCATGCGCATCCGGAGCTGGCGTTCGAGGAAGTGCGTACTGCGGCCGTGGTGTCTCGTGAGCTGACCCGGATCGGCATTGCGCATCAGACCGGCGTTGCCAAGACCGGGGTGGTCGCGCTGATCGAGGGCGGCCGGCCGGGTCCGGTGCTGATCATCCGCGCCGACATGGATGCTTTGCCGATCCATGAGCAGACCGGGCTGGATTATGCCAGCACTGTGGCCGGCAAGATGCATGCGTGTGGGCATGATATTCACACCACGACCCTCCTGGGGGTGGCCGAAGTGCTGCGCGACCTCGCGCCGCAGTTGGCCGGCACGGTGAAGCTGATCTTCCAACCGGCCGAGGAGGCGATCGGCGGCATGGAGGCGATGCTGAAGGAAGGCATACTGCAGGGGCCGAACGTCGATATCGCGCTGGGGTTTCACAACCATCCGGCGGCGCCCACCGGGCAGTTCAGCTTCACCCGCGGGCCGGGCTTGGCGGCGGCGGATACGTTCGATATCACCGTGCACGGTAAGTCGGGCCATGCCGCGTCGCCGCATACCTCGATCGATCCGGTGGTCGCCGCCTGCACGCTGGTGACGCAGTTGCAGACCGTGGTGAGCCGTGAGGTGAACCCGATGCATCCTGCCGTGGTGACGGTCGGCGCGATCCATGGCGGGCAGGCGCACAACATCATTCCGGACAGCGTGACCTTCCGCGGCACGGTGCGCACCCTGCATGACGAAGCGCGCGATATCGCCGAGAGCGCGATCAAGCGGCTGTGTGCCGGGGTTGAGGCCGGACAGCGCGTGCGTGTCGAGGTTGCCTATGTGCGCGGCGTGCCGTCGATGATCAACGATGACAAAGTGATCGACCCGACGATCGTCGCGGTGCGCAAGCAGCTTGGCGATGTGGTGGTCGAGCGCGGGCCGGTGATGGGGGCGGAGGATTTCGCCGTGCTCAGCCGGATCGTGCCGAGCTTCCAGCTCGGGGTCGGCTCGGCGCCGGAAGGCGGCACCCAGGGGCTGCACAACTCGCGCTACGCGCCGGATGAAGCGTGCATCGGGCTGGGCGTGCAGGCATTGAGCCGGGCGGCGTTGGAGCTGCTGTCCTGAAGATCGCGGTCTACGGCGCCGGCGCGATCGGCGGGCACATCGCGGCCCGTCTGGCGCGTAAGGGCGTCGATGTGTCGGTGATCGCGCGCGGGGCGCAACTGGGCGCGATCCGTGCGCGCGGGCTGACGATCCGCGCAACGGATGCGACGTTCAACGTCGCGGTGCGGGCGGGCAGCCCAGCCGAGTTGGGCGTGCAGGATGCGGTGCTAGTCACGGTGAAGGCACCGGCTTTGGCGGCGGTGGCCGAGGGGATCGGCCCGCTGCTGGGGCCAGATACCCTGGTCGCGTTCGTGCAGAACGGCATTCCGTGGTGGTACCTGGGCGAGGAGCCGATCGCGCTCGCCGATCCAGGCGACGCGGTGCGCCGTGCCGTCGGGCTGCAGCGGACGGTTGGCGGTGTGGTGTATTCGTCCTGCACCGTGGTCGAGCCCGGGGTGATCGTGGTCGGCAATGCGCGCAGCCGGCTGTGGCTGGGCAGGCCGGATGATGCGCGGCCGGAGGCGCTGGTGGCGCTGACCGAGGCGCTGGAGCAGCCGGGCTACGAGTGCAAAATCCCGCCGAGCATCCGCGATGCGGTGTGGGCGAAGCTGCTGGCCAATCTGTCCAGCGGGCATATCGCGGTGCTGACCGCAGCGGCCCCGCTGGATGCCTACAAGGACACGGTGATCCAGCAGGCGACGCGTGCTGTGTTCGCCGAGTGCCTGGCGGTGGCTCAGGCGCTGGGCTGTGCGCCGGCTCATGACCTGGAGGCGATGATGGGCTCGCTGCAGAAAATGGAGCATCGGCCCTCGATCCTGCAGGACCTCACGCTGGGCCGGCCGATGGAGATCGACGGGATCTTCGGCACAGCGCAGTTCCTGGCGCGGCGCGAAGGCGTGGCAACGCCGCTGCTGGATATGCTGGTGGCGCTGATGAAAGTGTGCGCGCGCGCGGCGGGGCTTTATACGGGCAGCGCGGTCTGACCCAGGACCCAGCCCTCCCAATTTCGCACCCAGGGATCATCGGGGACAAAGTCGGGACGGTCTCCATCCAGCACGGCGATCAGGCAGAGCACGCCGAGCACACAGTCCAGCCGGTCTTCGCCGGCGGCATCGGCGCCGAACCCGGCCAGGGCCGCCTCGGTCAGCGCTGGTGTGGCCATCGTACCGAGGCGGGCGAGCAGGGCACGGGAGAAGGCGAGCCGGTCGGCGTGCCGGCGCTTGGAGCCGAGCAGTTTAAGGCCGAGCTGGCGCAGCGCCTCGGCGGGATAGGTCTCGGCAATCACCGTGCGGTCGCCGCCTGTCAGATCCGCGAGGCGGCCGGCAAACGGCCAGAGGGCGATGCGGTGCAGGTTGGGGATCAGCAGGTCGCGCCAGGCGGAGATCGCCGCCTTGCCCGACTGGTTGGCGCCCAGCGTCCAGAACACCGGCGCGCCGGCTGGGCGCTCGGCGGTGGCGCGGTCGCACAGCCGGGACAGGCCGCGCCGGTCGCCGAGGCCGAGGGTGGCGGCGTGGGAGTCCCGCGTCATGCCTTTGACCCCGCGCGCGGGGTAGAACGGCCGGGTGGGACCGAGTTCGTCCAGCGTGGCGCAAACAGCCAGAAAGTCGGGCGGCAATCGTGCGATGAATTGCGAAAAATCAACTCCTTGCGCGTACAGGCTCGCGTAGGTTCGCGGGATTCCTACGGGGAAATCGACGCCAAGCACCGCGCCGGAGCCCAGCCGGTCGAGCAGAGTCGCGACATCGCCGACTGGCATGGGCGCATCGACACGCCAGCCATCGGCGGCGCGCCGGGCGATGCTTATCCAGCGTTTGCGCGGATCGATGCTCCAATCCGCATGTGCTGCAATCACAAGGGCTTGTGGGCCTTTTCCAGCAAACGGGAGAAGAAGCCCGGCTTCTTCGGCGCCGCCGGCGGCTGCGGCGCGGCCAGGCGGGCCTCCTCGGCCTTTTCCTTGACCTTCAGCGCCAGCCACTTGTCCAGGCTCATTCCGGCCTTGGCAGCCCGCTTCGCCTCGTAGGCGCGCTGGGCGTCGGTCATCTGCTTCGTCATCGGCGATCTCCCATCCTGAGGCTTTGTGGCCCGAGGCGGCGCGGGTTTCAAGCCTGCCCGGTGCGGCGCAGGAGCCAGGAGGCAAAGCTGCCGAGCGCCGCGTTGATGGCGATGCCGGCCGCCGAGAGCAGAACGAGGGCGGCAAACATGCGGGGGATCTGCAGGCGGTAGCCGGATTCGAGGATGCGGTAGGCAAGGCCCGAGGCAAATCCACCGGACCCGGCGACAAATTCGGCGACCACCGCGCCGACCAGGGCCAGCCCGCCGGAGATCCGCAGCCCGGCCAGAAAATACGGCAACGCGACCGGAAGCCGCAGCAGCCGCAAGGTCTGCCACCGCGTGGCCTTGTTCAGCCAGAACAGGTCCTGCAGATCCTGCGGCGCGGCGGCAAGTCCCGCCGCGGTGTTCGACAGCACCGGAAAGAACGCAACAATCGTGGCGCAGACCACCAGGGCTGTGAACGCATCGCCGACCCAGACGATGATCAGCGGCGCGATCGAGACGATCGGGGTGACCTGCAATGCCACCGCCCAAGGCTGGATCGCCGCGCGCGCCCAGGGGCTGGCCTGCATCGCGAGTGCCAGGGCAACGCCCAGGACAACGGAGACTGCCAGGGCCACGGCGGTGACGATCAAGGTCGAGGCGAGCGAGGTCAGCAACAGCCAGGGCGCCTCGAAAAACGCCTGCACGATGCGCAGCGGGCCCGGGATCAGGTATTCGGGCACGCCCATCGCGCGCACCAGGGCTTCCCACAGGCCGAGGAAGGCGAGGGCGAACAAGGCTGGCGCGCGCTGCATCACAGCCTGCCCTCCGCTTCGTGCGACAGCGCTGTGGTAATCTCGGCGACCAGTGCCGCATAGGCCGGGTCGAGCCGGGCCAGGTTGCCGGGCGAGGCGATCTCGCAGGCAATCCGCCCGGGGCGCGGGGTCATCAGCACGATGCGCCGGGCCAGGAATGCCGCCTCGTAGATCGAGTGGGTGACGAACACCACGGTGCAGCGCAATTCGGCCCACAGCTTGAGCAGATCGGCTTGCAAGCCATGGCGGGTAAACTCATCCAGCGCCGCGAACGGCTCGTCCATCAGCAGCACCTTTGGACGGGTCACCAACGCCCGGGCGATGGAGACCCGCATCCGCATCCCGCCGGAGAGCTCGCGCGGCCGGGCCGCCTCGAAGCCGGACAGCCCGACGCGGGCCAGGGCGGCGCCGACCTGCGGCGCGGCGTCGGCCCAGCCTTGCCCGCGCAGGCGCAGGGGCAGGAAGACGTTCTCGGCCGCCGTCGCCCATGGCAGCAGTGTCGCGTCCTGAAACACGAAGCCGATATCGGGCGCGCCGCCGTTCCAGACCAGTCGGCCGGAATCGGGCCGATCCAGCCCAGCGATCAGCCGCAGCAGGGTCGATTTGCCGCAGCCGGACGGGCCGAGCAATGCTACGAAATCGCCCTGGCCCAGCCGCAACGAGGCATCACGCAGCGCCTCCACACCGTTGGCGAAGCGGCGCGAAACGCCATCAATGGCCAGCACGTTCAGTTCCGCTTCTTGATCGCGACGCCGACCCGCTTGTCGACGAACTCGGTAGTGTAGGCCTTCGACACATCGAGGTCGACCGGGTACATCCCAGGCTGCTTCACCGTGCGGCCAAATGCCGCCCAGCGCGCATCGGTCATCGCGCCGATGCCATCGCGTTCGCCATCGCCGGATTCCAGGATGCCGTTGCGCATCAAAGCGTCCTTGCCATAGGCGAGGATCTCGTCGGTGATCGCCGGATTTTCCTTCTTGATCAGCGCCTCGCCGGGTCTGCCGTCAGCATAGAGATAGGAATACCAGCCCTCGATCGAGGCATTGACGAATTTGCGCATGAGGTCTGGCCGGCCGCGCGACAGCTTTTCCGAAGTCACCAGTAACTGCCCGTAGCCGAGAAACCCGCTATCGGCCTCCAGCAGCACCACCGGCTCGAACCCGCCCTGCTGCGTCACCAGAATCGGCTCTAGTCCGAGGAAGCCCTGCTGCACCGCCATCTTGTCGGCCAGGAAGGGCTTCAATGTGCCGTCGTACGGGCGGATCTGCGCGGCGTTGTAGCCGTATTTCGCCCGCAGGAAATTCCAGATCCCCGCCTGGGTCTGTGGCGTCACCATAATCGGCACGCTTTTCAGCTGCGGAAACGCGTCATGGCCGACATCGGGATGCGCGAGCAGCACCGAACTGTCTTTCTGGAACATCGCGGCGATCGCGCGGTAGGGCTGCTTGTCGCGCACGAAATTCAGCACGGTGTAGCTATCGGGAGCGATGGCGAAGTCGAGCCGGCCGGACGTCAGCATCTGCACCGCATTCATTGCGGGTCCGCCCTGGCGCAGCGTCACATCCAGGCCACGGCGCAGATAGATGCCTTTGGCGATCGCCTGGTAATAGCCGGCGAATTCCGGCTGCGCGGAGCGGTCGAGGCCGAACGTCACCTTTTCCTGTGCGTGCACAGCGGTGCCGGCAAGCACCAGGGCCGCGGCGAGCAAGGCCAGTCCAAGCTTCATGCGTCGTTCCCCGTTGAGTGCGTTCGATATTTCGTCAGCCGCGGCTGGTGTGCAAGCCTTGCCAACCCGCCGCTGCCGCCGCAACTGTAGCGGATGCAGCACGCCCCCATTTCCTTCGGCCTGAGAGGCCGTCTTGCCATCGTCACCGGCCATCGCGGCGGGATCGGTGGTGCCGTCGCCACATTGCTCGAAGCCGATGGCTGCGAGGTGATCGGCATCGATCTGCCGGATTTTGACCTGTCGGACCCCGAAACCGTGGAAGCGCGCGCGCTTGCGGTCATCGGCGGACGAACGGTGGACATCCTGGTGAACTGTGCCGGGGTCACGGTCCTGGGCTCGGTGATGGAGACATCGGTGACCGAAACCGCGCGCGTGTTCGCGGTGAATTTTCTGGCAGCCTACGCGCTGATCCGCGCGGTGCTGCCGGGAATGATCGCGCAGAACAAGGGTGCGATCGTCAACATCGCCTCCGACCAGGCGCTGATCGGCAAGCCGCTCTCGGCGGCCTATGGCGCCAGCAAAGCGGCGATCGCGCAATTGACCAAGAGCGCGGCGCTGGACTGGGCGGCGCATAATATACGGTTCAACTGTGTTGCCCCGGGCAGCACCGATACCGCGATGCTGAACGATGTGATCGGCCAGTTGGCCGCGCGCTATCCCGACAAGTTCAGCACCAATTCGACCGATGCCTATACTGCGGCCGTCCCCCTGCGCCGGTTTGCCGCTCCCGCTGAGATCGCCGCCGCGGTGGCGTTCCTGGCCTCCGACGCCGCGAGCTTCATCACCGGCGTGGTGCTGCCCGTCGATGGCGGAACAACCGCGGCATGAACGGGCCGACCGTGCGCGTCGCCGTGGTGACCGGGGCCTCGCGTGGCATCGGCCTGGCGATCGCGCGCCGGCTGGTGTCCGATGGCTTCGCGGTGATCGCGGCCTCGCGCAGCGCGCCGCCGGCCGAATGGGGCATCAGCCATACGCCGCTCGATGTCACCGACGCCGCGGCCGTGCACGATTTCTTCGGCGGGTTGCAGCGGCTCGATCTGCTGGTGAACAACGCGGGCCTGGCCGGACCGGACGAGGATTGGGACGCGATCATGGCGACCAATCTGACCGGCACCTGGGCTTGTTGCGCGGCTGCGGAAGCGAAGCTGCCTGACCGCACCGGGCGGATCGTCAACATTGCCTCGATCCTTGGGCTGCGCGGCGTGTCGGATCAGGTGGCTTATTGCGCCGCCAAGCATGGCGTGGTCGGGCTGACGAGGGCGCTGGCGATGAAGCTCGCGCCACGGGGCATCACGGTGAACGCGATCTGCCCCGGCTGGGTCGATACCGACATGGCGGCACAGCGCTATCGCGAGATCGGCATCACCGCCGCGGAAGCGGCGGCGGGAATGCCGACCGGTCGGGTGGTGAAGCCGTTCGAGGTTGCCGAAATGGTTGCATTCCTGGCCCGCGCGGGGGCCGGATCGGTCACCGGGCAGGCACTGAGCATCGATGGTGGAGGAACTGCCCGTGCCTGAAGCGCGTGTGAAGGCCGGAATCTGGGTGCAAGCGGCGCTCCGCCTCGGCAATGCCAATGGCCGCTTCGGTGCGGTGCTGCGACGCGGCGATGCCGATTCGGGCGGGGTGCTGGTGGTGCTGCGCGGGCGCGACGGGCTGTCGGTGCTGACTCAGACCCGCGATGCGCGTGGTGAGCCTGCCTGGATGCGTTCAACTGGCGAGGGCGTGGTCGACCAGGAGGCGGCGGATGCCTATG
>CAIRTN010000334.1 GCA_903881515.1 uncultured Rhodospirillales bacterium | reverse complement strand
GCCGGTCCAGCTTCGGGAAATGTTCGTCCAAGTAGCGATTGCCGCCGGCAAACATCGCGTCCTGCCCGCCGGCACGCATGCCGCCGCCTGAGGTTTCGCCGTAGCCGGCATAAAGCCGTTCAACCACGTCCATACCTGCGACGACCTTGCCGAACGGCGCGAAGGCCGGCTCGGGATCGTTCTGCGCCGCGTTGTCGCGCAGGTTGACGAACACCTGGGTTGAGCGCGTGCCCGGCCCGGTATTGGCGAAGGCCACGAAACCTGTGGTGTTGGATTGCAGCAACGGATCGTCGGGAATGGTCCGGCCCCGCCAGGCCTGCGCCACCGCCGGATCGCCGGCGATGCCGAACTGCACCCATTTGCCCGCGACCGTGCGGTAGAACCGCGAGTCATCGTAGTAGCCGCACGTCACCAGTTCATAGAACCGGTCGGCGCCATGCGGCGCCCAGGCGCGATGCACCTCGATCTCGAAGCACCCGGCGGAGGTCTCCACCACCGCGCGGAAAAATTCCGGTGCGCGCGGCATTCAGGCGGCGACGCCGCGGATCATGTCCGACGCCTTTTCCGCGATCATTAAGGTGCTGGCATAGGTATTCGCCGACGGGATGTGCGGAATGATCGAGGCGTCAACCACGCGCAATCCTTCCATCCCATGCACCTGCAACCGGTCTGACACCACCGAAGTCGGGTCGGTATCGGGCCCCATCCGGCATGTGCCGCACAGATGATAGGTGGTGCTGCCGTTGCGGTGCGCGAAGTCGAGCAGTTCGTCGTCGGTTTGCACATGGCGGCCCGGCAGGGTCTCGGCATCGACCAGCTTAGACAGTTCCGGCGTGCTCAGCATCCGCCTCAGCAGCCGCATGCCGCCCAGATGTACCCGCACATCCATCGGGTCGGAGAGGTAGTTGGGCTGGATCTCCGGGTCCTCGAACACATCGGTGCTGCGGGCACGCACCCAGCCATGGCTCTCCGGCCGGTGCTGCCAGGCACCGGCGGTCAGGCCGGGATAGTCGTCGAGCACATAGACCTTGCCCTGGGCATAGGACCCCGGGGTGAACACGCATTGCAGGTCGGGCGCATCAAGCGCGTCGTTCGATTTCCAGAACACATGCACATGCGACGGCGTGGTGGCCAGGATGCTCGGCAGCCCCATGCTCCAGCGCGCGATCTGATTGACCAGCCGCAGCCCGCGCGACAACTGGTTCAGCGTGGCGATGCCGGGCTTGGCCCGCATCACGAAGCGCGAGGCGTAGTGGTCGCGCAGATTCGCCCCCACACCACGCAGTTCGTGCTTCACCTCGACACCCAGGCGGCCGAGAAGATCGGCTGGCCCAATGCCGGAGATCTGCAGCAGCCGCGCCGAATTCGCCGTACCGGCGCTGACAATCACTTCGCGCCGGGCGCGAACTTCCTTGGCCGCCCCCCCGCGCTCGCTGATATAGCGCACGCCCACCGCGCGCTTGCCCTCCAGCACGATCTGATTGGCGCGCGCATTGGTGCGCACCTCGACATTGCCGCGCGCCACCGCCGGCTTCAGGAACGCGCGTGCCGCGCTGACTCGGCGGCCGTTGCGGATCAGCCGCTGATAGTAACCGACGCCGGCCTGGTCGCCGCTGTTGTAGTCCGGGTTGCGCGGGATCCCCATGCCGACGCAGCCGGCGATGAACGCCTCGGACAGCGGATGGAACCAGTCCATGTCGGTGACCGGCAGATTGCCCTCGCGCCCGCGCACCGCCGCCTCGCCGAAGCCGATGCGGTTTTCCGAGCGCTTGAAATACGGCAGCACGTCGTCCCAACCCCAGCCGCGATTGCCGCGCTGCGCCCAGCCGTTGAAATCGGCCGGCTGGCCGCGATTGTAGATCATGCCGTTCACCGAGGACGAGCCGCCCAGCGTGCGGCCCTGCACGGTGGCGATGCGCCGCCCGCCGGTATTCGCGGTCGGCTCGGTGCTGAACTGCCAGGTGACGCCGGGGTTCTTCAGGGTTTCCAGGAAGCCGGCCGGGATATGGATGAAGGGGTTGCGATCCGGCGGACCGGCCTCGAGCACGCACACGGTGGTCTTGCCATCCGCGGTCAGCCGATTGGCCAGCACCGAACCGGCGGCCCCGGAGCCCACGATCACATAGTCGAACTCGTCAGCCATGGCAGTCCCTCCCAGCCTTCTCCCGTCAAGGTGCGAGGCCGGGCGCGATCACGCAAGACATGCGCCGGCAACCCTGCAATACTGCGCACAAATCGGCCGTCGTAACGATGCCGAAGTTAAAACCAGGGAGCCCGGATCAGGCATGCCGTCGATCACCTACATCGAACACAACGGAACCAAGCACACCGTCGACGTTCCCGTCGGCAGCTCGGTGATGCGCGGCGCGGTGGACAACAATATCCCCGGCATCGACGCCGATTGCGGCGGCGAATGCGCCTGTGCGACCTGTCACGTGCATGTCGATGCCGCATGGCTCGCCGCCACCGGCGCGCGCACCGCGCAGGAGGAAACCATGCTGTCCTTCGCCAACGGCACCGAGGATGATTCCCGGTTGTCGTGTCAGATCGACGTCACCCCGGCGCTGGACGGGCTGATCGTGCGCATGCCCGCCGGCCAACATTAATCCCGAGGAGCGACCGATGAACCACGTGTCGACCCAGACGATCCAAGACGCCCGTGAGAAGGCCTATGCCACCCCGCTCGCCGAATTGAACCCCGCCCAGCCGGCGATGTTCCAGGCCAACAGCTTCTGGCCGACCTTCGAACGGTTGCGCCGCGAGGACCCGGTGCACTACACCGCCGACAGCGAGTTCGGCCCGTACTGGTCGATCACGAAGTACAAAGACATCATGGCGGTGGACACCAACCACGCGGTGTTCTCCTCCGAAGCCAGCCTCGGCGGCATCACCATCCGCGACCAGCGGCAGAATTTTCCGCTGCCGATGTTCATCGCCATGGACCCGCCGAAACACGACGCGCAGCGCAAGGTGGTCAGCCCGATCGTGGCGCCGGATAATCTGGTGAAGCTGGAAGCCACCATCCGCGAGCGCGCCGAGGCGATCATCGGCGGCCTGCCGCGCGGCGAGGCGTTCGACTGGGTGGACCGTGTTTCCATCGAGCTGACCACGCAGATGTTGGCCACCCTGTTCGACTTCCCGTTTCAGGATCGCCGCAAGCTCACCCGCTGGTCCGACGTCGCGACCGCAGTGCCGGGCGGCGGCATCGTCGAGACCGAGGAACAGCGGCAGGCCGAGCTGCGGCAATGCGCCGCCTATTTCCTCAATCTGTGGAACGAGCGCATCAACCTCGACACGCCGGGCAACGACCTGATCTCGATGCTGTGTCACTCGCCGGTGACGCGGAACATGTCGCCGCAGGAATTCCTCGGCAATCTGATCCTGTTGATCGTCGGCGGCAACGATACCACGCGCAATTCGTTGACCGGCGGGCTGTATGCGTTCAGCCAGTTCCCCGAGCAGTTCGCGAAATTGCGCGCCAATCCGGCACTGCTCGACAGCGCGGTGCCGGAGATCATCCGCTGGCAGACGCCGCTGGCGCATATGCGCCGCACCGCCCTGTCGGACATCGAGTTCGGCGGCAGGCAGATCCGCGCGGGCGACCGCGTCGTGATGTGGTACGTCTCCGGCAATCGCGACGAGGAGGTGATCGACCGGCCGAACGAGCTGATCATCGACCGTCCGCGCGCGCGCCAGCACCTCTCCTTCGGCTTCGGCATTCATCGCTGCGTCGGCAACCGGCTGGCCGAGATGCAGTTGCGGATTGTGTGGGAGGAGATCCTGAAGCGCGGGCTGGAGATCGAGGTGCTGGACGAGCCAACCCGGGTGTTCTCCACCTTCGTCAAGGGCTACGCGTCGATGCCGGTGCGCATCCGGACCTGAGCCGGTGCGCCACGCCGATGTGCTGAGTGCCGGCGGCGGCCAGGCGGCGGTGCAGCTTGCCGCCTCGCTGCGCCAGGGCCGCTTCGCCGGCAGCATCATGATCATCAACGACGAGCCGGGCCTGCCGTGCCAGCGCCCGCCGCTGTCGAAGGCCTATCTGCTGGGGCAGATCGACGAGGCCGCGCTGCCGCTGCGGCCGGAGAGTTTCTTTGCGGCGCAGTCGATCGAGCTGCTGGCCTCCACCCGCGTCACCGCGATCGACCGCGCGGCGCAGCGTGTTGCGCTGTCGAGCGGCGAGAGCATTGGCTACGGCCATCTCGCGCTGGCCACCGGCGCGCGCAACCGGGAGATTCCGGGCATGGCGGGCGCACTCGGGCTGCGCACGCTGGCGGACGCGCGGGTGCTGCGCGATGCGCTGGGCACCGCGCGCTCGGTGGCGATCATCGGCGCGGGGTTCATCGGCCTGGAGTTCGCCGCCGTGGCCGCGGCACGTGGGCTGGCCGTCACCGTCATCGAGGCGGCGCCGCGTGCGTTGCTGCGCGGCGTTTCCGCGCCGATGGCAGAGGCGCTTGTTGCCCGCCACCGTGCGTGGGGCAGCCGCCTGCTGTTCGGCTCAGCTGCCGAGACTGTCATGGCCGACCTTGTGCTGGTGGCCATCGGCGTCATCCCCAATACCGAGCTTGCCGAGGCCGCCGGTCTCGCCTGCGCCAATGGCATCGTGGTCGATGCCACCCTGCTCACCGCCGACCCCGCAATCAGTGCGATGGGCGATTGCGCCAGCTTTCCCACCGGCAGCGGCAGGGTCCGCCTGGAATCGGTGCAGAACGCCGCCGATCACGCCCGCTGCATCGCCGAGCGTCTGCTCGGCCGCCCAGCACCCTATGCCAAGGTGCCGTGGTTCTGGAGCGATCAGGGCGCGCTGAAACTGCAGATCGCCGGTCTTGCCACCGGCCATGATCAGACCGTCATCCGTGGCGATGCCGACAGCGACGCGTTATCGGTGTTCTGTTTCGCCGGGGACCGGCTGCTCGCCGTCGAATCGCTCAATCGCCCCGCCGAGCACATGGCTGCCCGCGCCTTGCTCGCCCGGCCGCACGGCCTGACACCGGCGCAGGCCGCTGACCCCGGTATCGATCTGCGTTCGGTCTGAGGCTTCGGATTTACAGTTCATGACGCCGACGCACCTTGAATGCGCATGCAACGTCTGTCAGGCTTGCGCCATTCAACCGCGCGGCCATGCTGGCGAGCGCACGAGGGGGACAGATGATGCTTCGCAAATTTGCGGCGATGGCTGCGGTATCGTTGCTGGCTTCGGTGTCGGCGCAGGCGGCGTGCGACATTCATCCGCCGATGCCGATCAAGATCATGACGGCGAGCTTCCCGGCGTGGAAAGCCGTCACCACCGCGATGGCGGAATGCGGCAATCTGCAGGTCGAGTTCGACATGCTGTATCGCGACAAGCAGCCCGCCGCCCTGGCCGCGAAGCCGGCGCTGTATAACATCGCCGGCACCGCGCCGAATAATCTGGTGCCGCTGCTGAATGACGGCCTGGTTCGCCCGCTCGATGATCTGGTGGCAAAGTTCGGTCAGCAGTTGACCCCGAACCAGCTGGTGCGGATCGACGGCAAGGTGATGGCCATCGCCATGATGGTGAACACCCAGCACTTCATGTACCGCGAGGACGTCCTGAAGTCGCTGAACATCCCGGTGCCCAAGACCTACGACGACATCCTCGCCGCCGCCGCCGCAATGCGCAAGGCGAACGCGGTGCAGTATCCGTTCGCCGGCTCGTGGAAGGCGGGCTGGGATCTGGCGATGGAATTCATCAACCTGTTCCCCGCCTATGGCGGCAGCTTCGTCGGTGCCGGCAATGTGCCGACGATCAACAACGCCACCGGCCTGAAGACGCTGGCCACGCTGAAGGCGCTGACCGAATACATGGACCCGGAATACCTGACCGCCGATGCCGCCTCCGTGGCCAAGCAGTTCCAGCAGGGCAAGGTGGCGATGTCCAACTTCTGGGCCTCGCGCGCCGGCGCGATGGATGACCCGAAGGAATCCACCGTCGTCGGCAAGGTGATCATGGCCGCCGCCCCGGCCGCGGTCGCCGGCGGCAAGCCGGCCACCACTTTGTTCTGGGACGGCTTCGCCATCGCCAAGAACATCCCCGACCAGGAGGCCGAATATGCCTTCCGCGTCGCGCTGAAGGGCATCGATGCCGAGATGGTGAAGGCCAACAACGCCACCGCGGTCTGGCTGATCAAGGAATACCAGCCCAGCCGCCTGTCGGAAGGGGCGATCGCCTCGGCCGAACAGGGCGCGCCGTCGTATCAGGCCACCACCGCGATGGGCCTGATGCACAGCGCGCTCGGCACCGGGATGGCCGACTTCTTCACCGGCCGCAAAACCGCCGAGCAGACCCTGGCCTCGATCGAGGCCGCCTACACCACCGCCGCGCGCGAGCGTGGCATCATGAAGTAGCCCGGCGCGTAGGCCGGCGCGATGCGCAGAAGCACCTTTTTTGCGTTCATCGCGCCGTCCTTCGTGCTGATGCTGCTGTTCATCGCCACGCCGCTGGTAATTGTCGGCTGGCAAAGCCTGCACCAGGAGCGCGGGCTGTTTCACGACGTGAAGGTCGAGACCTGCTCGCCCGGCTTCCTCAGGCAGACCTGCACCACCGAGATCCGCAGCCAGCCGGTGCGTGGGGCAGACGGCAAGGCGATCACTGAAACCCGCTTTGTCGGATTGGATAATTTCGCCGCGCTGTTGCAGCCAGACCTGCTCGGCCGCGCGCTGTCCGGCTCGCGTGCCGCGTTTGCGGAGTTGCTGGAGCTGGATTTCTACCGCGCGCTGCGCTTCACGCTGACGTTCACGTTTGCCACGCTGCCGCTGGTGCTTGGGCTCGGGTTGGCGATTGCCTTGGCCGTCGATGCCACGGTGCGCAGCCTGCGGGGGCCGGCGATCTTTGTCTCGCTGCTGCCTTATGTGATCACCCCGGTGGTGGGTGCGCTGTCGATCCGGTGGCTGTTCGTCGGCGACGGGATCGGCACTGCGGGGCTGGAGGGGTTGACCGGCCAACGCATTTTGATGCTGACCAGCGGCTGGACGATGGAATTGCTGATGCTGTTCTACCGCGTCTGGCACGTAGCACCCTTCGCGTTCCTGGTGTTCTACGCCGGGCTGCAGACGGTAGACCAAAGCACGATGGAGGCCGCTGTGGTCGATGGCGCCACGCGGCTGCAACGGCTGCGCACCATCGTATTGCCGCATCTGGCGCCGCTGGTGGTGTTCGTCGCGCTGATCCACATGATGGATTCGTATCGGGTTTTCGAGGAGGTGGTGGGTTTCGCCAGCCAGTCCTATCGCATCTCGCTGCAATGGCTGACCTTCCACTATCTGACCGCTGACAACACCGGCAATCGCGCGGTCTCCCGCGCCTCGGCATCGGCGATCCTGACCATGGTCGGCATCGTGCTGCTGCTGATCCCGCTGCTGATGCGCACCTGGCGGGAGCATCGCGGCAAATGAGCACCGCGCCCTCGCTGCGCACCCCGCCTTCCCTGCGCTTTCTCGCCGGCGTGTTCCTGCTGGGCTGGATGCTGGTGGCGCTGTTTCCGCTGGTCTGGATCGCGGTGCAGTCCGTGCGGCTGCCGGTGGATGCGTTCTCGTCCAACCCGTTCACCGTGCTGCGCGCGCCGGGCACGCTGGCGGCCGAAGGCGGGGTGTCGGTGCTGGGCCTGCTCGGCGTGATCGCGATCGGTGGCGGGTTGATCTACTGGCTGCGTCGGCATGGCAGCGATGTGGCCTACCGCGTCGCGGGCCCACGGCGTGTGCGCGGTTGGCTGGCGGTGCTGGCGATGGCGGCGGTGGCCTTGGTGATCGGGGTCTGGGTGCTGCAGGTGATCCCGCTGGGGGCCCCGGCGATCGGGCTGACATTCGCGCATTACCGGCAGGTGTGGATCGCCGACGGATTTCATCACCAGTTCCTCAATTCCATGCTGGTCACTGGCGGGGTGGTCACCATCTCGCTCAGTGTCGGCACGCTGGCGGCATACGGTTTTGCGCGTACCCGCACCCGGCTCGCGTTCTGGCTGCTGATCATCGCGCTGGTGTTCCGTGCCATGCCGCATTCGGTGCTGGTGGCGGGGTATCTGCCAGTGTTCATTTCCTCGCGCGAATGGCTGACGCCGCTGTGGCAGTTTCCGCTGTTCAGCCTGATCTCCGCCGATCCGCCGACGCTGTATGGCAAGCCCTGGGCGGTGATCGTGGTGCTGGTGGCGATCAACCAGCCGTTCACCATCTGGCTGCTGCGCTCGTTCTTTGCCTCGATCCCGGCCGAGCTGGACGAGGCCGCGGCGGTGGATGGCTGCACGCCGTTCGGCGCCTTTCGCCGGGTGATCATGCCGGTGATGTGGCCGGGGGTGATCACCGCCGGGCTGTTCAGTTTCCTGCTGGCGTATAACGACTACATCGTCGCCGCCCTGCTGCTGGATGCACAGTCGCAGACGATGGTTCCGACCATCAGCCAGTATATCAACAGCGAGACCAATGCCGGCGACCAACTGCGCGCCGTCGCCGCTGCTGTTTCGATCACCGCGCCGCTGTTCCTGCTGATCATGGCGTTCCAGCGCAACATCGTCTCTGGGCTGGTGCAGGGCGCGGTTAAGGGATGAAATGCACGTGACCAAAAGGAAGTCGCAATGAGCCAGTCCGAACCCAACAAGATCACCGCCGTCGTGCTGCCCGAGGGCGCCGAGCAGGTGTTGCAGGTGGAACGCCGCGACTATACCGATCTCGCGCCGGAAAACCGTCGCCGGGTGCAGAGCCTGCGCGGGTTCGATCCGATCTATACCGACATCGTCGACTACATCGTGCGCTGCACGCACCGGATCTGGGACGAGCGGGATATCGGGCTGATCTACAGCCATTACACCCATAACTGTCACCTGTATTACAACCTCGGCGCGCTGTACAATCGCGAAGACGTGGTGCGCGACACCATCCAGCGCCTGGTCTCCTTCCCCGAGCGGCGCGGCATGGCGACGCAGGTGATCTGGCGCGGCGACGATGTGAACGGGTTCTATACCTCGCATCTGGTGACCGGCACCGGCCGGCACACCCAGTACGGCCATCTGGGCAAGCCGACCGGCCGCGGTTTCGTCTCGCGCACCGTGGCCGACTGCATGATCCTGGAGAACAAGATCTATCGCGAATGGGTGGTGGCCGACAGCATGGCGATCATCCGCCAGTTGGGCATCGACCCCAATCCGATCGCCGAGAAAACCGCGCGCGAGTTGTTCGCCAAGGGGCAGCCGACGCTCGATATCGGCGAGAACCGCCGTCTGCTCGGGCAGTATCCGCCCGAGGCGGAGGCGGACCTTTCACTTGCCCATACCGACAGCGAGGCCGCCGTGCTGGCCTGGCTGCATGAGGTGTTCAACCGCCGCATGCTGGGTACCATCCAGCGGGTCTACGCGCCGACGGTGATGCATCACGGCCCGAACATGCGCGAGCTCTATGGCCGCGCCTCGGTGCTGCAACAAACCCTGAAGCTGATCGGCACCCTGCCCGATTGCAGCTTCGTGCCGCAGCACATCTGCTCGACCCCCCTGCGAGGAGGGCGGCGAGAAGATCGCGGTGCGCTGGATCTTGGAGGGACACCATCTCGGCTACGGCCTGCTCGGCGAGCCGACCGGGCACCGCATCTTTCTGCTCGGCATGACGCATCTGCACGTGGTCAACGGGCAGGTGGTGGAGGAATGGGTGGTCTATGACGAGATGGCGATGCTAGCGCAGATCAAGCTCGGCGCGCTGACCGCCGGCACCGAGATGCCCTACCGCGAGCAAGCCCTTTACCGCTGATTGGTGAACACGATGGTGCCGGAGGCGGCGAACATGCCGCCGACGCCGTGGCAGACCGAGATCTTCGCCCCCTCGATCTGCGCCGGCGCGGTACCGCGCATCTGACGCACACTCTCCTGCAACGCGAACATGCCGTACATCCCGGTATGGGTGTACGACAGCCCGCCGCCATTGGTGTTCATCGGCAGCTTGCCGCCCGGCGCGGTATGCCGCGCGCCGATGAAGGCCGCCGCCTCGCCGCGCCCGACGAAGCCGAGATCCTCCAGGCCGTATATCGGCAGATGCGCGAACGCGTCGTAGATCATCAGGTGATCGACGTCGCCATGCGAGATGCCGGCCGCCTTGAACGCCTCCGGCCCCGCCACGCGGAACGCGCGCGAGGAGGTGAAATCCGCCATCTGGCTGATCATCGGCGTCTCGACGCTTTCGCCGGTGCCCAGGATGTAGACCGGCTTCGTGAGAAAATCCTTGGCCCGTTCTGCCGATGTCAGGATCAGCGCACCGCCGCCATCGGTGACCAGGCAGCATTGCAGCAGCCGGAACGGATAGGCGATCATCCGCGAGTTCAGCACGTCATCGACGCTGATCGGGTCACGGAACGCGGCGCGCGGATTCCTGCCGGCCCATTCCCGCTGCACCACCGAGACCATGGCAAGTTCGGCCTCGGTCATGCCGTAGGTTTTCATGTAGCGCAGCACGGGGATGGTGAACATTGAGGGCGGGCCGTAGACGCCGTAGGGCAGTTCGAACTGTCCCACCAGGCTCGTGCGGTTCGGCGGCGGGCGGTTAAGACCGATGCCGGATTTGCCGGCCTCGCCATGGGTGATCAGCACCGTGTTGCAGTAGCCCGCGGCGATCGCCGCGGCGGCGTGACGGACATGCAGCATGAACGAACAGCCGCCCACCGCCGTGCCATCCACCCAGCGCGGGGTAATGCCCAGATAATGCGCGATGGCCACCGGCGTCTCGCCGGCACAGGCCACGCCGTCGATATCTGACGGCTTCAACCCGCAATCGGCCAGCGCGTTCAACGCCGCGTCCGCATGCAACTGGATGTTTGACATGTCGGGGATTGAGCCCAGCCGTGTGGTCTCGGCAGCGCCGACAATCGCGATCGATCCGGGCTTCATGCCACCGCTCCCTGTGCCGGGCGGAACACGGGCAGGCTGATCTGTTCGTCAAGTTTCTCGAACACCACCTCCAACGCCATATCCAGCACCAGCGCCTCCGGTGTCTGCGGACATTCCACGATGTTGCTCATCAGCCGCGGCCCTTCCTCCAGTTCCACCACGGCGATCGCGTAGGGGGGGGTGAACCCCGGCGCGGGGCGATGATGAATCACGTAGCTGTACAGCCGGCCTTTGCCGGAAGCCTTGAACACGCTGACCTGGCGGCCGCCGCAGGCGGGGCAGAACGGGCGCGGCGGGAAATACGCCTTGGCGCAATCGTCGCAGCGCTGCAGCCGAAATTCGCCGTCGCGCGTGCCGTCCCAGTAATGCTGCGTTTCCGGTGTCGGCTGCGGCCGCGGACGTTTGCTGTCTGACATTCCCATCTCCCTCACATAGCCGTCTGGTAACGCGCACGCAGCGCCTGCTTGTAGAGCTTGCCGGTCGGCAGGCGCGGCATTTCTTCGATGAAGTCGATCGACTTCGGCAGCATGTAGCGGGCGACCCGGGTACGCAGAAACGCCAGCAATTCACTGGCAAGTTCACCACCGGGCTCCTCGCCCTCGGCCGGCTCGACGATGGCTTTCACCGCCTCGCCCAGATCGGCATCCGGCACGCCGATCACTGCCACATCGCGCACCCGCGGATGCGTCACCAGCGCGTCCTCGATCGCCTGGGGATAGATGTTCACGCCGCCGGAGATGATTATGAAAGCGCGCCGATCGGTGAGATACAGATAGCCCTCGGAATCGAGATAGCCGATGTCGCCCAGGGTGGACCAATTCGGATACACGGGATGGCGGGCCTGCGCGGTCTTGGCGGAGTCGCGGTGATATTCGAACGGCATGGCGTCGCGCTCGAAATAGATCAGGCCGGGCTCGCCGGCCGGCTGTTCGGCGCCGGTCTCGTCGCAGATATGCAGGATGCCGAGCTTTGCCTGTCCCACCGAGCCGGGATGGGCCAGCCATTCCTGGCTGGTGATCCGGGTGATGCCGTTTGCCTCGGTGCCGGCGTAGTATTCGTGAATGATCGGCCCCCACCAGGCGATCATCCGCTGCTTCACCTCGACCGGGCACGGCGCCGCGGCATGGATCGCGCAGCGATGGCTCAACAGATCGAAGCCTTCGCGTTCGGCGTCGGGCAGCTTCAGCATGCGGATGAACATCGTCGGCACCCATTGCGAGTGTGTTACCCGGTAGCGCTCGATCAGGCGCAAAGCCTCGGTGGCGTCGAACTTTCCCATCACCACCACGGTGCCGCCGAAGCGCAGGGCGGCGATGGTGTAGGCCATGGGGGCCGCGTGATAGAGCGGTGCCGGCGACAGGTAGACCATCGCATTGTTGAAGCCATAGCCAAGGAAGGTCTCGATCTGCCGGAACCCCTCGCCCACCTTCATCTGCATCGGCGCGCGCTTGACGCCCTTGGGCCGGCCGGTGGTGCCGGAGCTGTAGAGCATGGTGTCGCCGAGCCATTCCTCGGCCGGCGGCGTAGCGGGCAGGACGTCCACCGCGGCCTCGAACGCGGTCCAGCCGGGAATTGTGCCGCCCAGCATCAGGCGGCCGGGGCAATCCGGGATCAGGGGCGGCAATTCAGCCGCGACATCGGCGCGGGCGGTGGAGGAGATCAGCACCTTCGCGCCGCAATCGTTGACGATGTAGGCGGCCTCGTCGCGCGTGAGGTAGCGGTTGATCGCGGTGATGTAGAGCCCCGAGCGCAGAGCGGCCCAGACGATCTCGAGGTAGCGCAGATCGTTCTCCATGAACAACGCCACATGATCGCCGCGCCGTAGGCCCTGACGCGCGAACCAGTGAGCCAGCCGCGCCGAGCCCTGTTCCAGGGCGCGATAGGTCAGCACCGCGCCGGTTTCGGCCATCACCACGGCCGGGCGGTCGGGGGTTGCCTGGGCGTGGAAGCCGGGGTTCAGGGTGGCGAGATCAATCAAGATCGAGGCCGTTCATCCCGGCATTGCGCCGGGCGCGGCGTTGCAGGTCCAGCATGCGGGTGCCGAGCTTGGACGGATCGGCGTCTGGCTCCGCTGTCGGCCCGCGATGCCAGCCCTCGGCAATCGCCAGCAGGCCGCCGCCGGATTCCACCACGCGCCCGGTGAAATCCGCGGCCTCGGCGCTGGCGATCCAGACCACGGGCGGGGCGACATGCCTGGGGTGCCGGCGCTCGACCTCTTCGGCGCTGCGTTCGCGCAGGTTCTCGGTCAGCCGTGTCTGCGCGATCGGGGCAATCGCGTTCACCGTCACGCCGTAACGTTTCAACTCACGGGCGGCGATGATAGTGAAGGCGGCGATGCCCATCTTCGCCGCGCCGTAATTGGTCTGCCCCGGATTGCCGTAGATCCCCGAGACCGAGGAGGTGTTGATGATCCGCGCGTTCACCGGCACGCCGGCTTCCTTGTTCTTGCCGCGCCAATAGGCGGCGGCATGACGCGACGGCGCGAACGTGCCCTTGAGGTGCACGTTGATCACCGCGTCCCACTCCTCCTCCATCATGTTCACCAGCATGCGGTCGCGCAGGATGCCGGCGTTGTTGATCAGCACGTCGAGCGTGCCGAAGGTTTCGATCGCCTGGTCGATCATCCGCTTGGCGCCGCGCCAGTCGGCGACGTTGTCGGTGTTCACAACGGCCTGGCCGCCGGCGGCGATGATGTCCGCCACGGTCTGCTGCGCCGGGGTCACATCGGTGCCGGTGCCGTCGGCGGCGCCGCCGATATCGTTGACCACGACTTTCGCGCCGTGCGCGGCCAGCAACAGCGCGTATTCGCGCCCGATGCCGCGGCCCGATCCGGTGACGATGGCCACCCGCCCCTCGCAGAGTCGCGCCATTGTGGAGTCCTCCCGCGCTTGTTGTTGGCAACAGTTTGCAACCGGCCCGGCGCTGCGTCTACCGTTCCGGGCAGGGACGGCCGGGAACATCAAACAATGAATTTCGATTTCTCCGACGCGCTGAAACAGCTGCGCGACGAGGCGCGGCGCTATCTGGCTGAGCATGCCGGAGCGAAATCCGCCCGGCGGATCATCGAAGGCGGGGCTGCCTATGACGAAGCGCTGTGGAGCGGCATCGCGGCGATGGGGTGGCTTGGGGCCAATATTCCCGAGGAATACGGCGGCGCCGGGCTGGGGCCGGAGGGGTTGTGCATCCTGGCCGAGGAGGTCGGCCGCGCCTTGGCACCGATCCCGTTCAGCCTGTCGGCTGGGATGGCCACCGATGCGCTGTTGATCGCCGGCACCGCGCAACAGAAGGCGGCGATCCTTCCGCGCCTGGCAGAGGGAACGGCGATCGGCACACTGGCCTGGGCGGAGGGGCCGGGCAATCCGCGACCGGGGGCGATCAGCGCGCGGTTTGCCAACGGCCGGCTGAGCGGCAGCAAGGTGCCGGTGCCGGCGGGGCATTTCGCGGATTTCGCCATCGTTGCCGCGCGTGCCGACAGCGGCTTCGTGCTGGTGCTCGCCGATCTTGCCGATGTGCGTTGCACCCGGCTGGAGACGCTGGACCCGAGCATGGGGCAGGCGCGGCTGGACTTCGACAATGTTCCGGCGGAAGCGCTGGAAGGCGATGGCTGGCTGACGCTGCGGATGCTGCTGGATCGTGCGGCGATCCTGGCGGCGTTCGAGCAGATCGGGGGGGCCGATGCCTGTCTGCAGGCGGCGGTGGCCTATGCCAAGGAGCGGCATGCGTTCGGCCGGCCGATCGGGTCGTTTCAGGCGATCAAGCATAAGCTGGCGGATATCTACATCGCGAACGAGTTGGCGCGTTCGAATGCCTATTATGGCGCCTGGGCACTGGCGACCGAGGCGGCTGAATTGCCGCTGGCCGCGGCTTCGGCACGGGTTTCGGCGACGGAGGCGTTTCATCTGGCATCGAAGGAGAACATCCAGACCCATGGCGGGATGGGGTTCACCTGGGATGCGGATTGCCATCTGTTCTATCGCCGGGCCAAGCATCTGGCACTGACCCACGGCAGTGCGCCGCACTGGAAGGACCGGTTGGTCGGTCTGCTTGAATCCCGCAACGCGGCCTGAGGATCATTGGTATGGATTTCAACGATACCGCCGAAGAGGCTGCGTTTCGCGACGAGGTTCGTGGGTTCCTGGCGGCCAATGCCGCACGCAAGGATCTGGGGCGGCCGACGTCGCGGGCGCGGTCGATCGTTGCAGCCGAGTTGGCGCGGGCCAAGGCGTGGCAGGCGAAGAAGGCGGCGGCCGATCTGGCGGCGTTGACCTGGCCGACGCGCTGGGGTGGACGGGGGGCCAGCCCGATATTCTCGGTGATCTATCAGCAGGAGGAAGAGGCCTACGCCGTTCCGCGCGGGGTGTTCGAGATCGGGTTAGGAATGTGCATTCCGACGATGATGGCCTACGCGACGCCGGAACAGTTGGAGCGTCATGTGCCGCCGGCTTTGCGGGGCGAGGAGATCTGGTGCCAGTTGTTCTCCGAGCCCTCCGGCGGGTCGGACGTGGCGGGGTTGCGGACGCGGTGCGAGCGGGCGGGGGATGACTGGATCATCAATGGGCAGAAGATCTGGACATCAGGGGCGCAGTTCGCGGATTTCGGCATCATCGTTACCCGCAGCGATCCGACGGTGCCGAAGCATGAGGGGCTGACTTTTTTCTTTCTCGATATGCGCAGCCCGGGGATCGAGGTGCGGCCGATCCGGCAGGCGTCGGGGGCGTCGCATTTCAATGAGGTGTTTTTCACCGATGTGCGGGTGCCCGACAGCCAGCGGCTGGGCGCGGTGGGGGCGGGGTGGAAGGTTTCGGTGACGACGCTGATGAATGAGCGGCTGGCGGTGGGGGATACGCCGCGGCCGGATGTGGATGATCTGCTGGAGCTATGCCGGCATCTGGAGTTGGACGGGGCACCGGCGTTGGGGAATGCGGCGGTGCGCGAGCGGATCGCGGAGTGGCATACGCGCAGCCAAGGGCTGAAGCTGACCAGGTTCCGCACGATGACGGCGTTGAGCCGGGGGCAGACGCCGGGGCCGGAATCCTCGATCGCCAAGGTGGTGAATGCCAGCAAGCTGCAGGACATCGCCAGCTACGGCATGGACCTGCTGGGGGCGGCGGGGATGTTGAGCGATCCGGCGCTGGCGCCGTTGCATGCGCTGTTTCAGGAGGCGCTGCTGTTTTCGCCTGGGCTGCGGATTGCCGGGGGCACTGACGAGATTTTGCGCAACATCATCGCCGAGCGGGTGCTGGGGCTGCCGCCGGATATCCGGGTGGATAAGGACAAGCCTTTCAATGCTGTGCGCCATGGATGACAGTTTTTATTTTGATATCGTAATGAAATGGGCGTGCGTCGGCGCGGACTCTGAAATGTCGCATTTTTTGGATTATGACTGAAAAAACGTAGAGTGCGGTTTGCGGGGGCGGACTGGCCTGGAGCGTCCAGGCAGGGATGGGGCGG
>CAIRTN010000333.1 GCA_903881515.1 uncultured Rhodospirillales bacterium | reverse complement strand
TGGGCGGCGGGGGCAGCACCAGGCTGCCGTCGCGCCAGGCGTTGAACAGCGCATCCAGCGCCGCGAATAGTTGGCGGAGTTCGAGCCAGAGCAGGATCATCACCGGCACGCGGACGCAGCTCCGCCAGGCGCGCTCGGCGCTGGTGCCTTTCAGAGCTGTGAGGGTGTGGGTGAATGTGTTCATGTTTTGTTCTTAGCGGCGGATGGCAATCGCCGCAAGAGAAAAATGGCGGATTGTGTTAAATAATGTATCATTTGGTGGTGCGCGGGAGGTGGTGGGGTGCGGTAGGGCACCCCACCCTACTTTTTTGTCAGTCTGGCTTTGACGGCGCGGAGGCGGGTGCGGAAGTCTTCGCTCTCGTAGAGCACCGCCATGTGCGAGGACATCGCGTCGAGATGGGCGGCGAGCGGGATGCCGAGGCCCTGGTAGACCGCGCGTTTGGCGATGCGGATGGCGTGCTGGGGTTGGCCAGCGAGGCGATGGGCGAGGTCGCTGGCGGCGGTGGCGAGGTCAGCGTCGGGGACGACGCGGCTGACGATGCCGAGGCGTTCGGCGGTGGCGGCGTCGATCACGTCGCCGGTCCAGATCATCTCCAGCGCGCGGGCGGCGCCGGCGATACGGGGCAGGAACCAGGCGCCGCCGTCGCCGGGGATGACGCCGAGGTCGACGTAGCTTTGCGCGAAGCTGGCGCTGGCGCCGGCGATGCGGATATCGGCCATCAGCGCCACATCCATGCCGGCACCGCGGGCGGCGCCGTTGACGGCGGCGATCACCGGTTTGTCCAAGCGTTCGAGCGCGAGCGGGATGCGGTGAATGTGCTCCCACAGATAGGCCTTGGCGCGGACGGCGCCGGACTCGACCACGTCGAACAACTCGTCGATGTCGCCGCCGGCGCAGAAGAAGCGGCCGGTGCCGGTGATGACGATCACCTTCACCGCGTCATCGTTGGCCAAAGCCTCGATGGCGGCGCTGCACTGGCCGATCATCGGGATGTTGAAGCCGTTGGCCTTTTCCGGCCGGTTCAGCCGCAGCGTGGCGACGCCGTGGGCGTCGATGTCGCAGACAATGAGGGCTTGGCTCATGGCGCCGGGTTTCCTTCGGTTTCCTGCCGCAGAATCTCGGCGATGCGGGTGCGCAGGTCGGCCTTGCGGATCTTGCCGTTGGCCGCGCGCGGCAGTTCGCTGACCAGTTCCAGCCGCTCGGGCCAGTACTGCTTGGCGACCAGTGCGGTGTCGAGATGCTGTTTGAGATCGTCCAGCGTGACCGACTTGCCGGGCCGCGCGATAACGAAGGCGCAGGCGCGCTCGCCCAGGCGGGGATCGGGCATGGCGACGATGGCAACGTCCTGAATGCGGTCGTTCTCGTAGAGCACGTTCTCGACATAGGCGACGGGGATGTTCTCGCCGCCGCGGATGATGATGTCCTTGCTGCGGCCGGTGATGCGCATGAAGCCGTCGGCGTCGATCACCGCGAGGTCGCCGGTGTCGAACCAGTCAGCCTCGAAGCTTTCGGCAGTCAGGTCGGGACGGGTGGCGTAGCCGACGAAGAGATAGGCGCCGCGGCATTGCAGGCGGCCTTCCTGGCCGGGCGGCAGGGCGCCGCCGGCGAAATCGACGACGCGGATTTCCATGCCGGGCTGCACCTGACCATCGGTTTCGACGATCTTCGCCTCGGGGTCGCCCGGGCGGGTGATGGTGACCACCGCATTCTCGCTCTGGCCCCAGCCGGAATGCACCGACATATGCGCGATCTTCTCCCGCGCCTCGCGCAGCAGCACGCGCGGGATCGGCGCGCCGCCGCAGCGGAAAATGCGGAACGACGACAGATCGAAGCGGCCGAGATCGGGCGAGCGCAGCATGTCCTGCAGAAAGGTCGGGCCGCCGTTGGAGACGTTGATGCGGTGGCGTTCGATGTTGCCGAGGAAGGCCGGAACGTCCCACACATCCTGATAAACGCAGGTGGCGCCGAGTTGCAGCGGCAGGCGGACGCCGCCAAGAAAACCGGTCTGGTGGCCGAAGGTCGAGACCATGTGCAGCACCGTCTCCGCCGTCAGACCGAGAATCTTCGCCAGCGCGATCTGCGGCGTGATGATGGTGTTCGAAGTGTGCAGCACGCCCTTGGCCGGGCCGGTGGTGCCAGAGGTGAAAATGATCTCGGTGACCGCGTTGGCGTCGGGGCAGAACGGGGCGAAATCGGGCAGGTCGCCCGCCGGGGCCAGCAACTCCGCCCAGGCCAGCGCACCCGCCGGCACAGCGCCGCCCACCACCACGACATGCTCGAGCGTGCCGATCTGCTGTTGCAGGCGCAGCGCCATGGTGGCGTGATCGAAACCCCGGAACCGGTCGGGCACCACCAGCAGGCGGCTCTGGCCAAGCTCCAGCATGTACGCCAGTTCGCGCTCCCGATACGCCGGCACCAGCGGGTTGGTGATAGCGCCGATGCGGCTGGCGGCCAGATGCATCACCGTCCATTCGTGCCAGTTCGGCAGTTGCAGCGAAATCACATCGCCCGGCCCGATGCCCAAACGTAGCAGCGCCGCCGCCACGCGCAGCGACTGCGCGCGCAGATCGCCGTAGCCGAGCGGTCCCAGCCGATCGATGATCGCCGGCTTGCCGGGATGGCGGGCGGCGGCCTCGTCGAGATAGTCGTTGATGGTGCGATGGCCCCAGAGGCCGCTGGCGGTGAACTCAGCAATAATGGCAGGGGTCAGGCGGGTCTCGAACTGGGGCATCTTGGGTCCGTTTTCAGTCAGGCGGGCGTCGGCAGGGGATGGCGAATGCTTCGTGCCATATGCACCAGGTTCGCCCGCTACCGCCATACCCGGCGGGTGTGGGCGTGACGGTCCAGTTAGCAAGTTAAGGCAAGGCCAAGGGCTCTGCCCTTGGAACCCGCCAAAGGCCGCGGGCCTTTGGAAACCTATTCCTTAAGAGTGGGGGCGTTGACCGGTTGGCTCGGCGTTGGACGTGGAGCGGCGGAGCCACAAAGAATCTTTTGGGCTTCGCCGCTGCACAAACGTTGATGTTCTTGGCTATGAATGTGGGGTGCAGGGGACTGAGTCCCCTGCTGGGTCCAGGGCAAAGCCCTGGCCTTGCCTTACTTCCTGAAGCCTAGGTGTACCCCGTAGACCCATCCGGCCGTAGCGGCAGTTTGCGTTCCCAATGGACATAGTCGTCCTGCAACAGCGCGGCCTCGTCGATTTCGATGCCCCAGCCCGGCCGGTCGGGCCGCAGCTCCAGATGGCCATCCACCGGGAGATAGGGATCGACCGCCCAAACCGCGTGTTTCGCCATGCGGTATTCCAGGATTTTGAAGCTGGGCTGCGAGGCGGCGAAATGCACGTTGGCGGCGGTGGCGAGTGGGCCCATTGGGTTGTGGGGCGCGATGCTGACGAAATGGGCTTCGGCGATGGCGGCGATGCGGCGCATTTCGCACATGCCGCCGACCACGCCGATATCGGGCTGGATGATATCCGCCCCGCCGGCGGCGAGCAGGGCGAGGAATTCGAAGCGGTTGTAGAGGCATTCGCCGGTTGCCAGCGGCGCATGAAGTTGCGCGCGCATGCGGCCCCAGGCAGGGAGGTGTTCCGGGCGGATCGGTTCCTCGAAGAACAGCGGGTCATGCGGGGCCAGCGCGTTGCCGAGCTGGATCGCCTGATAGGGTTCGAAGATTTTGGCGTGGGCGTCGAAGGCGAATTCGAAATCGGCGGGCGAGATTTCGCGCAGTTTGCCGAAATAGGCGCCGGCGGCCTCGCAGACCGCACCCCAGCGGCCGTTGTGCAGATCCTTGCGGAAGGGGCTGAGCTTGAAGGCGGTAAAGCCGTAGCGCTCGTGCAGTTCCAGGGTGCGGGTGAGGCAGTCCTGCGGGTCGGGGGCGGTGTAGATGCCGCAATAGACGCGCACGCGGTCGCGGACATTGCCGCCGAGCAGCATGTAGACCGGCAGGCCGGCGGCTTTGCCGGCGATGTCCCACAGCGCGAGCTCGATCGCGGCGATGGCGGCGAGGCCGAGCGCGCCGGGGGGGAAGCGGCAGGACTGCACCAGGCGGTGATAGATGAATTCCACCCGCCTGGGGTCGAGGCCGACGATCTGCGGCAGCAGGTAGTCGATGACCGGCGGCAATGCGCGGTCTGGCCCGTGGTTATAGGCTTCGCCCCAGCCGCTGATGCCGGCGTCGGTATCGACGCGCACCAGCAGGCGCGGGCGGTCGTCGACGCGCTGCATGAAAGTGGCGATGCCGGTGATTTTCATGCCGCGTCCTCCGTGACCAAAACCCGGTGCGCCGGATCGGCCTCGGGCACCGCGGCCATCAGGCGGCGGGTGTAGGGGTGTGTGGGCGCGGTGCAGATGGCGTCGGCCTCGCCGATCTCAACGATTTCGCCGCGATGCATCACCGCGATGCGGTTGCAGAAGTAGCGTACGACGCCGAGGTCGTGGCTGATGAACAGGAAGCTGAGCCCGAGTTTGGGTTGCAGTTCCAGCAGCAGGTCGAGGATCTGGCCGCGCAGGGTGACGTCGAGCGCGCTGGTCGCTTCGTCGGCGATCACCAGCCTGGGGTTCAGCGCCAGGGCGCGGGCGATGACGATGCGCTGCCGCTGGCCGCCGGAGAAAGCGTGCGGGTAGCGGCGGCCGGCATCGGCCGGCAGGCCGACGAGGCCGAGCAGTTCGCGCACGCGGCGGCTGAGCTCGGCGCCCTGCATGATGCCTTGGACGAGAAGCGGTTCGCCGATGCACTGCTCGACCGTCATGCGCGGATTGAGCGAGGCGAACGGGTCCTGGAAGATCATGCGGATTTCGCGATGCGCGAGACGCAGCGACGGGCGATCGAGTGTTGCCAGGTTCTTTTCGCCGCCATCGCGCATGCGGTACTGCACGCTGCCGCCGGTGGGTTGCAGCACGCGGATCAGGCAGGAGCCGAGCGTGGTTTTGCCGCTGCCGCTTTCGCCGACGATGCCGAGATTTTCGCCCTCGTGCAGATCGAAGCTGACGCCGCGCACGGCGTGCGTCGGCGGTTGCGGTTTGCCGAACAGCCGCTTCTGCGCGGGGTAGGTCATGGTCAGGTCGCGCACCATCAGCATCGGCGCGCCCACGGCGACCACCGGGCGGGCGGGCGGCGCGGCCATGCCGAGTTTCTTCGAGGCTTCCATCAGCTTGATGGTGTACGGATGCGTGGGGGCGTGGAAGATATCGAGCACCGGGCCGCGCTCGACGACCTGGCCTTGGTACATCACCAGCACGTCGTCGGCGATCTGTGCCACCACGCCCAT
>CAIRTN010000332.1 GCA_903881515.1 uncultured Rhodospirillales bacterium | reverse complement strand
GCGCTCTGGAACACCCTACAGCCACTCATTCAGCGTTTCACGCCAGAAGAGTGTCTTAACTTCTTCAGGCACGACGGCTATTTCCAGTCAGCGTGAAACCGCTCTATGTGGCTGGATTGCCGAAATGCCACAGCAGTTCACGTTCAGTTTCCCTTGAGAAACCTTTCAACAGGCTTCTCACGGGACCACTGTATTCAGCCGGTCAAATGTCGGTTCAGTAGACCACGACTGTACGGATACTCTCACCGCGGCGCATCAGGTCGAACCCCTCGTTGATCTGCTCGAAGGGCAGCACATGGGTGATCAGGTCGTCGATATTGATCCGCCCGTCCATGTACCAGTCGACGATACGCGGCACATCGGTGCGCCCGCGCGCGCCGCCGAACGCGGTGCCCATCCAGGTCCGCCCGGTCACCAGCTGGAACGGGCGGGTCGAGATCTCCTGCCCAGCGCCGGCGACGCCGATCACGATCGACTTGCCCCAGCCGCGATGGGCGCATTCCAGCGCCTGGCGCATCAGCGTGGTGTTGCCGACGCACTCGAAGCTGTAATCCGCCCCACCCTTGGTCAGGTTGACCAGATAGGGCACCAGATCGCCCTCGACCTCCTTCGGGTTGACGAAATCGGTCATGCCGAATTTTTCCGCCATCGGCTTGCGGCCAGGATTGATGTCCACGCCGACGATCTGCTCGGCGCCGATCATCCGCAGGCCCTGGATCACGTTCAGCCCGATGCCGCCCAGCCCGAACACCACGGCGCGGCAGCCGGCCTCGGCCTTGGCCGTGTTCATCACCGCGCCGATGCCGGTGGTGACGCCGCAGCCGATGTAGCAGACCTTGTCGAACGGCGCGTCCGGCCGGATTTTCGCCAGCGCGATCTCCGGCAGCACGGTGTGATTGGCAAAGGTCGAGGTGCCCATGTAATGCGCGATCGGCTCGCCGTTGCAGGAAAACCGGCTGGTGCCGTCGGGCATCACGCCGCGGCCCTGGGTGGCGCGCAGGGTGATGCACAGATTGGTTTTGCGGCTGAGGCAGTATTCGCACTGCCGGCATTCCGGCGTGTAGAGCGGGATCACATGGTCGCCCGGCTTCAGGCTGGTGACCCCGGCGCCGACTTCCAGCACCACACCGGCGCCTTCATGGCCCAGGATGGCGGGGAAGATGCCTTCCGGGTCGGCGCCCGACAGGGTGAACTCGTCAGTGTGGCAGATGCCGGTGGCCCTGACCTCGACCAGCACCTCGCCGGCGCGCGGGCCATCCAGATCGACGGTTTCCAGGCTGAGCGGGGCTCCGGCCTTGCGGGCGACGGCGGCGCGGGTCTTCATGTCGGCTCTCCTACGTATCGTTGTCTTCTATGGTGCCGCCGGCTCCGGCGCGGATCAACCGCACGCATTTCAGCATCACCGACGGCAAGGCTTCGTCTTCCAGCCGGGCGGCGTCGCGCCAGAACCCGTCGCCAGACTTGCCGGTGGCGGCATAGACCCGCAGATGCAGCTCGAAATGGGTGAACACATGGCGGATTTCGCCGCGGTCGCGCCAGTCTGATGGCATCGGGGCGTGATGCAGCGCCTCCTCATGCGCCCAGCGTTCGGCGCGCCAGGGCGTGCCCGGCAGTTCGGTCATGCCGCCCAGCAGCCCCTTCGGCGGGCGGCGGCGCAGCAGCACGCGTTCGCCGTCCTGCAACCAGAACTGCACGCCATGGCGCACCGGGCGCGAGGTCTTGGCCGCCTTGCGCGGCAGCAGGGCGGCGATGCCCGCGGCCTGCCCGGCGCAGGACCCGAGCCAGGGGCAGATGCCGCAGGCCGGGTTCGAGGGCGTGCAGACGGTGGCGCCCAGGTCGAACAGGGCCTGGGCAAAATCGGACGGCCGCGCCATCGCCGCGGGGTCGCTGCCCAGCCGCACCGCCTCTGCGGCGATCTGTGGCTTGCTGGCCGGCAATGGTTCACCAATCGCCGCGATCCGGCTGGCGACGCGCTCGACATTGCCGTCGATCGGCACCACCGGGATGCCGAACGCGATCGCCCCCACTGCGGCGGCCGTGTACGGGCCGATGCCGGGCAGCGCCCGCAGGCCGTCGAGATCGCGCGGAAACCCGTCCAGGGCCACAACCGCCTTGGCACAGGCGTGCAGGTTGCGGGCCCGGGCGTAATAGCCAAGCCCGGCCCAGGCCTGCATCACATTTTCCGTATCCGCCGCCGCCAGGGCTGCCACCGTGGGGAAGCGCGTGAGGAAGGCGATAAAATACGGTATTACGGCCGTCACGGTGGTCTGCTGCAGCATGATTTCGCTGAGCCACACATGGTAGGGGTCCGGGGCCTGGCCCGGCAGCGCGCGCCAGGGCATTGCCCGGCGGTGGCGGTCGTACCAGGCGAGCAGGGCGGTGGCGGAGGACATGGGGAACGATATGGCGGCCGATCACGAAAACAGCAACGCACCGCGTCACCTCTATGGCCCGCGCGGGCTGGCGGCGCTGGTCACGCCCCTGGTCCGCCCGGCGTTCAAGCGGCGTGCGCCGGCCACCGCACAGGTGGTTGCCGACTGGGATGCCATTGTCGGCCCGGCAATCGCCGCGGTCACCGTGCCGAAGAAACTGTTCACCGGCACGCTGGTGATCGGCTGTTCCGGCCCGGTGGCGATGGAATTGCAGCACCTTGCGCCGCAACTGATGGGGCGGATCAACACCCATCTGGGCAAGGTCGCCGTCACCCGGCTGCGCTTCGTGCAGGATGCGCCGATGGCGCCGGTGCCGCGCCGCGCGCCGCCGCCGCAGGCGATCGCGGCGGCACAGCGGGCGGTGGCCGATCTGCCGCCGGGGCCGCTGCGCGATGCGTTAGAATCGCTTGGGCGGGTCGTGCTCGGGCAAAAGCGAAGCTAGACTGAGTCTCTCTCGACTCCTGCCGCCCCGGCGGCTACAACACTACATATAGAGGTCCAAATGCAGTTTTCGCGGCGTATCATACTAGGGGTTGGGGCTGTAGCGGTTGCCGCCGGAGGCTATGAGGC
>CAIRTN010000331.1 GCA_903881515.1 uncultured Rhodospirillales bacterium | reverse complement strand
GGGCGATGGCGGCGGCGGGGACACAGCGGGTTTCGGATATCGACGGCATTCGCGGCTGGGCGGCGCTGTCGGTGATGGGGTTTCACTTCTTCCATATCTTTATTTATTTCGATCCGCGCTTCGACAATTTCGCGCTGCGAACGCTGTTGAACGGTGATCTGGATGTGGCGGTGTTCTTTGTGCTTTCGGGCGAGGCGCTGTCGGCAAATTACTGGCGCACGGGCACACATGCCGGGACGATCAGGCTGGCGTTGAAGCGCTACAGCCGGTTGTCGCTGCCGATCCTGGCGGCGAGCCTGGCGATGTTCGGGTTGATCGCGGCCGGGCTGGTGTTCAACCTGGCGGCGGGGGAGGTGTTGCAGGACCGGCAACTCGCCGGGCATTTCCACTATCCCTACACGCTGATGGCGGTGGTCAGCTACGCGCTGTCGGATGTGTATTTCCGCTACGGCGAAACCAGCTCGCTGATCCCGCCGCTGTGGACGATGCGCACCGAGATGCTCGGCTCGCTGCTGGTGTTCCTGTTCGTGTGGGTGGAACGCGGGGTGCCGCGCAAGACGCTGTTGCTGCTGGCACTGGCGATCGTGCTGACGATGTCGCGCACCTATCTGGGCTGTTTCATGTTCGGCGTGCTGTTCGGCCAGTGGCGCGCGGAGGGCGTGTTCGCGCGGCTGCGGGCGGGCGAGGCGGCGGCTGGGTTCATCCCGGCGGCGGTGGCGCTTTTGGTGCTGGCCGGGTTGCCGCCGGAGGGGAGCCCGGTGCGCGTGTTCCTGCTGGTGCCGCTGTCCGCCGCGCTGGTGTTCTGCGCTTACGCCAACCCGGTGCTGAGCGGGATGTTCAGCGGGCGGCTGTCGCAATGGCTGGGGCATATCTCCTTCCCGCTGTATCTGGTGCATGTGCCGGTGCTGACGAGCCTGTCGTGCTGGATGGTGGTGCAGGCGGCGGGGCGGGGGATGCTGACGGGCGTGTCGATCGGGCTGATCATCGCGGTATCGATGGCGGTGAGTCTGGCCGCGGCGGTGGCGTTCGCGCCGGTGGAGGTGCTGACCCGCAGGGTCGGCGAGCGTGTGTGCGAAGCGTTCGGCGTTGATTGACGTGGTGCCGGCCCGGGGGAGCGGGGGGTAACCCGCCGCCAACATGCCTGTTGCAACGGCTCAGCAGATCGGCGATGTGCTGCCCGTCACCCGCAGTCCCGGCGCGTGACGGATCGACCCGCAATTTCCGGGGAGCGGATGAGTATGACAGAGCCTGGCAGACTGAATGGCGTCGTCGATCGCATCGTCCGGCCGCGCAGCCTGCTGGGCTGGGTCGTGCATAGCGAACGCCAGGGCCTCGGCCGCGACATCACCCTCACCGTTCGCCTCGACGGCCGCGTCATCGGCGAAGGCCGGCCGGAGCATTCGCGCCACGACGGCCCCGACCAGGCCGGCTACCTCACCGGGTTCCGCCTGACCTGCACGGAAGACATCCCGGATGAAGCCATCGCCTTCGAGCAGATCGAGATCGAGGCCCGTAACGAGGCCGGACTGACCGGCCGGGTCAGCATCTATGATTTCGAGCGTGCGATCGCGCTGAACATCCTGTTGCGCGCCGCCCCGCCGTTGGGCCGGCATGGCGTCGCCGTGCTGCTGACCGGCCTGGCGCAAAGCCCCGCGCTATCGCCGGAACTGCAACAATCGCTCCACGACCTGCATGACAGAAGTTTCGGCCCCAACGCCGCTCAGCCCGCCGCCAAACCCGCCACGGACGAGGTTTTAGCCGACCCCACGCCGGAAACCGACGACCGCGAACTGATGTTCCAGTTCGAAAGCCTGGGCAAGAATTGCGTTCTTGGCGGCATCCAGCGCGCTTTCGGCGCCGAACCGCTTGGCCTACTGCGCTTCGCCGGCATTGATACCGAGCGTGTCACCGAGGCGCTGCGCAATCGCTTTGCCGGCGTCGGCTCCGCCGAGTTCACCCGGCTGGAGCCGAACGAGCAGGGCGAATATTTCTCGTTCGACTCGCGCTATCACATGTCGTCGCACACCTTCGTGTTCGAAGGTCAGGTCGCGTTCGAGCAGTTCTTCAAGCAGCAGTGCCGCAAGATCGCGTTCCTGGCCGCCAACCTGCTGCAGAAGATCGAGGAAGGCGAGCGCATCTTCGTCATTCACGCCATTCCCGGCAGCATCCCCGAGGAGAAGCTGCAGGCGGTTTATGAAGCCTTGCGTGCCATCGGCACGGCGCCGCTGCTCTATGTGCAGGAAGCCTCCGCCGAATATCCCCCCGGCACGGTCTGGCGCCGCCCGGACGGGATCCTGTCCGGCTACGTGCTGCGGCCGGGCGAAGAACTGATGAAGCCCGCCAAGGAAATGCGCGACAGCTGGCTCGCGGTTTGCCGGAAGGCCTATACCATGAACCAGGAACTGACGGCCGGACAGGTTGCCGAAACGGCGAAATGACGGCGCTGCGCCTCAGCTTCGCGCGCATGCGGCCAGGCCCGCGGGCGGGTTCAGGGTTGCGGCCACATCTAAGTTTTTTTAGCAGCCTGCTACAGCGCCCATCATGCTTGTGGAGAGGTCAGCCGGCGGTGGGCTGTGCGAGCAACTGGATCTGAGCGTCGCGATAAACCGGGACGTTGAAGCTCTCTCGCTGGAACTCCACATAAACCGAGATGTTGTCCAGACGTAGCGCTTCGCCGAAGACATTGTAGTTGTCGAAGGAAAATCCCAGATGCCCGTTTTTGGCCTTCGCCGCCATGTCCGGGCGGAACAGGTTCGCGAAGCTTGAGGCGACGACCTTGCCGTTCACTTCCAGGTAGACGACCGTATATTTCTCAGCC
>CAIRTN010000330.1 GCA_903881515.1 uncultured Rhodospirillales bacterium | reverse complement strand
GGTGCGCGACGTTTTAGCGGGACCCTGAAGCGCGAGCACAAGCTCGATCAGTTCTTCCCGGCTCAGGCGCTGCAAATCAATGCGATCCATGCCCCATGGATTCAGAGATTGGAGTCCATGGCAAGGGGGTGGGTAATTACCTACCGGGAAACCTTCATGGCCAGCGCGACTGCCGGGTCGATCAAGTAGCGTGGCCCGGCTTCAGCCCCCCGCCAACGTGGCCCGGAAGCAACGCGCGGTATTGCGGCCGTTGCGCTTGGCGTCATACAGCGCGGCGTCGGCATGGCGCAGCAGGTCCTCGGCGGTCAGCCCGTCCTCGGGGTAGAAAGCGATGCCGATCGACACCCCGATCGCCGCCGGGCTGCCGTGCAGGTCATAGGGTGCGGCGACGCGGTCGAGCAGACGCCGGGCGACGGTCATGGTGCTGTCCGGCCGGTCGGCGTTGGGCTGGATGATGGCGAATTCGTCGCCGCCCATGCGCGCGACCGTGTCGGTCTCGCGCACCGCGGTGCGCATGCGCCGGGCGGCCTCGGTCAGCAGCAGATCGCCAGCGGCGTGGCCGAGTTGGTCGTTGACCTGCTTGAAGTGATCGAGATCGAGATACAGTACCGCCAGGCTGTGCTGGTCGCGCTGCGCCGCGAGCAGCGCGGCCTCAAGCTGCTCGCCAAACATCGCGCGGTTGCAAAGCTGGGTCAGCGCGTCGTGATGCGCGGCGTGGCGGATACGGTCCTCGGCGGCGCGCCGCGCGGTGATGTCGGTATAGGTGCGCACCACCCCGCCATCAGGCAGCCTTGTGCTGCGAATCTCGATCACCTGCCCGTTCGGCCGGCGGCGCTCGTAATGCGGGGTGTCGAGCAAGGGGCGGGTGTCGATCAACGTGCGCACCGCGCTGTCGGCGGTGGCGAATTCGTCCCTGCTGCGTTGGAAGGCCAGCACCTCGGCGAAGGCGGGCCGGCGGGCCATCAATTCGGCCGGCAGGTCGAGCATCTCCATCGCCTGGTGATTGCAGATCACCACGCTCTGCGCGGCATCGACCACCATCAACCCCTGATCCATGGTTTCCAGCGTGGTGTGCAACAGGGCGGATTGCGCTTCCAGCCGGGCGCGGCTCTGCGCGAGCTGCTCACTGGCGCGAGTGATCTCGGCATTGCGGAAGGCTAGGCTGGCGCGCGAATTGTCCAGCCGCGAAACCAGACCGGTGACCCGGCGCAGCAACGCCACGCCGCCGCCCAGCATCGCCAGCGTGGCCAGCGCGATCCGTCCCGCGTGCAACGGCCAATCCCCATGCCGCGCCCGCGCGGCGTCGATGTCGATCACCAGCAGCCCGATCATGCAGGCCGCCACCGCCATCGCCAGCACACCGACCACGATCACCCGGGTGGCGAGGCTGCGTGGCATCCAACCGAATCGCAAGGCGGCTAAGGGCAGACGTCTCCGTTATGTCGGAGCAGTCTGCCTTGGAGTGCTTACGGAACAGTAAAGAGCTAGCCCGCCAGCATCCGCTTCGCCACCACATCCAGCTTGCCCATCAGCGCGGGGTCGCGCCGCTCGGGGGCGGTGATGATGGCGTATTCCAGTGCCCGGTCGCAGCCGGCCGGGCAGGGGCCGCGCGGCGCACCGATCATCGGCACCACCTCGCGCACCAGGGCGCGGGCGCGATCGGCGTTGGAAAACAATACCTTGACCACCATGTCGACCGTCACCGCGTCGTGATCGGTGTGCCAGCAATCATAGTCGGTTACCATCGCCACCGTCGCGTAGCAAAGCTCCGCCTCGCGGGCGAGTTTCGCCTCGGGCATGTTGGTCATGCCGATCACCGAGCAGCCCCAGGACCGGTAGAGCTCGCTCTCCGCCCGGGTGGAGAATTGCGGGCCTTCCATCACCAGATAGGTGCCGCCACGGGTCACCGGCAGGCCGAGCGTGCGCGCGCCCTGCTCCAGCGCGTCGCCCAGCCGCGGGCAGACCGGATCGGCCACCGAGACATGCGCCACGCAGCCGTCGCCGAAAAAGCTATTCTCGCGCGCGAAGCTGCGGTCGATGAACTGGTCGACGATCACGAAATGCCCCGGCGGCAACTCCTCGCGCAGCGAGCCCACGGCCGACAGCGAGATCACATCGGTGCAGCCCAGCCGCTTTAGCGCGTCGATATTGGCGCGATAGTTCAGATGCGTCGGCGAAGTCGGGTGCCCGCGTCCGTGCCGCGGCAGGAACACGCAGCGCACCCCGCCCAGCGTGCCTTCCAGCAACTGGTCCGACGGCGCGCCCCACGGGGTCTCGACCGCGCGCCAGGCTTTGTCTTCCAACCCGTCGATGTCGTACAGCCCCGAGCCGCCGATAATGCCGATGACCGGCTGGATGTTGTCAGACATGCCTGTGCTCCATAAAAAAACCGCCGCACCCCCTGCGGGATGCGGCGGCCTTAGCCCGTCAGTCCGCGCCGATCAATGCTCGACGTCAGACCACACCTTGCGCTTCACCGCATAGGTCACGCAGGTCAGCATCACCAGGAACAGGATGACCTTCACGCCCATCCGCTTGCGCTGTTCCATTTCCGGCGCCGCGATGTAGGCCAGGAAGGTCACGACATCGCGCGCTTCCTGTTCGACGGTCGCCTTGGTGCCGTCGGCGTAGGTCACCATGTCGTCCGACAGCGGCCGCGGCATGCCGATCTGGTTGCCGGCGAACGCCTTGTTGTAGTTCATGCCGTCGCCCATCTTCATCGTCGCGGGCGGCTCGCCATAGCCGGTCAGCAGGCCATAGATATAGTCGGCCCCGCCTTCGCGGCCGCTGACGATCACCGACAGATCCGGCGGCAGCGCACCGTGATTGACCATGCGGGCAATCTTCTCGTTGGCGAACGGCGAGCGGAAACGATCGCCCGGCAGAGCCGGCCGCTCGACCGGCTGACCGTCATCGCCAAGCGTCGGCACGTTCACGGTCGCGGCCAGCGCCTCGACCTCTTTCTCCGTCAGGCCGATGCCAACCAGGTTGCGGTAGGAGGCCTGCTTCAGCGAGTGGCAGTTGTTGCACACCGCCATGAACACCTGCGAACCGCGCTGCGCGGCGGCACGGTCATAGGTGCCGAACACGCCGGAGAAGCTCCAGTTCAGATGCGGAAACTCGACCGCTTCGGCCGCGAAGGCCGGGGCGGCGGAGAACAGGGCGGCAGCGAGGGCGCCGGCGCGCAGGATCATCGGGAACATACGCATCAGGCCTTCTCCATCGCCAGCACCGGTCGCGCGATGCTCTCGGGCAGCGGCAACGTCTTCTCGAACTTGCCGAGCAGCGGCAGCAACACCAGGAAGTGCAGGAAGTAATACAGCGTGCCAAGCCGGCCCAGGATCACCCACACGCCTTCCGGACGATGCGCGCCAACCAGGCCGAGCACGACGCAGGCCACGATCAGCACCCAGAACAGCACGCGGTAGATCGGGCGGAACTTCGCCGAACGCACCGGCGAAGTGTCGAGCCAGGGCAGCACGAACAGCACCGCGATCGCGCCGAACATCATGCACACGCCGCCAAGCTTGGACGGCACCGCGCGCAGAATGGCGTAGAACGGCAGGAAGTACCATTCCGGCACGATCTCCGACGGCGTGACCAGCGGATTGGCCGGGACGTAGTTGTCGGGCGCCATGAAGAACTGCGGCGCGAAGAACACCAGCACCGCGAACACGATGAAGAACACGCCGATGCCGACGCTGTCCTTGATCGTGTAATACGGGTGGAACGGCAGGGTGTCGGCCTTGCTCTTCACGTCGATGCCCAGCGGGTTGTTCGACCCG
>CAIRTN010000329.1 GCA_903881515.1 uncultured Rhodospirillales bacterium | reverse complement strand
GGCGGAGTCCAGAGGCAGAGCCTCTGGCGGGGTCCAGGGGCAGCGCCCCTGGCCTAGCCTGAACGTCTTACGGAATCAAAACCGTGGACCCGGTCGTCTTGCGGGCTTCGAGCGCTATATGCGCCGCCGCGGCGTCCTTCAGGGCGAAGGTCTGGTTGACCTGGATCTTCACCACGCCTTTGGCCACGACGTCAAACAGGTCGTTGGTGACGGCGACGAGGTCGCTGCGCTTGGAGGTGTAGGTGGCCAGCGTCGGGCGGGTCAGGAACAGCGAGCCTTTTGCCGAGAGCAGGCCGAGATCGACCGGCGGCACCGGGCCGGAGGCGTTGCCGTAGCTGACCATCAGGCCGAGCGGGGCCAGGCTGTCGATCGAGGCCATGAAGGTGTCCTTGCCGACGCTGTCGTAGGACACCGGCACCATCGCGCCGCCGGTGATGCGTTTCACCTCGGCCGGCAGGTTGGCGTGGCCGATCACCACGTGATCCGCGCCGTTGGCGCGGGCAAGGTCGGCCTTGGCCTGGGTGGAGACGACGCCGATCACGGTGGCGCCGATATGCTTGGCCCACTGGCACAGGATCAGCCCGACGCCGCCGGCCGCGGCATGCACCAGGATGGTTTCGCCGGGTTTCACGGTATGGGTGCGGCGCAGCAGGTACTGCGCGGTCATGCCCTGCAGCATCATCGCGGCCGCGGTGTTGAAGTCGATGCCCTCGGGCACCTTCACCAGGCGGTCGGCGGCGATCACGCGCTCGGTGGCATAGGCGCCGATCGGCCCGCCGGCATAGGCGACGCGATCGCCCGCGGCGACCTCGGTGACCCCGGCGCCGACGGCCAGCACGGTGCCGGCGCCTTCCATGCCGATCGTCGACGGCAGCGGGGCCTTGTAGAGGCCGGTGCGGAAATAGACGTCGATGTAGTTCAGGCCGACGGCGGCATGGCGCACCAGCGCCTCGCCGGGCCCGGGCTCGGGGGTTGGCACATCCTCCCACTGCATTACTTCCGGCCCGCCGTTTGCGTGGATGCGGATGGCTTTGGTCATGTGGGCTCCTGTTGGCTGACCACGCCGGATGGGCGCGTCGTTCGTGTCATAGCAGCGTGCCGCCGGCTTCGAGTGCCAGCAGCGTGCGTTTGGTATCAATCCCCTCGCCGCCCGAGTAGCCGCCGATACCGTCGGCCGCCAGCACGCGATGGCAGGGGATGAGGATGGGGATCGGGTTATGCGCGTTGGCGCCGCCCACCGAACGGGGGGAACCGCCGGCCGCGCGCGCGATCTCGATATAGGAGCGGGTTTCTCCGAACGGGATGCGGCACAGGGCGGCCCAGATCTTCTTGCGGTATTCGGTGCCTTCGGGGGCCAGAGGCAGGTCAAACGCCTGGCGGGTGCCGTCGAAATATTCTTCGAGCTGGGTGCGGGCGGTGACCAGCACCGGGGTTTCCGTCTGGTCGCGCCCCCAGCCCCAGTCGAGCGCCACGATGCGCCCGTCCTCTTCCGAGACGGTCAGGTCGCCAACCGGCGAATGCAGTGAAAGCTGGGGCAAACGGTTTCCTGCCACAATGAGGCCGAAATTCGATTGCACCCCCCTAAGGGCGTGTCAAGCCAGCCTATCCGGCAAGCCGGTCGGCCACGGCCGCCGCAACGGAAGCGGTGCCATCGCGCCCGCCGATATCCGGCGTGCGCAAACCATCGGCAAACGCGCCGCGGACCGCGGTTTCCAGCTCCCGCGCCGCGTCGTGCCAGCCTTGCCCGGCACCGCGCGTGCCCAGCCAGTCCAGCATCATCGCCGCCGACAGCAGGGTCGCCGTGGGGTTGGCGATGCCCTGCCCGGCGATATCCGGCGCGGTGCCGTGCGAGGGCTGGAATACGGCGTGGCCGTCGCCCAGATCGGCGCTGGGGGCGAAACCCATGCCGCCGATCAGGCCGGCGGCGAGGTCGCTGAGGATGTCGCCGAACATGTTCTCGGTCGGCAGCACGTCAAAATCCCAGGGCCGGCGGATGAGGTCGAGCGCCATGGCGTCGACATAATGATGATCGGCGGCGATGGCGGGATAGGTGGCGGCGACCTCGTCGAACACTTTGCGCATGAAGGCGAAGGCGCGGAACACGTTGGCCTTGTCGACCAGGGTCACCCGGCCGGGCCGGCCCAGCCGGGCGGCGCGTTCGGCGGCGAGGCCGAAGGAGACGTGGCTGAGCTTCTCGGTGATTTCCCGCGTGATCACCAGGGTTTCACGGGCCTCGCGATCCTCGATGATCTCGCCACGATTGCGCGAGGCGAACAGGCCCTCGGTGCTTTCGCGCACGATCACCAGATCGATATTGGCGGCCCGCGGGTCGGCCAGGGCGCCGCGCACGCCGGGAATGGCCTTGATCGGGCGGATGCCGGCGAACAGGCCGAGGCGCATGCGCAGATCGAGCTGCGGGCCAAGCTCGGTACCATCGGGGTAGCGGATGCCCGGCCAGCCCATGGCGCCCAGCAGGATGGCGTCGGCGGCCTCGGCGCGGCGGAAGGTTTCCTCGCTCATCGCGGTGCCGGTGTCACGATAGCAGAACGCGCCGGCGCGCAGCTCCTCGGTGACCAGGCCCAGGCCGTGCCGCCGCGCCAGGCGCTCGAGGATAGCAACGGTGACGGCGGTCACCTCGGGGCCGATGCCGTCGCCGGGCATGACGGCGATGCGGATGGTGTTGGGCGGGGTCATGACGCGGGCTCCGGCGTTCGAGAAGGAACAGGGAAGGTAAGGGAAGGAAGCAGTCCCTTTTTTGTAAAAAAGGGACCCAAAAAACTTCATCCTATTTGCAGGTTGCACCGTACGGGCTTGGAGCCGAAGCGCTTGGGCAAGCGGAGAGAACGAAGTTTTTTTGCTTCTTTTTGTTCACAAAAAGAAGACTCTGCTTACTGCCGCTCGTTTCCGGTTTTCGGCAGTGGTGTCAGCCCAGCAGCGCGTTGATGTCGCCGGTGGGGATCGCCGTGTCGAGATAGCCGAAGGTGCCGGTGTCCGCGACTTCGCGCGCGGCCTGGATCATCCCGGTCATCGCCGCGCGGTAGAGCGAGGTGGCGAGGCTGACGCGGCGCACGCCGGCGGCGGCAAGCTCCGGCACGCTGAACGACTTGCCGCGAATGCCGGCCATGAAGTTGAACGGCAGCGCAATCGCGGCGCAGACCGCGCGCACGGCGTCCAGATCCGGCAGGCCGGGGGCCATCAGCACATCGGCGCCCGCGGCCTGATACGCCAGCAGCCGGGCGATGGTGTCGTCGAGGTTGATCTGCCCGCGAATGAAGTTCTCCGCCCGCGCGGTGAGCACGATCCCGGTCGGGCGGGCGGCGGCGACGGCGGCGCGGATGCGGGCGGTGGCGTGGTCGATCGGGTAGATCGGCGCGGCGGGGTCGCCGGAGGCATCCTCGATCGAACAGCCGGCAAGGCCGATGGCGGCGGCGCGCTGGACGGTTTCGGTCACCGCCGCGAGATCGTGGCCGAAGCCGTTCTCCAGATCGGCGGAGACCGGCAGATCGGTGGCCGCGACGATGGCGGCGGCATGGGCGATGGCCTCGCCCCGGTTGATCTGCCCATCGCGCCGGCCGAGTGTGCCGGCGGCGGCGCCGCTGGAGGTGGCCAAAGCGGGGAAGCCGAGGGAGCCGAGCATCTTCGCCGAACCGGCATCCCAGGCATTCGCGATGACGAAACAGCTGGGACCGGCGTGCAGGGCGCGGAAGCGTTCGATCTTGGACGGCATGGTTTGTTCCTCGGTAAGGGCGCGCTGGAGAAGTAAGACAAGCACTCCTTTTTTTGTAAAAAAAGGAGCAAAAAAACTTTTTCTTTCTGCCTGCACGAACGCTGCTCAGAGGCGGCGAACGTTGAGGCAAGCGGAGGGGAAAAGTTTTTTTGGTTCTTTTTGTTCACAAAAAGAACTGCTTGCCTTGCTTAACTTAAAGCCGCCCGCAGGGCCTGCGTGTCGTGCACTGGCAGCCCGCAAACCCCGCCACGGCAGACGTACGCCGCGGCCTGAGCGCCGGCGAGTTTGCCATGAGCGGGATGGCCGGGTGGGACGGCGCCGGAGGGAGCGCGTAGCACGCAGACCGCGGGGTCGGCGGCGGCCAGGGCGGCCTGCACCAGGGGTTCGCCTTGGCCGGTGACCACCACGACGGCGCCGCGCTCCAGCAGGTCGGCGGCGGCGAGCAGGGTTGGGGCGGCGGCCAGGGCCTCGCCCATGCCGCCGAAGGCCGCGAGCACGCCTTCGGCGCCGGCGCGATGGGCCGGGTTGCCGGTGAGGTGCCAGAGGCGGGCGAGGACTTCGGCCATCATGCCGTTGCCGGCTGGGGTGGCGTTGTCGGCGGCGGTGCGGGGGCGGCCCTCGGCGCCGAACGGCACGTCGTTGGCGTCGTGCGCGGTGGTGAAGTAGGAGCTGCCGGCGGGTTCGGCGAACCAGGTGTGGGCGGCGGCGACGATCTGTTCGGCGGTGGCGAGTCGGGCGGTGTCGCCGGTGGCCTCGAACAGCGCCAGGGCGGCCCGGGCCATGGCGGCCTGATCGTCGAGCATGCCTGCCGCGGTGACGCGGCCGAGGCGCCAGGCGTGCCGGATGCGGCCATCG
>CAIRTN010000328.1 GCA_903881515.1 uncultured Rhodospirillales bacterium | reverse complement strand
CTGCCCGATCGCCGCCGGCGACTGCCCCCGGTCGGCCAGGAACAGCGGCTGAAAGCCGGTGATTGCCGCGGACGGAATGAAGATCGCGATCAGGAAGAGCGCGACGCGGAGGCTGGCTGACATTGGCCGCAGCGTAGCGATATCCTCGCCGCCTCCAAAGGGGGCACGCACATGCTACGGCGACGAACTCTGTTGACGATGGCGGGTGCAATGGCGGCCGGTTGCGCCGCAGCCGCGCCCGGAGGCTTCGCCTTCATCTCCCCCGGCGATGCCGCCCGGCTCAACGGCCCAACCGAGTCCGCCGCCGCCGTGCAACGCTCGGCCGCCCGCGTCGTGGACCGTGCACCGCACGCGATTGCCCGCGTCCACGTCGAAGGCACCTTGCCGCATCAGGGCATCTACGACGAAAGCGCCGAGGCGCTCCGAGATCTTTGGGCCGCCCGTGACCTCGCCCTCGCCGGCCGGCTGGGCGGCGATGCACGCTTCATCCCAGCCGCCGCACGCATCGCCGGCGCCTGGGCCGCGACCTACACTCCCAGTTTCAACCCGATCGACGAAACCGGCTTCGATGCCCTGTTCATCGCCTGGGACCTGCTGCCCGAAGCCGCACGAGCGCCGCATGCCAGCGCGATGACCCGGCTGCTGCACGGCTTCGCCGAGGGCTATCCGCGGCAACTCCTGCGCGGCGGCACGGCCAGCAACAACTGGAACAGCCATCGGGTGAAGCTCGCCGCTCTGGCCTCATTCGCTCTGGCCGATCCCGTACTGATCGCCACCGCCCGTGCGCGCTTTGCCACGCAACTGCGGGCGAATATCGCCGAGGACGGGCTGACAATCGACTTCACCCAGCGAGACGCACTGCATTACGTGGTCTATGACCTGGAACCGTTGCTTATGACCGTGCTCGCGGCGCGCCGGCATGGCCAGGACTGGTTCGCCGACGAAGGCGGGCGATTGGCCAAGGCACTGGCCTGGCTGCGCCCCTATGCCGCCGGCGAGCGAACGCACGAGGAATTCGTGCATTCAACCGTAAGCTTTGACCGCACCCGCCGCGAAGCCGGGCTGAAGGGCTTCGGCGGGTTGTTCGAGCCACCGGTCGCACGCATGCTGTTTGCGATGGCCGCACGCATCGAGCCAATCTACGCCCCTCTCGCCCAGCGGCTGCGGACAGCGGTGTGGCAGGACGCCTGGCTCGACGTGCTGTGGCCGGTCTAGCCTAACGCAACCGCAGCCTCACGGATCTTGCGCGCCATCGCGGCAATGCCGTTGCCCCGGTTGGTCGACAGCGCTTCCAGCAGCCCGAGTTCCTTCAGGAACACCGGATCGGTCGCCAGCACCTCGGCCGGCGTCCGCCCGGAATAAACCCGCAGCAGCAGCGCCACCAGGCCGGAGACGATCGCCGCATCCGACGCCCCCGCGAAATACAGCAGCCCATCGCGCAGGCTGGCTTCCATCCACACCCGGCTCTGACACCCCGGCACCCGGTGCGCGTCATCGGACCACGCCTCGGGAAACGGCGGCAGCTTGCGGCCGAGTTCGATGATGTACTGGTAGCGCTCCATCCATTCATCGAACACGCCGAGTTCATCGGCGATCCCGGCAATGGCCTCGGCGGCGGTAGGCTCTTCCGGCTGGACAAAAGGATCGGTCATGCGGCCCTACAATATGAAGCGGCTCAGATCGCCCTTGGACGCCAGCGGTGCCACCCGCTCGCGCACATAGGCGGCATCCAGCACGATGGTCTGGCCCGAGCGGTCCGAAGCGGTGAAGCTGATATCCTCCAGCAGCCGCTCCAACACGGTATGCAGCCGCCGCGCGCCGATATTCTCCACCCGCTCGTTGATATCGGCGGCGAGGTCAGCCAGCGCATCGACGGCATCATCGGCGAAATCGAGATCGACGCCCTCGGTGCCCATCAGCGCGCGATACTGCTTGATCAGCGAATGCTCCGGCTCGGTCAGGATGCGGCGCAGATCGCTGCGGTTCAGCGGCGCCAGCTCAACGCGGATCGGCAACCGGCCCTGCAACTCGGGCAGCAGATCGGACGGCTTGGCCAGGTGGAACGCGCCCGAGGCGATGAACAGCACGTGGTCGGTCTTCACCGGCCCGTATTTCGTCGTCACCGTGGTGCCCTCGATCAGCGGCAGCAGATCGCGCTGCACCCCCTCGCGGGAGACGTCGCCGCCACGGACGCCGTTCTCGCTGCGGGCGCAGATCTTGTCGATCTCGTCGAGAAACACGATGCCGTTGGCCTCGGCATGGGCGATGGCGTCGCGGGTCAGCCGCTCATTGTCCAGCAGCTTGTCGGCCTCCTCGCGCTCCAACGCGACACGAGCGCCGGCGACGGTGAGTTTGCGGGTCTGCGCCCGGCCGCCCATCATGCCCTTCATCATCTCGCCCAGATTGATCATCTGGCCCGGCGGCATGCCGGGGATGTCGAACTGACCGATCGGGCTTGCCGCCTGCTCGGTCAGCGACAGTTCCACTTCCTTGTCCTCGAACTCCCCGTTGCGCAGCATGCGGCGAAACTTGCTGCGCGTGTCGGCCGCGGCCTGCTCGCCGACCAGCGCGGTGATCAGGCGCTCCTCAGCGGCAAGCTCGGCCTTGGCCTGCACCTCCTTGCGGCTGGTCTCGCGCAGCATGCCGATCGAAACCTCGACCAGGTCGCGCACGATGCTTTCCACATCGCGGCCGACATAGCCGACCTCGGTGAATTTGGTGGCCTCGACCTTCAGGAACGGCGCTTGCGCCAGCTTGGCCAGCCGGCGCGCGATCTCGGTCTTGCCGCAGCCGGTGGGGCCGATCATCAGGATGTTCTTCGGCACCACCTCCTCGCGCATCGCCTCCGGCAATTGCTGCCGGCGCCAGCGGTTGCGCAAAGCGATGGCCACGGCGCGCTTGGCGTCGTTCTGGCCGACGATGAAGCGGTCGAGCTCGCTCACGATCTCGCGTGGCGAGTAGGTCGGGATGTCCATGCTGGATGTCCTTATGTGATCGTTTCGATGATCACATTCGTATTGGTGTAGACGCAGATCTCCGACGCGATCTTCATCGCGCGCCGCGCGATCTCCTCGGCGCCGAGCGCATCGACCGTCAGCAGCGCGCGCGCCGCCGACAGCGCGTAATTGCCGCCGGAGCCGATGCCGATCACCCCGTCCTCGGGTTCCAGCACGTCGCCGTTGCCGGTCAGCGTGAAGCTGCGGTCGCGATCGGCGACAGCCATCATCGCTTCCAGCCGGCGCAGATAGCGGTCGGTCCGCCAATCCTTCGCCAGTTCGACGCAGGCGCGTTCCAGCTGGTTCGGAAAGCGCTCCAGCTTGGCTTCCAGCCGTTCCAGCAGAGTGAACGCATCCGCCGTGGCGCCGGCGAACCCGGCGATCACGCTGCCGTTGCCGATGCGGCGCACCTTGCGCGCATTGCCCTTGATGACGGTCTGCCCCAGCGAGACCTGACCGTCACCGGCCATGACCACAACGCCGCCGCGGCGGACGCACAGGATGGTGGTGCCGTGCCAGCCCACCGGATCGTGAGGAGAGATGTTTTGCATGCGCCGCTACATGGCGCGCGGCGCGCGTCGCGACAAGCCACTTGCGCGCCGCGCAGGGCTGGGGCGCTGCTTCATGATCCCATATTGCGGAACCCGCCGACGCCGCGTTCGATCGAGGTGACGTGCCCGGCGTTGAACCCGCCGGCATTCGGCAGGCCGCAGCTATGGGCGATGATCTCCACCTCCTCGCGCACCCGATCGGCGTATTTCGCCACGCGGTGCGACTTGTCGGTGGCCGAAAGCCCGGCGATCAGCCGCGGATCGACGGCGGTGACGCCGGTCGGGCAATGGCCGGAGCCGCATTTCATCGCCTGGATGCAGCCCAGCGAAAACATGAAGCCGCGCGCCGAGGAAACGAAATCCGCCCCCATGCACAGCGCCCAGGCCACCTTGTCCGGCGTGACCAGCTTGCCAGAGGCGATGATGCGGATGCGATCGCGCAAACCGAAACGATCGCGCGCCTCGGCGACCAGCGGCAGCGCCTGGGTAATCGGCAGGCCGACATAATCGGCCAGCGGTGCCGGCGCGGCGCCGGTGCCGCCCTCGCCGCCGTCGATCTGCACGTAGTCGGGGCAGTGCTCGGGGTTGGCCAGGCAATCGGCGAACCAGTCATCGAGGAACCCCGCCTGCCCGGCGACGAACTTCACCCCGACCGGCTTGCCGGTGACGCTGCGCACCCGGTGCACGAAAGCGCCGAGTTCGGCGATGTTGCCGATATCTGTGTGCCGGTTCGGGCTGATGCTGTCTTGGCCCACCGGAATGCCGCGAATGGCGGCGATCTCGGCCGAAACCTTGGCGCCGGGCAGGATGCCACCCTTGCCGGGCTTGGCACCCTGCGCGAGCTTGACCTCGAACATCCGCACCTGCGGATAGGCCGCGATTTCGCGCAGCCGGTCCTCCGACAGATTGCCATCCTTGTCGCGCACGCCGTATTTCGCCGTGCCGATCTGCATGATCACGTCGCAGCCGCCTTCGAGGTGGTATTTCGCCAGCCCGCCCTCGCCGGTAGCCATCCAGATATTGGCCAACTTGGCGCCCTTCGACAGCGCGCTGACCGCGGCGTGCGACAGGGCGCCGTAGCTCATGCCGGAAATGTTGAAGAAGCTCGGCGCGTCGTAGGGGACCCGGCAGCTTCCCGGCCCCTCGGCGAGACCGACGCGTTTCGAAACCCAGGCGGTGCGTTCCTCGTCCAGGATCGGGAACGGTGCATTGCGGAAGGCAAAGGCCGGCGTCGCCTCGCTGCCGAAGGATACCAGGTTCGAAATGCCCTTGGCGGTGCGGTAGATCCAGGCGCGCTCCAACCGGTTGAACGGGCGCTCTAACCAGTCCGGCAGGTACTGGTACTGCCGCATGTATTCGCCGAAGCTCTCGGAGAAGTAGCGAAAATGGCCGAGCACTGGAAAATTGCGCAGCAGCGTATGCGTTGTCTGGTGGGTGTCTCGCCAGTAGACGGCGAACACGGCGAGTGCGAGCAGCAGCACGATGAACGTAATTGTCATGGCATTTTCCCCGGACGCCTGCGCAGCCTAGCAGTATCTTCGCATCCGCCGGGTGAACATTGCGTTGATGTGAGGTGCCCGCGCGGCGAAGAGGGGCCGGCACGCACAACCGGCGCTTGTCCGGCACGGGGCCAGACCGATAGAACCGCTACATGTCGCTCCCCATCGTCGTCGCCCCCAGCTTGCTCGCCGCCGACTTCGCCCGCCTGGGTGAGGAGGTGCAATCCGTCGCCGCCGCCGGAGCCGACTGGCTCCACCTCGACGTGATGGACGGGCATTTTGTTCCCAATATCAGTTTTGGCCCCGCGGTGATCGCCGCTCTGCGGCGGCATACCGCGATGCCGTTCGACACCCATCTGATGATCGCGCCGGCCGACCCGTATCTGGAAGCCTTCGCCAAGGCCGGGTCGCAGCACATCGCGGTGCACCCCGAGGCCAGCCCGCATCTGCATCGCACCCTGCAGGCAATCCGCGCGTTGGGCTGCAAGGCCGGCGTGGTGCTGAACCCGGCGACCCCGATCGAGGCGATCTCCTGGGCGCTCGATTTGTGCGACATCATCATGGTGATGACGGTGAACCCAGGTTTCGGCGGTCAGGGCTTCCTGGAGAGCCAGTTGCCGAAGATCGCCGCGCTGCGCACCCTGATCGACGGCACCGGGCGGGATATCCGCTTGCAGATCGATGGCGGCGTAACCCCGGTCACCGCGCGGCGGGTGATCGAGGCCGGAGCCGACACGCTGGTGGCCGGTACCGCGGTGTTCGGCGCGCCGGATCGCGCGGCGGCGATCGCGGCATTGCGCGGGGCGGCTTCTTGAACGGGTTCACCCCGGACTGGATGCGCGACCTGGGCCGGCGCCTGGCGCGGATGTCTGATCTTGGACTTTCTCGCGTGCCGGATGCGCCGGCACACCCGGCGCGCGACCCCTGGCAGGGCGATGTGGCGCGCGGCGCGGCGCTGATGAAGGGCGAGCTGGCGGCCGGTGGCGGCGCGATCCTGTTGCGGCCTGGCGATTTCGACGCGCTGAAGGGGCCGGAGGCGCTGCGCGCCCTGGCGCATGGCTTCACCTGGCTGCGGGATTTGCGCGCGCTGGGTACCGATGGGGCGCGGATGCGTGCCCGGGCGCTGGTGTCCGAATGGATCGCGGTCGGCCAGCGCGGCCTGGCATCGCGGCCCGACGTCGCCGGCGCGCGGATCGCGGCCTGGCTCGGGCATTACGATTTCTTTGCCGCCTCGGCCGATGACGCGTTTCGCCAGAAGCTGATGGCGCGACTGGTGGCCGATGCGAAGGGGCTGGCCTCCGATCTGCCGGCGGAGACGCTGGATGCCCGGGCGCTGACCGCGGTGAAGGGGCTGGTGGCCGCCGCTGTGGCGCTGCCGGATCACCCGGCGTTCCTCACCCGCGCGCTGAAAGTGCTGCCGCAGGAGATCGGCCGGCAGATCCTGCCCGACGGCATGCATTGCGAGCGCAGCCCGGCACAGCATATGGCCGCGTTGCAGGACCTGACCGAGATCCGCGCCTGGTTGCAGGCTGCACAGGCGGTGCCGCCGGCCGCCCTGCAACTGGCCATCGAGCGGATGAGCCCGGTGCTGCGGATGTTCCGCCATGGCGATGGCGGGCTGGCGCAGTTCAACGGCACCAAGGAAGACAACGCGGTCCTGGTCGAACAGGTGCTGGCACAGGCCGGCCGCGCCGGGCGGGTGCCCGCGGGGCTGCCCGATGGCGGGTTCCAGCGCCTGCAAGCCGGGCGCAGCCTGCTGCTGATCGATTGCGGCGCGCCAGCCGCGCACAAGCTGGACCGTTTCGCCCATGCCGGCACGCTGTCGTTCGAACTGTCGATCGGCCGCGAGCGGATGATCGTCAATTGCGGCTCGCACCCGTCCGCCGGAGACGACTGGCGCGACGCCTGCCGCGCGACGGCGGCGCATTCGACGTTGGTGATCTCCGACACCAACTCCTCCGAGGTGAAGCCCGAGGGGTTGGGCCGGCGGCCTGAGACGGTCGAGGTCAGTCGACAGGATTCGCAACAAGGCGCGTTCTGGCTCGACGCCAGTCATGACGGCTACTACCGCCCGTTCGGTGCGATCCATCGCCGGCGGCTCTATATGTCGGAAAGCGGCGAGGACGTCCGCGGCGAGGACGCCGTCGAGGCGGCGAACGATCAATCGTTCACCGTGCGGTTTCACCTGCATCCCTCCGTCGTGGTCTCGCCGTTGCAGGATGGCGAGGCGGTGATGCTGCGGCTGCCCTCCGGCGCGGGGTGGCGGCTGCGGGTGGACGGGGCGAGGATCGGGATTGAGGAAAGCATCTACCTCGGGGGTTCCGTGCCGCGCGGGAGCCAGCAGGTGGTGCTGACCGGGTTCGCGGATGGGCCGCAGGTGATCAAGTGGGGGCTGACGAAGGTTGGGTAGGAAGGTGTTCTTTTCTATAGAAAAGAACCAAAAGACTTTTATCCATTGCCTTGGCGAAAGCGCGTGAAAGTAATCGAAGTTACCAACGTTGATTTTTCGTTGCGGCATTTTCTGCTGCCGTTGATGCGTGGGTTGAAGCAGCGTGGTCACGACGTCGTTGGCGTTTCGGCGCCGGGTCCGTTGCTGGAAATCGCGCGGGCGGAAGGGTTCACCATCGCGGCAGTACCGCTGGCGCGCAGCTTGTCGCCCCGCGCGAACTGGATAGCGCTCAAAGCACTGCGGGCGCTGATCCGGGCGGAAAAGCCGGATCTGGTGCATGCGCATATGCCGATCAGCGGGTTTCTCACCCGGCTGGCCGCGCTGCTCGAGGGCGTGCCGGTGATCGCCTATACCTGTCACGGCTTTCTCTTCAACCAGCCGGGACCCTGGGCGCGCCGCGCGCTGGGCTTCGCCATCGAGTGGATCGCCGGCAAGTTCACCGACATCTACCTGACCGTGTCCGACGAAGAGGCGCGCGACGCGCGGCGGCTCTGGATCTCGCGCCGCGCACAGCCCTGCGGCAACGGGCGCGACCCCGCGCGGTTCCGGCCGGACCGGGCAGCGCGGGCGCGCATCCGCGCCGAGCTAGATGTGCCGGAGGGGCGGGTGGTGGTGGTCATCGTCTCCCGCCTGGTGCGGCACAAGGGCCATCCGGAACTGCTGGCGGCGATGCGCGGGCTCGATGCCGAGCTATGGGTCGTGGGCGAGCGGCTGGACAGCGATCACGGCGAGGACCTTGAGCCGTATTTCGCCCAGTGCGGCCTGGGCGACCGGCTTAAGCGGCTGGGCTATCGGGAGGATATTCCCGCGATCCTGGCGGCGGCCGATATCTTCGCCCTGCCCAGCCATTTCGAGGGGCTGCCGATGTCGGTGATCGAGGCGATGCTGACCGGGCTGCCGGTGGTGGCGACCGATATCAGCGGACCACGCGAACAGGTGATCGACGGCGAGACCGGCTATCTCGTGCCCCCGATGCAATCGGCCCCGCTGGGCGCGGCGATCGGCCGGCTGGTGAACGATGCCGGGTTGCGCGCGCGTATGGGCGCGGCGGGGCGGACGCGGGCCCTCGCGCTCTACGACGAGGCCAGGGTTGTCGCGCGGACGCTGGACCTGCTGGGAGCATAGGACTAATCGGCGCGCAAGCTGAAGGAGCCGCCCCATGACCGACATCGTGCCGATCCGCCGCGCGCTGATCTCCGTTTCCGACAAGACCGGCCTGATCGAATTCGGCCAGGCGCTGGCCGCCAAAGGCATCGAAATCCTGTCCACCGGGGGCACCGCCAAGGCGCTGCGCGAAGCCGGCATCGCGGTGATCGAGGTGGCCGATCACACCGGCTTCCCGGAAATCCTCGACGGCCGGGTGAAGACCCTGGTGCCGCAGCTGCACGGCGGCCTGCTCGGCCGGCGCGATCTGCCGGAGCACGTGGCGCAGATGGAAGCGCACAACATCGCGCCGATCGACCTGCTGGCGGTGAACCTCTACCCGTTCGAGGCGACGGTGGCGCGCGGCGCCGGCTTCGACGATTGCGTCGAGAATATCGACATCGGCGGCCCCGCCCTGATCCGCGCCGCATCGAAGAACCACGCATTCGTCACCGTGCTGACCGAGGCGGCGCAGTACGGCGAAGTGCTGGCTGAGATCGCTGCAGAGGGCGGCACCAGCCTGAAGCTGCGGCGCCGGCTGGCCGGGCAGGCCTATGCCCGCACCGCATCCTATGACGCCGCGATCTCCGGCTGGTTCGCCGGGCAGCGCGGCGAGGCCTTCCCCGAGCGGATGACGGTGGCCGGTGTCCGCCGGCAGGAACTGCGCTACGGCGAAAACCCGCATCAGCAGGCCGCGTTCTACGTCAACGGCACCCGCCCCGGCATCGCCACCGCGCGGCAGGTGCAGGGCAAGGAGCTGTCCTACAACAACCTCAACGACACCGACGCCGCGTTCGAATGCGTCGCCGAGTTCTCCGAGCCCAGCATCGTCATCGTCAAGCACGCCAACCCCTGCGGCGTGGCGACGGCGGCGAGCATGAGCGCGGCATGGGATCTGGCGCTACGCTGCGATCCGGAAAGCGCGTTCGGCGGCATCGTCGCGCTGAACCGCGCGCTGGACGCCGCCACGGCGGAGAAGATCAGCGCGATCTTCACCGAGGTGATCGTCGCCCCCGATGCTTCCCCCGAGGCGCTGGCGCTGCTGGCGCGCAAGAAGAACCTGCGCGTGCTGCTGACCGGCGGGCTGCCCGACCCGAACGCGCCAGGGGTGACGGTGAAAAGCGTCGCCGGCGGCTTCCTGGCACAGACCCGCGATGCCGGCCGGGTCTCGCGCGACGCACTGAAGGTGGTCACCAAAATCGCGCCGACCGCGGCGCAGCTGGATGACCTGCTGTTCGCCTTCCGGGTCTGCAAGCACGTGAAATCCAACGCGATCATTTATGCCAAGGACCTCGCAACGGTCGGCATCGGCGCCGGGCAGATGAGCCGGGTGAACTCGGCGCGCATCGCCGCCTGGAAGGCCGAGGAGGCCGCGCGCACCGCCGGCATCGCCGGCTCGCTGGCCACCGGCAGCGTCGTGGCATCCGACGCGTTCTTCCCGTTCGCCGATGGCTTGCAGGCCGCGATCGCCGCCGGCGCCACGGCGGTGATCCAGCCCGGCGGCTCGATGCGCGACGCCGAGGTCATCGCGGCGGCGGATGAAGCCGGAATCGCCATGGTGCTGACCGGGATGCGCCACTTCCGCCATTGATCCCTGGCCATCCTGGTGGCCTGATACCGCGTGCCTTGAAAGGGATGACGGATGCGGATCGCGGTGCTGGGGGCGGGGATTGTCGGGATGGCCTCTGCCTGGTGGCTGCAACGCGACGGGCATGAGGTGACGGTGTTCGACCGGGCGGCAACGCCCGGCGAAGGCACCAGCTTCGCCAACGGGGCGCAACTGTCCTGGTCCTACGTCGCCCCGATGGCCGGGCCGTCGGTGCTGCGCAACATGGCGAAGTACATGTTTGACGGCTCGAGCCCGGTGCGGTTCATCCCCACCGCCGATCCGGCGCAATGGATCTGGGCGTTGAACTTCCTCCGCGCCTGCGGCGCTGACGCGGCGGCGGCGGGGACGGCGAAGATGCTCGCGCTGTCGTTCCACTCGCGCGATTCGCTGCACGCGATGCTCGATGCGACGCCGATGGCGTTCGACCACGCGCGCAACGGCAAGCTGGTCGCGCAATCCTCGTCCGACGGGATGGCCGACGCGGTGGCACAGATGAAACTGCAGGCCGCGATGGGCTGCGAGCAGTTCGCGCTGACGGCCGCCGAGTGCATCGCGCTGGAGCCGGGGCTGGCATCGATCGCGCACCGGCTGGTCGGCGGCATCCATACCCCCAGCGAGGAAGTCGGCGATTGCCGCAAGCTGTGCCTGGAGCTGCACCGGGTGTTGTCGGCAAACGGGGTGCAATTCCGTTTCGGCACCGAGATCCGCAGCCTCAAACGCGCCGGCGGTCGGGTGGCGGCGGTGGAGACATCGGCTGGCGACGTGGAGGCCGAGCTTTATGTCGTCGCCGCAGGCATTGGCGGGCGCCGCCTGGTGCCGGTGCCGCTGCAACCGATCCGCGGCTATTCGATCACCGCCGCGGTGAAGAACTCCAACGCCGCGCCGGTGCGCAGCATCACCGACCTGCATGTGAAAACCGTATATGCCCCGCTCGGCGGCACGATCCGCGCCGCGGGATTTGCCGAGCTGGGCGCCAGCGACACCACGCCCGATCCGGCAAAGATCGCCGTCCTGCGCGACAATCTGGCGGCGACGTTTCCGGGGGCGTGCGCGATGGACGAACTGGCACCCTGGTCCGGCCTGCGCCCGGCGACACCGAACGACCTGCCGCGGATCGGGCGGACCAAGCTCGATAACCTGCTGGTCAATCTGGGGCACGGCTCGCTGGGCTTCACGCTCGCGGCGGGCAGCGGTCATCTGCTGGCGGATCTGGTCGCCGGACGGAAACCGGCGGTGAATGCGGCGGATTACGCGCCCGGGTTTTAGCGCCGGTTTTGAAGGTGCCTTGCTCGTGCCGGGCCTGCGCATCATATTGCGCCGCAGCAGAATGAGGGTGCGATGCGCGACTTCAGCGATCTCAGCGAACGTGAGGTTCTCGCTTTGGCCATCGGTGCCGAGGAGGAGGACGGCCGCATCTACGCCGATTTCTCGGAAGGCCTGCGCGGCGATTATCCGTCCAGCGCCAAGGTGTTCACCGAGATGGCGGCCGAGGAAGGCGAGCATCGGCGCTGGCTGATCGACCTCTACCGCGAGAAATTCGGCGAGCATATTCCGCTGGTGCGCCGCCAGGACGTGCGCGGCTTCCTCAGCCCGAAGCCGATCTGGCAGATGCTGCCGCTGCGGCTGGATTCCGTGCGCAATCAGGCGGCGCTGATGGAGCTGGAGGCCGCGCGGTTCTATCGCCAGGCGGCCAGCCGCAGCACCGATGCCTCGATTCGCAAGCTGCTGGGCGACCTGGCGGAGGCCGAGGAAAAGCACGAGCACACCGCCGAGCGGCTGATGGCCGAGAACCTGACGGTCGGCGCGCGGGCCGAGGAGGACGAGGCGGCGCGGCGGGCCTTCGTGCTGCGCTTCGTGCAGCCGGGGCTGGCGGGGCTGATGGATGGCTCGGTCTCGACCTTGGCGCCAGTGTTCGCGGCGGCGTTTGCCACCGGTGCGTCGTGGGATGCGTTCCTGGTCGGCATGGCGGCGTCGCTGGGCGCCGGCATTTCGATGGGCTTTGCCGAGGCGCTGTCGGACAATGGCAGCCTGACTGGGCGCGGCGCGCCCTGGCTGCGCGGGCTGATCTGCGGACTGATGACCACCGTCGGCGGGATCGGGCATACGCTGCCGTTCCTGATCCCGAGTTTCTACACCGCCACGGTTCTGGCCGTGGTGGTGGTGATCGCCGAGCTTGGGGTGATCACATGGATTCGTTGGAAATATATGGACACCCCGCCGTTATCCGCCGCGTTGCAGATTGGCTTCGGCGGCGCGCTGGTGTTTGCCACCGGCATCCTGATCGGGAGCAGCTAGAGGCCCAAAGGCCCGGCACCGTGAAACGCCCAAACCCTTAACCCAGCGGCTTGCGCCGCCGGTTTTGTTTGTGCGCAAAGGCGAGAGATCGATGTTGAAATACGACCGCATGACGATCGTCATGCATTGGCTGACGGCGGGTCTGATCGTGGTGATGTGGCTGCTGCCGCAGGCGATCGACCTGTTCCCGCGCGGCAGTTTCATGCGCAGCACCCTGCTCGGCTCCCATATCGCAGTCGGCTTCCTGACCATCGCCGTGCTGGCAGTGCGGGTGGGCTGGCGGGCGTCTGGCGGCAGAAATCTGCCGGCTGAGCCGGGCTGGCAGGGCTGGGCGGCCAAGGCGATGCACCACCTGCTGTATGTCGCGGTTGCCGCGGCGCTGGTGCTGGGGGTGACGAACGCCTGGGTGCGCGGCGACTCCGTGTTCGGGCTGTTGCACTTCATCAGCTTCGCGCCGGGCGACCGGGCGACGCGGCGGCTGATCGGCGGGATGCACGAACTGGCGGCGAATGCGGTGCTGATCCTGGCCGGACTGCACGGCGCGATGGCGCTGGCGCACCACTATGTGTTGAAGGACGGCGTGTTGCGTCGCATGTTGCCGCAAGCATGAGCCAGAACATCTACGACAACGACGATTTCTTCGCCGGCTACAGCCGGCTGCGCCGGTCGGTCGAGGGACTGTCCGGTGCCGCCGAGTGGCCGGTGCTGCGCGACTGGCTCGGCGATGTGCGCGGCGCGCACGTTCTCGATCTCGGCTGCGGCTTCGGCTGGGCGTGCCGCTGGGCGCGCGAGGCCGGGGCGGCTGAGGTGACGGGCATCGACCTGTCGGAGAACATGCTGGCCCGCGCGCGGGAGATGACGCCGGATAGCGCGGTCCGCTACGTACTCGGCGATCTCGAAACCGCCGAGATCGCGCCTGGCGCCTGGGATGTGATCTACTCCTCCCTCGCGCTGCACTACATCGCCGACCTCGCGGGCCTGTTCGCCCGGGCCCATGCCGGACTGCGGCAAGGCGGACGGCTGGTGTTTTCCGTGGAACACCCGATCTTCACCGCGCCGACGAACCCTGGCTGGCTTGAGCAGGACGGGCGCAAGGTCTGGCCGGTCGATGGCTACCTCAGCGAGGGGCCGCGCAGCACGAACTGGCTGGCGCCGGGCGTGATCAAGCAGCATCGCGGGATTGGGACCTATGTCTCGCTGCTGCTGGCCGCCGGGTTCCGGCTTGAACATCTGGTGGAGTGGGGCCCAAGTCCCGAGCAGATTGCCGACAACCCGGTATGGTCCATCGAGCGCGACCGGCCGCCGTTTCTGTTGGTGAGTGCCAGCCTCAGCCCATAAGCCCGCGGATCGCCGCCAGCATCTGCGGCGATGACCAGTCGGCACCGCCCTCCAGCCGCGCCCGCTCGTTGCCGGCACGGTCGATGACGATCGTGGTCGGCAGGCCGCGCGCGCCCCAGGCGCGGGCGGCGTCGCCCTTCGGGTCGAGCCAGATCGGCAAAGCAGTGATGGCGTGGGCGT